>JAVZDR010000010.1:0-19460 GCA_038873795.1 Candidatus Micrarchaeaceae archaeon | reverse complement strand
CCCTCTTCCCCATCTGCTATTCTATGATCTTATTTATAATCTCTTCTGCGGTGTTGAATACTACGTTTTGCCTTGAAAACCTTGGCAGGTATTTTGCGGCTTTGCCAGAATTGGTTGCAGTTGTCTTGAAGCCTATATCCTCTATTGGCGAAACAACCATGCATGTATCTGCTACTATGTGGCCTCCCGCATCTTCTATTATTGCTGCCAATCCAACCTTTTCGGCTATCTCCTTTACGGCTCTTGAAGTTGAAATCCACAGTTCCTTCCCTTTTTTAACTTTCTTCCCTTTGATGAGCATGGCTATCTCTTTTATCTCATTTATTGAGGCATGCGGGCAGCCGAATGCAACAAGGTCTATATCGGCTTCTTTGCCTGTGTTGAGCTTCTCCTTTATCTCATCCAGATCCTTTCTTCCTACCTCTACTCTCTCTTCTATGTTGCCCAGGTCGATCATTTTGTACCTTGCTTCTGGAGTTACACCCTCTATATGGAACAAATCCACAGATCCGGATGCTGCCCCTGCAGCGCCAAGCTGCTTTACCTCATCTACGCTTGGCATGCCATTTATGCCCGTAATATATGGCACTCTCCCTTGCGATAATTCGCCCATCTTGTAGCCAAGCAGGCCATAATCTGAGAGACCCTTAAGCTCTGTAGCAAGCTTGATCTCCATCCTCGGATTCCTGTTTTCCTTCAGATGCAGGCCATAGCGCGGGCCGTAGCCCGCAATCGCATAAAGTAATGTGCTGAGCCCAGCCTCCCTGTTTGTTCTTACTGCAAGCATCGAATTTTCAAAGGCGACAGCTGATGATTCTGAGAGGAAAGCATCTGTGAAAGGCTGCGAATAGCTTATAAGATATGGGGTGCATGTGATTGTCGGTTGCGCGCCCATTCTTATATAAATATCTATAATCTCCTTCTGCTTTTCTGCAAATTCTTCAGGTATGTGCTGTATCCTCCAATCCTCCATGTCCATGCCTGCGGGATTTATTGTCACGTTCTTTGCCCTAAACTTGTACTTGCTTGCGAAATATCTCCTGAGCTCAAGCCCTGTCTCGGTGATTGTCTTGTAGGAAACTCCTGATATCTGCACATAGTCAGCTGGTATGAATTCATTTGAGCCAAGAAGCTCACCAGCCCTAGCAAGCAGCTCCGCAATCTCTGGGTCAATGCCTAACCTTTCAAGCATGCTTATATCGACTGGTTTCTTCTCCCTGCCATTTATCTCTAGCTCTATCTTGCCCAATATCGCGCCCCACATCGTTATCGGATCCGGGCGCTTTAGGATTATCTTCTTCGGCGCCTTCCCATGGATAGCCAAATTTACAAGCCTATCCGCCCCTACGGTAGAGCCTGCAGCTCCAGGCATTCTTAGGTCTGCGCCAGCTATGCTTTTTCCGTAAAGCTCGTGGTTCGGGTTGATTACAATGCCATTGCTATCTACATCATCAAGCCAAGAGATCTCCTGATCTGTGCTAAGTTCGCTCATATATCCACTTTTTCAATGCTTGCCTTTCTCATCTTAAGCATCTTTTCCTTAGGTACGTCAAGTGGCTTTGTCGCATCTATTGCAAGCTTGCTTCCAATGCCGTCAGACGTAGCCATCGGGTCTAAAGATGAACCCTTAACATTGCTGAATATTCTCTCTTTTCCAGCAGTCCAATACATTGTAATGGCGTAATTCACCTCATTGGGATTCGTCACATCTATGTCGTCATCAACTATCGTTATCTTTTTTAGGCTTTTGTGGCCTTTTATTGCAGCCTCTATGGCTTTTTTCGGATCCTCCTCGCTTTTCTTCCTTATTGCGATGGCAGCATCAAGCCATCCGCTTCCCCCTTCAGTAAGGTAAACAGCTGCTACATCTACGCCACTCTCCTTTATTGCCTTGTAAATTGTTGGGGTTCTTGGAGCGCCCATTAGAATCTTGTGCTCGTTGCCGCCAGGAAGCAAGGCCTGGTATATGGGGTTCTTCCGCATCGCTATCTTTTCTATCGCAAAAACGGGCTGCTCTCTTACAATATCATATGTTTCTGTAAGGTCTACAAATGGACCCTCCTTAGATGTCTCATCATGGAGGATCCTGCCCTCTAAAACTATCTCGGAGCTTATCGGGTACTCTATGTGGTTTGTTTTTGCTCTTGTCACCTTTATCCCATCCTCCAATGCAGCGGCAATTCCAAGCTCATAAAAGTCGCTCCCCACTGTTGTGGCAGCCGCGACCATCACTCCAATATTATTCCCTATTGCGATTGCTATTTCTACATCCTCCCCATGCTCTTTTGCATCAACATACATACTGTGCAAATCCCTCTTCTCTACCAGCCTGCCTACAAGCCTATCCTCACTGATCTTGGCAAGCCTATGGAAGGAGATATTCTTTACGCCATTCCTCTCTGCAAAAACTATCCCTGAAGTTATATAAGCGCCAAAATCCAAAGGGTAATGCTTCAAAATAGGTAAGAGGTCTAAATCAGGCTCATAGTATTCAAAGTCAGGGCTTCCACTCTCAGCACTTTTCGGATTTTCTATTGCTTTGTCTATATATTCTATCCACTTCTCTTTTGGAATGCCTAACCCCTTGCATAAAAGATCCATGCTGCTTAATGCGTTGCCGACTACTGGCATTTGCATCTTTGATCCTGTGACATTTTCAAAGATCAAAGGTTTCCCATCATTCTTTTTTAGGTATTTTGCAACTTCATAATCCCTGCTGATAGGCCTCTCCACATGTGTGAGTCTTCCTTCCCCGTCAAGCAGGTGTACAAAATCCCTAAATTCCATTTTTCCACATCTGAAGGAGGCAAAACCTCCAGCAAACTTTCAAACCCAAAATCCCTAAGCATATATGACACAAAGCTATTTTATTATTTGCGGAAAGGAGAGGTTGATGGGCATTGGTAAACTGCCTGCCACAACCAAAGTTGCGTAAATAAATATATAAATATTGACTGCGATATAATCCTAAATTTTGTGGAGATTTCTTTGGAGTCTTGATGGGATCAGCCTTTGCGGGAATGAGGCCAACAAATTATGGCAATAATTGATGGGCGAAGGAGCATGCCAAACTATAATGCTGCAAATTACTCAAAAAAGAAAGCCGAAATGCCCGCAGACCGTCTTCGAGCCCCCGAGCCTAAAAAATTCCAAAAGCGCAAGGAGGACTTTGTATGTGCTCACTGTGGCGCTTATGTGAAGGGCAATGGCTACACGGACCATTGCCCAAACTGCCTTTACAGCAAGCATGTTGATATAAATCCAGGCGACAGAGCTGCGGAATGCGGCGGAATGATGAGACCGATTTCCGCGGAATACGATAAGGCGAATTTCATAATACACTATGAGTGCGAGAAATGCCACATGCATAAAAATGTAAAGGCAGCAGAGAACGACAACAAAGAGTTGCTTTTCAGATTGATGCAGGGCAGCAGAAGATACAACCATGATGCGGCCGCCGGGATTTGAACCCGGGTTGCAGCCTTGGCAAGGCCGCGTCCTACCAGGCTAGACTACGACCGCATGCCCATCAAACAAGGCAACATATTGCGCCCGCATTCTAATATCTGTGCAATCCCAACCTCCATATTTATTATATTTTATGTTTTTATACCTTTGTTGTTGTGGCTTTGGCGCCATCTGTGCAACAAATTGGGTTTTCATGCAGGGCAAGGGGGTAGCATACTCAGTTGCAATACTTACAACGCTTCTATACAGCGCATGGTATATAAGCCTGAGCTTTCTGGCAAATTACTATAATGGTGCTTATTCGCCGATCTTCTCTTTCCTGCTCATATTCATAATACTTAGCGTGATGAGGTTTGCATCTGCGCAGGGGAATCTGCACTTATATGCACCTTCGGATGCCATATACCCGCTGGTATCAGGCCTCTTTTACAGCATCGGCAACTATGTGTTTTACGTGCTCATCTATCAGAATGGCGTGCAGTTCGCAAGCTCGTTTGCATCTGCAGAAATAATCTTCTTTGTGATAATGCTGTGGATCTCTGGGAAGAAGAAGAGTGGCATGGCGCTGTATGCCATTGGCTCTGTGCTCATAGCTGCTGGCCTAATTATGGAGTCTGCAGTTCTTGGCGACGTGGCTGTTGCGATAAACGCAAAGCTATTCGAATATGGGCTTCTCATGGCTTTCCTTTACGGCATGGCAACATACTTCTACTACCTTTCGACCTTGAGGATAAAGAGCATAACAGCCACAATGTTCTATATAACCATAACAGAGGCTGTCGCCTTCCTTTTCATGTTCGTGCTCCTCTACAATGTCATAATCCTGCCAAAGATTGGCATAAGCTACCTTCTTCTCATAACCGTTTCTGCGGTGATGCTCTTCTTCTCGTTTTTCGCAGAAACCTGGATGATGAAGCTGCTTGCGCCGCTTGGCGAAGGAACAGTCGCAACAGGCTACATACTCAGCGATCTTGAGCTTCTGCCAGTAATGTTCTATGCAATAGCTATAAACCCTGCATCGTGGGCATCTTTCGTTCCAGGGATGCTTATCATAACCGTTGGCATGGCCTTGTTAGATTGGAAAAGGTCAGCGTAAACGGTGCATGCTTGTGAAAATAGCGTGGGCGGAAATTGTCTCCGGTGGACTTAAGCGTTTTATCAATTGCCGCAGGTCGGATTTGAACCGACGACATTCCGGTCTTCAGCCGGACGCTCTCCCACTGAGCTACTGCGGCGCGCTAGTTATTACGCATCAAAACTTATAAGCGTTATAGGTTATATAATCATATGCCCGGCGACGAATGGTATAAGTTAGGTAATGCCGCAAACTTCATAAATGTTAGCACCATAGAATTCCGCGAATACCAGTTCAACATAATAAAGAAAATCTTCGAGGGCAGGAACACAATTGTTATACTGCCTACAGGTCTTGGCAAGACCCTCATAGGCGCATTTGCCATAGCTAATGCGCTTGCAAATGGCAAGAGGGCCCTCTTCTTGGCTCCAACAAAGCCTCTCAGCGAACAGCATTTCTCTACCCTCTCAAGCACGCTGAAGATAGATCCAAATGACATACTACTGCTTACCGGGAGCCTGAATAGGAAGGCGAGGGCACAAGCAGAGGCCAGAGCCAAGGTCATTGTAGCCACGCCGCAGACTGTTGCAAATGACCTGAAAAGCGCGGCCTTTTCAATGCAGGACTTCGGCGTCGCGGTATTCGATGAATGCCACAGGGCAGTAGGAAGATACGCGTACACATATGTAGCAAATGAATGTACAACTCACGGAGTGCAGATTGTTGGGCTTACAGCATCTCCAGGCGGCAACAAGGAAAAAATATCAAAGCTGCTCAACGCCCTTAGCATAGAAGACATAGAAGTCAGGACCTCTGCAGACAAGGATGTGGTGGGCTATGTATTGCCAAAATACGTTCATATAGTAAGCGTGGAGAAATCCGCATTGATTGGAAGAATAGCTGCACTACTTGAGCCGTTGATACAAGCAAGCCTCACAAGCCTGAACAAGATGGGGCTGCTCTATGTCAAGAGATTCCAGAACATACCAAAGGGCAGGCTCATAGCGCTCGGTGACGAGATAATGAAGATAAAGGCGCAGAACTTCAGGTTCGGCGCTTTTGCGAGCTACATAAAGCTGCTCAACTTGCTGCACGCATATGACCTCCTCCAAACAGAGGGTCTCTATCCTTTTGTCGATTATCTCAACAGGCTTGGTACAAGGGAGAAAAAGAGCAAGGCCCTCATCTCATTGCTCAGCGAGAGGAACATAGCCATAGCAAAAAGCATGGCCGAAAGCGCCATGAGAAGCGGCATAGAGCATCCAAAGACCGAAGCTCTGCTTAACCAACTCGCAGCCTACCGCGGGAAGAGCACCATAGTCTTCGCCCAGTACAGGTCGACGATAAAGATGCTTGTTGATCTCCTTCTCAAAAAAGGCTTTGCCGCAAGGGCCTTCGTGGGCAAGAGGGAGGGCGTAACCCAAGAGGCGCAGAAGCAGACTATCGCAGATTTCAGGGAGAAGAAGTTCGACGTGCTTGTGGCGAGCTCAATAGGTGAGGAAGGCCTTGACATACCAGCCGTAGACCTTGTCATATTCTATGAGCCGATCCCTAACGAAATAAGGAACATACAGAGGAGGGGCAGGGCTGGCCGCGTAAGGGCTGGCGACATAGTGGTGCTCACTACTAACGACACAAAGGACATGACGTACCTATTTGTTTCGATGCAGAGGGAGCGCAAGATGCTTTACATAATCAACAAGCTAAAAGAGGAAATGGAAGAAAGGAGGATTGCCCGCGCGAGCGGTCAGATGAGGCTTTGAAGAGGCAATTTGGTGATAAGTGTCACTACGCTGTTCCTGCTCTTTGCCGGCATTGTCTTCCTAGGCTACATACTCTACGCGCTCTTCGACAGGATCAAGATTGCTGGGATATTGCCTCTTATGATTATTGGGCTTCTCATAGGGCCTGTGCTCCACATACTAAACACATCGCCTGGCAGCACGATAGCAGGCATTGCGCCTTATGTGGAAGGCATAGCGATAGCGTTTGTGCTTTTCGATGCCGGCCTTAGCATAAAGGTCATAAGGCTCCAGAAGGTAATCGCAGCCACAACTAAATTCACATTCTCGCTGGCAATAACCACCGGCATAGTGCTAAGCCTCATAATACTTGTAGCGACGCACTGGAGCCCAATAATCTCGTTCATAGCTGGCTTCGGGCTTGCAGGCCCAAGCGCAATAGTGGTGCCTACCTTGCTTAAGAACAGCAAGGTCAATGAGGACCTAAGGTCATCCCTACTCTTCGAGAGCATTACTACTGATTCTGTGCAGCTTATAATCCCAACCCTGCTTCTTTACATTCTTGTCTTCCATACCTTCACTATAGGCTCAGCTTTAGGCTTGGTATTTGGTGCCATATTCGGCTCCACATTGCTCGGCATCGCCTCTGCCGCATTCTGGATCTTCCTCCTCAAGAAATTCGAGAGCTACAGTAGAGAGTATAGCTGGATGCTCACTATAACTATGGTCGTAGCCACATATGGCGTTGCGCAGGCGCTTTCTATGAGCGGAGCGATTGTTGTATTTGCATTCAGCATAACGCTTGCAAACCTGCCAGAGATAGATTGGATAAAGGCCTATACCTACGACATAAGCAAGGAGTTCAGGTCTATAAAGTCTTACCAGAAGGAGATAACATTCTTTGTGAGCACTTTCTTCTTCGTCTACATAGGCATGCTCTTTGCTTCTGAAGGCCTTGGCATAAACCTCATCCTTATTGCTGTGGCACTCTCTATAGCAGTACTCCTCCTTAGGCCATTTTTCGTGCCTATGCTCAACCAATTCTTCAGCCACAATGCCAGAGGCGAAAGCGAGAGAACCCTTGTGAAGTTCAATGTCAGCAGGGGACTATCGCCCGCAATAGTAGCAACGCTGCCAGCCGCATATGGTATCATTGTGCCAGGATTCCTTGACCTTATATTTCTTACAATCCTCTTTACAAATGTTATATCCTCAGTTGGAATGTACATCTATGCAAATGAGGTTAAATCTGAGCGCGCCGAGCAGCCGAAGAGAAAAAGCCGCACCCATAGCAGGCCTGAGCAGATAGGATAATACGCCATATCTGCAAAAAATTGGAGGCACTGCGATGCCCCCAACTAAGCTGCTAGCTGGTTATCCCTCCTTCAATCTCTGGAGCCACTCTATTGTTTCTATTGCTTCCTTGCTTGCTGCTGCGGCCTTTGCATAGCGAGGATCCTCATATACAAGCTCGTCGAGTGCCTTCAGAACCTTCCATCTCTCATCCCTTGCGGTTATTGTATACTCGATTAGATCTTCGCTCACTTTCGGAAAGTCCGCTTTCAATGCCTCCTTTATCTCAGAACTTGACATTTTCCCAAAGTGCTTTTCGGGAACAGGATCTTCTGCAGATAACTCACTCTCAGATAGCGATATTCTCACTTCCATCCCCACCCACGATATCTTTTCTCCATTTTCTAATATTTAAAGATATTGTTTTGGTTGATCTTATTTTTATAATCAGCCAAGGAAATGTGCACTAGCCTTATATTTTTTGCTCACCAATTCCTTCTACTGGTGGCAAAATGGAGAGCAGCAGTTCCAGCAAGTTAATTATTCCGATGAATTACTCCATATCAATTGAGCCAGATCGGGAGGGTTTCTCATTCAAAGGCAATGTGAGCATAGAGGCAAATGCCGTAAAAAAGACGAGACGCATCTCTCTCGATGCAAAGGAGCTCGAATTATTTTCTGCGCATGTGGCATCGCACGGCAAAGAGCAAATAGCCAAAATACTTGTTAGCAAGAAAGACGAGACCGCAACCTTGCTTCTAAGAAGACCAGTCTACGGGCCTATACGCATCTCGATTGACTACAGGGGCATCCACAACAGCAAGATGTATGGCTTCTATAGGAGTGAGTACTATGCCAACGGAAAGAAAAAATACATCCTTACGACGCAGTTCGAGCCTACAGATGCAAGGGCAGCCTTCCCGTGCTTCGATAGGCCAGACCTCAAGGCCACCTTCGACGTTTCGATAACAATAAAGAAGAATCTTTCAGCCATCTCAAACATGCCTATCAAGAGGGAGGATTACAAAGGCGACAAGAAGACAGTAAGGTTCTACAGGACGCCAAAGATGTCAACCTACCTGCTCTATATGGGTGTCGGCGAATTCAAATTCCTTCAAGGCACGCTTGGGGGTACAACCATAAGGGTTGCCGCAACAGGAGATAAGATAAAGTACGGCAAGCTGGCCCTGAACTTCGCAAAGGAGTCCCTCAGATACTATCAGAATTATCTCGGCATAAAGTTCCCTCTCCCAAAGCTGGACCTTATAGCCGTGCCTGACTTTGCTGCCGGTGCGATGGAGAACTGGGGTGCAATAACCTTTAGAGAGGTTGATCTGCTTGCTGACGAAAAGCTGACATCCGTTGCAGATATGCAGAATATTGCAAGAATAATAGCGCACGAGATAGCGCATCAGTGGTTCGGCGATCTTGTTACAATGAGATGGTGGGATGATCTCTGGCTCAACGAGAGCTTCGCCACTTATATGTCGAGCAAAGCGATTAATGCAACACATCCTGGATGGGATGAGGAGATAGAATACACAACGAGTACACTCTCATATGCCCTGAGCTTCGACGAGCTCCGCAACACCCACCCTATAAATGTGGCCGTAAGGACGCCGGAGGAGATAGAGAGCATCTTCGATGGAATAAGTTATGAGAAGGGCGGCAGCGTCCTCCGCATGCTTGAGGCTTATGCAGGGAGCGCAGCATTCAGGGCAGGCCTTCACTTGTACCTGAAGAGGCATTCCTACTCAAACGCTACAAAGCAGGACCTCTGGGCGGCTGTGCAAAATGCATCTCTGCAGATGCATGGGCGGAAGGGCATAATGGAATTCATGAGCCACTGGATAAACACGCCTGGCTATCCAGTTGTGGTTGTCGAGCAAGGCAGAAACGGGATAAAGCTTGTACAGAAGAAACACACCATAAGCGTAGAATCAAAGCCTAGATCAGCGTGGCCGCTACCCATAGAATATATATCAGAACGCGGTGAGGGCAGCATCTTTATTGATTCAAGAACTGCGCGGCTGAAGATCAGGGGCTGGGTAAAGCTAAATAAAGGCCAGCTCTATCTCTATAGGGTCCATTATCCAAAACCGATGCTTGATGAAATAGGAAGAAAGATAAAGGAGAAAAAAATTGGCAGCATAGACGGCTGGGGCATCGAAAACGACCTCTTCGACCTGGCAAGATCCGGCAAGATAGAGATAAGGGAATACCTTGATTTCATAACCAGGTATATGGGCGATTCAGAGTACCCCGCCAACGCAAGCATACTCTCACACCTCATGTGGCTGCTCTCTGCCTCTTATGGCAAGAAATACTATACAGATGTTGCATACACTTTGCAGGCGTTTAGCAACAATGTGCTTGGCGGCATAGGCTGGCGTGCAAAGAGCGATGAAAAGCCTTCTATATCAAAGCTCAGGAATCTTGCGCTGCTTGCCTCAGGCTTTTCAGGAAACAGCAGGGCAGTGAAGATGGCCACCGAACTCTTTGCCAAAGCATACAGCAACAAAAAGGTTGACCCAAATATAAAGGGCGCGGTATATGCGCTCGCAGCATGGAGCGGCGGCAGGCGTATATACAAGAGGCTTCTTGAGATGTACAACAGGGCGGACCTGCCTGACGAAAAGGTGCACTGCATCAGAGCCATTGGCAAATTTAAGGACAAAGCCCTGCTCAAGTCTGCACTCGCGCTCTCACTCTCTAAATCCATAAGGCCCCAGGATTCCTACATAATCCACAATTCCGTCTCAGCTAATCCTGTTGGAAAGAAGATTATATGGGGCTGGACCAAGAAAAATTGGAAGACGCTGATGAGCAGGTATTCAGGAGCCGGCAACATACTGAGAAGCTTCCTCACAGACCTTGCCTCAATCTCAAGCGAAAGGGAGCGAGAAGATATTGTTGAGTTTTTCAGCAAAAAATCCAACATGCGCAGCGTCATAAGGCGCGCATTCAAGCAGACCCTCGAGTTGATCGATGCAAACATAAGGTTAGCTGAGCAGAACAAGTAGCTACATTTTCTCTACTGTTTCTATGCCGAGCAGCCTTAGCGAGTTGCTTATTGCTATGGCAAAGGCTGCTGTTATGGCGAGCCTTGCGCCCCTCGCGGCGCCAGCTTTGAGGACCGGCATAGTCTCGTAGAATTTGCTGAAGGCCGTGGAGAGTTCAATTGCATACCCTGCAATCATATCCGGCCTGAGCTCCTTGGCTGCCTTCTCGACGATGCTTGGCATTTTGCCTATCAGTTTTATCAACTCAAACTCGATTCCACTGCCAATACTTTTGTATTCAGCATGGCCAAGCTCGGCCTTTTCAGCCTTCTCCAGGATCCTCATCGCCCTGGCATACATATACATGCAATAGGGCCCAGAATTGCTCTCGAAGTCGAGGGCTCTCTGCCATGAGAATGTTATCTTCTTTTCAGGGGCTATGCGCAGGAACTCAAATTTTATGGCGCCAAGTGCAACCTTGGCCGCAACCTCCTCCTGCAAGTTAGCATCTATCTTGTTGCTTGCATTTATGATTCCAAGCGCCTTTGATTTCACTTCTTCAAGCAGGTCGTCGGCTGTATAGTTCCTTTCCGTACCAATCCATTCGCCCCTCCTTCCGCTTATAAGTGCGCTGCCTTCTATGCCAACTTCACCATATGAAAGGTGCACGAGGTTGTTTGCTGCGCCAGCATAGCCCATGCCCTCGAGTACCGCCTTCAGAACAAGCTGCGGATACTTCTGCGCTGAGCCTATTATGTTTATGGATCTCTGCGCCCCGCCGAAGTTCATGGCCTTTCCCTCCTTGCCTGTCGAGTAAAGTGCCTTCCCATTCGGCTGCTCGCTTATGAAAATTGAATATTTGAATGGGTCTTCAAGCATCCCAAATTTCCACATGTGGAAAGCTATATCCTTAGCCGTGTAGGTTGCTACGCCATTGCTCCTTATGAGTATCTTCTTGTCGCCCTTGAGCTCCTTAAGCTCTTTGTACTTCGAGCCCTTGAGGCTCGCAACAATGCATCCAGCATATTCGCCGCTTTCCAGCTTCTCAACAGCCCCCTTTTCCAATCCTATCTTGAAAGCCTTCTCGAGCAGTCCCGCACTGACTATGTCGCTCTCCCATATGAGGAGGTCGTGGGATATGCCATAGTTGTATGCGGTTTCATACTGCGCCCTCACACACCTTTCAGCCACCTTCCTTGCATCGCTCGCCTCTTTGCTTTTTGGATCCTCCATTTTCTTGAGCAAAGTCTTTACCTCTTCTTTGCCTCTTTCATCAAGCATCTTGTTTATCTTGACATACGCCTCGCCGAGCCACGCATCATACTTTTTGTCAGGCTCTGCTCCAATCTTCCCAATACCCCAGAGTATCTCTGCCATCTGGAGGCCAAGGTCGTCTATGTAATCTATCCTCTCGACTGAATATGAGCAGAGTGCGAGTATGTTGGATATTGCGTCGCCGAGCAGCGCATTCCTCAGGTGGCCGACGTGCCATGGCTTGTTCGGATTCACACTGGGGAATTCGACTATGACTTTCTCGCCTCCCCCAATTTCGCTCCTCCCATAGTCTTTTGCGAGCGCTAGCGCAGTCTCAATAACATCCTTGGAGAATGACGGTACATCGAGCCACGCGTTTATGTAGCCATCGAGCTCTTCTATCCTAAATATGGGTGCTGTGGCCTTCGCAGCGCCCACAATTTCAGCTGCAACCTCGTGAGGTGGCCTCCCGATCTTATGCGCTATCCTGAATGCTATTGAGGAATTCATGTCGCCGTGCTCGCCCCCACCAATTGATATGCTGGCGCGGACTTGCTCAGCATCAGCATCAGTGCCTAGGCCAGCTGCTTGCAGCGCTGAGATTATGCACATTGCAAAAGCATCAATGGCTCCAAGCAGTGGATTGTCCTTCATCTAATCACTTGAAATCCTGTCAAACTCCTTTGCTATCCTTGGGATCTGCTCTATTATGTCGCTTGCGAGGATGTGATAGCCCTTCTCCATTGCGAGTAGCTCTCCAGCTTTAGTGTGCAGGTATGCTCCCGCAGCAGCTGACTCGAAGGCACCTGCGCCCATCGCCTCATATGCACCTATAATGCCGGCAAGCACGTCACCAGTGCCCATCTTCGCCAGGACTGCAGAACTAGCCATGTTAATCTTCAGCCTCTCCGGGCTAGCTATCACTGTGTTGTGCCCTTTTAGCAATATGCATATGCCGAGTTGCTTCGACGCGCTGAGAGCATAGCGAGCCCTTTCATGCATATTTGCGGCGCTCTCCTTCGGAAGCTGCATTCCTGTAAGCCTGAAGAATTCCCTGTCGTGTGGCGTAGCGACAATGGCTGCCGGATTCTTAAGCCTCGCATCTTTCAGCGCAGGTATTGCATCAGCATCGACCACAGAGGGCTTGCCGATGGAATTCATATACTCTATAAGTCTTGCCGCAGCTCTCACAGATTCCCTTTCAGTGCCGAGGCCCATACCTATGACAAGCGCATTTGCCTTTTTGAGCTCCTCCTTCAGCTCGGGCAGGTCGGCCTCAGAGAGGCGGTCGCCTGCCATCGGCTTTATTATGGTGTTTGTGCTCAGCCTTCTTGCTGCGGCTGCATGATGTCTGGGCACGTATGTCACGGCATAGCCAGCGCCCGTCCTGAGCGCGGCAATCGATGCGGCAACAACAGCCCCCAGATATATTTTGCCTCCCCCAACAAGTAGTACCCTGCCGTTTGCGTTCTTGTCCGCAAACAGCCCTCTGATTGGTGAGGCTTCAAAGAGGTCGCCCGGACCGGTGAGAAGTTCAGCCTCTATGGGTATGCCTATCTCTGCAACGATTACCTTGCCCGCATGCTTGAATCCTAAAAGGCCGCTCTTAGGCTTGTGGAATGTTATTGTGTAGTCGGCAGAGAATGTCAAACCAGTTGTGCCCTTACTTGAGAATCCTGATGGCACATCTATTGCAATTTTCTTTGCTGCGGATTTATTTGCAAGCTCTATTATGCGCGTTATGCCCTGCGGCAGTTTTCCAGAAAAGCCTGTACCGAATATTGCGTCTACAACTATCTCGCAGTTCTTGAGCTGCAATGCAATATCATCTGCGCTGGCATTATCAATTATTTTCACTGAGAGCATGCTTGCAAGCGCATTGAAGTTCACCGCAGCCGGTCCCTGCTTTATCTGCTCCTTCCTTGAAAGCAGCGCGACTGTGACATTGAAATCATGCAGGTGTCTAGCTGCGACGAAGCCGTCGCCTGCGTTGTTGCCTGTACCACATATAAAGAGGATGCTCTTTGCCTTTGGGAAGTTCGATTTTATGAAGTCCGCAACCGCTATGCCAGCAGCCTCCATCATCTGCTCATCACGTAGGCCCAATGCCTTCGCATTGAGTTCCACGGCATGCATCCCATCTGCATCGAGCTCTTTCCTTGTGTAATTAACGAACTCTTTTAAATTTTGCATATCATATAATACATAAACAATTAATAAAATACTTTTTAGGTGCTTGAAATAGTAAGAGTATTTTTGCAGAAGGGCAAGCTTGCAATATACGTGCCGTACGAGGTAAAGGAAACCCTTGGGCTAAAGGAGAACGATGAACTGCAGTTCATGAAATTCAGCGATAATGCATTCATCATAGCCAAGGAAGATTATATCGCAAAGCTTATAGCTGCTGGGAGCGGCATCCAGCAGCCAGGATACGCCGCGCAGGCGCAGGCTAAGGATCAAGTATCTGAAGCTGAGATAATTGTCCTGAAGAAGCTTGATGAGCTTAGGTATCCTCAGCGCACTCCTGATGCTGTAGCTAAGATTCTCAACCAGAGCGAAAAGGCTGTGCTTCAGGATCTCATAAAACGGAAATACGTTACCCTATTCAAGGACAAAAGCGGCGCAGAGCTTTACAGCATATCAAACAGCATATACAACAAATTCCTTATGAGAAAGAAGCCGCCGCAACCCCAGCAGCAGCAGCAAGCAAGGCAGGCATTGGAGTTTACGCAAAAGCAAGAGCCCGTGCACTTGCTGATAAAGGATGCTGCCCAGAAAAGCGACGACATAAAGAGCCTTGAAAAGAATGGCTATGTAGTTCTGCCCACAGAAGTTCAGGCAGCGAGCATCTCGCTGGCCCTTGAGGAAAGCATAAGGCAGGGACTCGTCATAGGCACGAGAGCATTCAACAAAAAGTTCTATATACTCCTAAGGCAGTTTTTCGATGCTCACGCAAGCAGGCTTCTGCAGCAGCTCAAAGATGGCCCCAAAAAGATAAGCGACCTGGCGCAGAAGGAAAGCATAGATATCGAAGCGGCAAGGGGCATAGCATACATTCTTGCCGAGAGCGGCGAGGTAAGCGAGGTCAGCAAAGATACATTCAAACTTGCGTAGGCCACCCCAAGCAAGGGCTTTTCATCAGTTGATTGGCATGTTGCAAACCAACGTTATGCAAACCAGCTACCGGCTATACCAAGGCCGTTTACAACGCTTCACTATTGGAAATCTGGAAGAGAAATTTTGCAATAGCAAATATTTGTAGTTATGAATTTCATGCTCACGCATGGCTTCATTGCGAGGTGATTAGATGAAGGTATATTCTCTTGAAGAGGGGGAAAAGCTTGTAAAGATGGCTCGCTATGCCATAGAGCTGCATCTGAAGTCGCCTAACTTTAGCAAATCCATTATAGAACGCCAGATTGGGGAATTCAACCAAAGGTACGGCGTATTTGTGACCATAGAGCACTACCCGACAAAAGAGCTGAGAGGATGCATAGGCTTCATGAAGGCTGCAGGCCCTATAAAATCCTCACTGATCGATGCAGCTGTGGCAGCAGCGACCGAGGATCCAAGGTTCGTGCCTCTCTCGCATAGGGAACTCAATGACGTAACAATAGAGGTAAGCATACTCTCAGAGCCAAAGCGCATAACAGGCACACCTGAGGAAATAGAGAAGTCGATAAAGATAGGCAGGGATGGCCTCATAATAGAGTATGGATTCTATAGCGGCCTGCTTCTGCCGATAGTTGCAGTGGAGCAGAAGTGGAACGCGAGGGAATTCCTTGAAAACGTCTGCATCAAGGCAGGGCTGCACAAAGAGTCGTGGAAGCAGCCAGGTGTGGAGCTTTACACTTTTAGCACCCAAGTCTTTAGGGAGACTGAACCGAACGGGAGCGTCATAGAGATAAATCTTGATTAGCTATGAGGACAATAATGCTCATAGACATGGACTCATTCTTTGTAGCTTGCGAAGAGCTCAGAAAGCCAGAGATAAGAGGCAAGCCGGTAGTTGTGGGTGCTGACCCAAAGGGTGGCTCAGGTAGAGGCGTCGTGAGCACAGCAAACTACGAAGCAAGGAGATATGGGATAAAGAGCGGCATGCCAATATCTACGGCATATAGGATAAAGAAAGACGCAATATTCCTGCCTGTTGATGAGCCATACTACGAGTCCATATCTAGAAGAGTGATGGCCATAATCCATGGTTTCTCTGAAAAGTTTGAGCAGGTGAGCATAGACGAGGCATATATCGATGTCACAGGCGTTGTAAAAGACTATGAGGATGCGGTTGCATACGCCGCTTCTATAAGGGAAAAGATTTTGGCTGAGACTGGCCTGAAATGTTCGGTTGGGATTGGTCCTAACAAACTCATCGCGAAGATGGCGTGCGAGGCTGCAAAGCCCAATGGCATCAGACTTGTGAAAGAAGATGAAGCAAAGCAGTTTCTCGCAGATATGCCTATTGAAAAGCTATACGGGGTCGGAAGGAAAGGTGCTGAGAAGCTAAGGGCTATGGGCTTCAAGAAGATAGCAGATATAGCCAATGCCAACCCAGTAATGCTATTCGAGAATTTCGGTGCATACGGTATAGAGCTGAGCAGGAGCGCCAATGGCATAGATGAGAGTGAAGTAATAAGCGATTATACTGTAAAGTCAATAGGCAGGGAACTTACATTCGACGTTGACACCGTAGACATGCTTACAATAAGGAATGCCCTGAAGAAGATGTCTGAAGAGGTGGCAGAAGAGCTTAAGAGGCAGGGCTTCTCATTCAAGAGAGTGACATTGAAGATAAGGTATTCAAACTTCGACGAGCACCTAAAAAGCAAAACGATAAGCTACATATCAAACAGCGCAGAGACGATATACAGCACAGCGATCAGCATATACAGCGGCCTTCCACATGAGGAGCTCGTCAGGAAGATAGGTGTGAGGGTCTCTTCGCTTGAAAAGTATAAGGGCCAAAGAAAAATCCGGGACTACCTCTGAACCTTGCTCTGTTCGTACTTTAGCTTTAGCAGAAATTCCCTTGCCTTGAGTGCAGCCTTTGCCCCGCTGCCCGCGGCCGTAATTGCTTGCCTGTAGAATTTGTCTGCAACATCCCCAGCCACAAACACGCCCTCTACGTCAGTCTTGACTTCTTCATCTGCCACAATGTAGCCCTGTTCATCGAGCTTTAATTGGCCCTTGAATATTGCAGTATTCGGCTCGTAGCCTACAGCCACAAAAACTCCGTCAACCTTCATTTCAGTTATCTCATTGGTAATGACATTCCGCAGCTTCACTCCTGAGACCTTTGCATCGCCGAGTATTTCCTCTACGACGCTGTTCCAGATGAATTTTATCTTGCTGTTTGCGAATGCCCTCTCCTGCATTATCTGGCTGGCCCTGAGCCTGTCGCGCCTGTGCACCACTGTCACGCTGTTTACGAAGTTTGTCAGGAATATCGAATCCTCCATGGCCGTATCGCCGCCGCCAACGACTATAACATCTTTGTTTTTAAAGAATGCTGCGTCACATGTTGCGCAACTTGATACCCCTTTGCCTATGAATTTCTTCTCGGAAGGTATGCCAAGCCATCTCGCAGAAGCGCCTGTTGCCACTATCACTGAAAAGGCCTCATATACGTCGCTGCCTACGAATACCTTCAGTGGCTTTGAGCTGAAGTCTACGGCTGTCGCATCGCCATCAACGAACCTTGCCCCGAACTTCTCAGCCTGCTTCCTCATCCTGTCTATTATTTCTGAGCCATATATGCCATCTGGAAAGCCAGGAAAATTCTCAACCGTGGTGGTGAGCAATAACTGGCCACCAGCTGACGTTCCGCTGATTACAAGAGGCTTGAATCCATCGCGTGCACCGTAGAGCGCCGCAGTTAGCCCCGCAGGCCCTGAGCCTATTATTACCAAATCCTCTACCATAGCAATCAATGTTTTTTTGCACTTCATGAATAAATATGTTTTGGTCTAATCTGTGGAAGAAAAAGTATGGACCCTAACCTCTTTGCATCTAATGCTATAATTTATATTTCTTTTTTTCCAATTAGTAGCGGCGACCGGATGTCAATTTCCATTGGCATGCATAGGATAGCACTAGACGGAATAGGGTGCAATCCGAACCTGAACTTCATATCTCATGCACATAGCGACCATATCAGAAGGCCAGACTTAGAAGCTGTGATGAGCAAAGAAACAGAAGAGCTCATAAAAGTCGTATATGGCAAAAATGTGAAACGGGCAGATGCTGGCAACACTCGGCTGCTGGATGCAGGCCATATACTTGGCTCTAAGCAGCTCTTCATAGATGATTGCGAGCACGGCTATTCGATAGTTTATACAGGCGATTACCAGCTTGAACCATCATTTGCCGCAAAGCCGATAGAGATGCGCGAGGCTGACATAGCAATAATTGATTCTACATACCCTTATCCCAGCGTGAAATTCGATGACAAACTGCAGGTGGCTGAGTCAATACAAAAATATGCATTAGAAGTCCTTGACAAGGGCATAGCCATCTTCGGCGCATATGCCCTTGGCAAAGCGCAGGAGCTCATAAAGATACTCAACGATGCAGGCATGGTCCCTGTAGTGAGCAAGAAGATCAGCGCCATAAATAAGATTTATGAGAGAAACTCAATTGCGCTTGAATATATCTCAGCTTACGACGATTATGACGAATTCGACTCTGCAATAAGGCGGAACTTCGTTGCTGTGATAGAAAGCCATGATTTGGGTGGAATCAAGGCGGCTCTAAAAAGACTTTACGGCAAGGCGGTATATACTGCTGTTGCAACTGGTTTTGCTAAGATCTACAGGTTCAACACAGACGCACAGTTTGCGCTAAGCGACCACGCCGATTTTAGGCAAGCCACCAGTTATATAGATTCAGTGAATCCAAGCATTATATTCACATTCGGGGGCAATGCTGAGCTGTTTGCTTCCAACCTGCGCAACATAGGCTACAACGCTGCGCCGTATAATGGCC
This sequence comes from Candidatus Micrarchaeaceae archaeon, assembly GCA_038873795.1. Classification (GTDB taxonomy): domain Archaea; phylum Micrarchaeota; class Micrarchaeia; order Micrarchaeales; family CABMGC01; genus JAVZDR01. The sequence goes on along the minus strand of JAVZDR010000010.1, from coordinate 642 downwards.
TAGATCTTGTGGAGCCCATAACTGAAAGCGCAACAAATGCGGAAATGCGCAGTCCGCCGAATGACCTGCGGTGCAAAAATGCTTGGCAAGGAAAGAATTTCTTATTCGGGAAATGAATCATATAGGTATCTAAAGCTGATCCTAAACGACGATGGCCCGCTGCTCGTGGTTTCGCCGTATATAGATGCATATTATGCATCTGCGCTTAGGCGCATTTCTGCCGAGAAAAAAATTTACATCATAACCTCGTCGATGGAGAGCAATGCAAGCACATATCTTACCCAAAGCAGGATAAGCTGGGAACTCCTTCTACTGGCATTGGTCTTCCTTGCCATTGCACTAGCAGTTTGGTACGTATCACTCCTCATTTACATTGCCGCAGTGCTGGTAGTTGGGCTCGTATCATTCATCGTTTCTGCGGCATCCTTTGCCGTTTTCTTACTAAAACTAAAATACAGAAAACCATCGAATATCATCCTGAGGGTACCTGCATCGTTTGTGCACGCGAAGATGTACATCGGCAGAGGCGCAGCATTATATGGTTCTGCAAACCTGACGTATGCTGGCATGCACAAGAATGTCGAGCACATGGAATTGACATACAACAAGGACGAAATCAAGGACCTAAGCAATCAGTTCTGG
>JAVZDR010000009.1:0-19677 GCA_038873795.1 Candidatus Micrarchaeaceae archaeon | reverse complement strand
CTATGCGTTTTGTCAAGAACCAATAAAAAGCTTGCATTGCAAATACACTCATGGCAGAGATAAAACAGGTGATAATCGTAAGGACAGACATAGAAATGGGCAAGGGCAAGATGGCTGCGCAGGTTGCCCATGCTTCGTTGATGAGCTACTTCGAGGCAGAAAAGGCTGACAAAGCCATTGCTAAAGAATGGCTTGATACTGGCGAGAAGAAGATAGTGCTTAAGGCAGAAAGCGAAGACATCCTGAAAAGGCTCCATGATGCATTCAAATACAAGGGAGTGCCCTGCGCCCTGGTAAGCGATGCTGGGCTCACTGAGCTCCCACCTGGCACAAAGACTGCACTCGGCATAGGCCCATGGCATGCCGATGAAATAGACCAGTTCACCAAGAGCCTAAAGCTGCTCTAGCTGACAACTGTGATCCAGTCGCTGAAAAGAGCATCCTTCCCGTGGACAGCATCCGAATACTTCTCAGCAAGCATTTTTGTTATTGGGCCGGGCTTTCCACTACCTATCCTTATGCCATCTATATTCACTATCGGCGTGACCTCCGCAGCAGTTCCTGCAAAGAATGCTTCGTCAGCAGTATAAAGCTCTTCCCTGTGTATGAGCCCTTCAGAAGCCTCCAAGCCAATGCTCTCTGCTATCTTTATCAACGAATCCCTGGTTATGCCCATGAGTATGTCTGCGCTCTCATCTGGTGTAATCAGCCTGCCATCCTTGACGATGAATATGTTTTCGCCTGGGCCCTCAGCTACATAACCATTTGCAGACAGCAGTATTGCCTCATCAAATCCTGATGCTTTGGCCTCATTGTTTGCTATTATGGAGTTTATGTAGTTGCCACTCGCCTTAGCCTGCACTGGGAGTATTTCAGAGTTTATCCTGCGCCACGAAGAAACCTTGCATTTTATCCCTAACTCTTTGCCCTTTCCAAAATATGCTCCGAACGGAATTGTGGCGATGAAAACGCTGACTTTCTTGCCAAATGCTGAGACACCTATGCTATCATCATTGTAAAATGCGAAAGGCCTTATGTAGCAATCGCCAAGATCATTAGCCTTCACAAGCTTTATTATTGCTTCAGCCAGCTCGTTCTTGGAATAGCCAATGTCAATAGCATATATCTTTGCGCTGTTGAAAAACCTCTTCAGGTGGTCATTAAGCCTGAATATTGCTGGTCCAGCATCAGTTTGGTAGGCCCTTATCCCTTCGAAGATTCCACTCCCATACTGCAGTGAATGCGTCAATATTGGAACCTTTGCTTTATCATAATCAATCAATCTTCCATCAAGCCATACCTTTAGGGTTTTCTTTGCATTTTTCATAGAACCGCCTTATATAAAATATACAATTCAAGCTATAAATTTGATCTGCCAAACAGCAGATAATGCGATACACAAGAAGCCATATATTGAAGGTGCTTGAGAGGCATGGCCTGACAGACTTCCAGAAGAAAGTGCTTTTGGAAACGCTCAAAATACCGAGGGGCAAGACCGCATCATATAAGGAAATAGCCATAAGAATAGGCAGACCAAATGCCTATAGAGCTGTTGGTACAGCATTGAGGAAAAATCCTCTCCCGATAGTGCTGCCATGCCACAGGGTGATACTCAGCAGCGGCAGAATAGGAAACTATTCCGGCGGCTCAAGGAAGAAGCTGGCCCTCCTGAAAGCTGAGCATGCAAATGTGGGCATCACCGTACATAAATAGCAGGCATATCTAGTAGCATCTTCGCTTTGTATGGTGCGCTGCCCCCCAAATATGCTAGCCCCTTGCTTGTCAGGTATAATCCCTTGCCTGATTCCCCTTTTGATGCAAAATCTAACATCCCCCGCCTCTTCATCACATTCAGAAGGTACCACAGAGAGCTTTTTGGAATCCCGTAAAAGTCATTCATGTAGTCTACGAAGCTCGAAGCCGTATCGATTCTGTCACGCCCTATCTCTGCCAAGACCAACCTCTCGCGCTCGCTGATTCTTTTTGCATACCACGCTCTGTATGTTTTGTTTATTTGGGCCACATAAAACACCTGAAAACAAGAATCACAAGGGTTTGTGATTATGCAGCCCAAAGGCCACATATATTATAAAAGTAGGACTTATTGCATACGCTACCCCTATCTGCTGTCTCCGCTTTCGCAAATAGCAGTAACGTCTGCACAACCTGCACCTGTTTTTATATATTGAATAATCTATTTAAAGTTTGTGTTCAATAAAAAGTATAGGCCCTTCCAAAAAGTGCTGATAGAATGATTCTAGATATGGTCAGGATTGCAATATTGATCGTAATAACGCTGATCTATGCACTTTTTGATGTTTATAACAAACGAAATGTGCCTGATGCTTTTGTCTATTCTGGGCTCGCGATAGGTGTGGTTGCAACGCTCACATATGGGCTGAGCATAGCATTCACAAGCATACTCATTGCGCTCGGCATAGGAGGCATAGGTTATGTGCTTTACAAAAATGGGCAGCTAGGCCTCGGTGACAGCCTTGAATTTGCAACAATTTCGCTCCTTCTGCCAATCCAGCCAATGCCGCTGCTTACCTCAATAAGCCAGCTTGGCTTTCCATTCATATTTTCAGTCTTTCTTGCAACCGGAATCGTTACCCTTGTGGCAGTGCCTCTCTACTATATGCTCCGCTCTCCAAGCAAAAAAGGCATGACCAGCATAGGTTCGGCAGAGATTCTCAGGACATTGCTGCTTTTCCTTGCATACTTGATACTTGCCGTTTACATAACATACATCTTCGGCATCAGAATTGCGGCACTTGCAATCATAATAATCCTTGCTGCAGCGTCTATTACAATAAGCCTCTTCGAAAAGAGGATAAATATGGGCATGATAGAGTTCATCTACCCAAGAGAGTTGGAAGCAGGGGATATGATAGCTATAAATTTTATGAGCAGGAAGGAGATCGCATTCTTCAAGAGCAAAACCAGCCTCTTCGGCAGATTGGCAAGCGAGGACTTGATCAAAAAAATAAAGAATGTAAAAGTGAAGCTGCCTGTATATAAGCATGCTGTGCCGCTCGCACTTTTCACATTTATAGGCACTATTATCTCGCTGCTTGTTGGCAATGTGGTCTTTCTTCTGCTCGTCTGAATTGCGAATACCGAAATGGGTTGAGACCTGCCTTATATGAAAATTGCAAAGGCTTTGCCATGCCAAAGGGTGCACACCTGCGCTAATGCAATAAATCTGAGAAGCCAGCAAAGAGTATCTGCCCAGGATTTGCTGGAAACAAAACAGCAATATTTTTAAATTAGAGCTGCGATATAAATTCGAGTGGCATGCCTTATCCAAGGGAGTATATAAAAAGGTTCATGATATTCCAGAATTACAGGGCAATCGGCTTTTCTTTTGCTCTTTTTGCGGTCATTTACAGCATCTCGCTGATAATGGCTCTTATTTTCCAGCAGTTCTACGGTGCAAGCGGCGTGCAGATACTTTACCTGTACATAATAATGTTTGCCTCAGCCATTATAGTAATAATAGGAAGCATAGTGAACGCGCATCTACGTACAACATCAATAATGAATGAAGCTGAGCATCACCGCCACTCAAAATATCTTGGCAAGCTTATCATCACAATGGTCCTCTTTACTATAATCTTCCTAATACCTATAGCACTGTTTAGTTCCCTTGCTGCGCTTCTGATGCTTCTCTCTGCTGGCGGCATACTGATGTCGCTCTACGTCTCGCTGTCGGTAATGTTCGAATACAAATACACCGAAATAGCAGTGGCAGGATCAATACTCTTTCTTGTATTCCTAATAGGCTTTATACTGCTCATACCATTGTATTTCTCAAACTTCCCGGAATTCAATTCTAGCGCGTTCATCCTGTCATCAGTTACAATAATAGTGGTCCTAGCAATAGTCGGAATTAACATGCTCTATCGCTCTGCGGGCACAGTGACCGATGAATTCCACAAAGTGAACAAGACAGGCATCTGATAAAATGCATATACTAACTCCAGAGCCTAAAAACATAAGTCTGGTCGCACGCTTCATCCTTAACAACTTTGCTGTCATACCAACCGACACACTCTATGCCCTCTCTATTTCTGCCTTTGCTCCAAACGCCAAGCGCATATACGATATAAAAAGCAGGGCGCCCTGCTAAGGGAAGGTGCATGCAGTTGGGTAAAATACAAAAAGCGGCCACCAAATAGAACATTTATAGATTTGCTTTGTGAAGTTGGATTACAAATTTCAAAACAGAGAACCCAGATGATTATTTGGAGATACAACTACTTGGCGGAGCAAGTGAGGTGGGGAGGTCAGCGATAATGCTGCGAGACAAGATAAATATACTGCTTGACTATGGAATAAAGATAGATGGCAATGTGGAATATCCAGTAATGCCAAAGTCAGTCGATGTCTTCGCCCTGAGCCATGCTCATCTTGACCACAGCGGCTCAGCCCCAGCACTCTATTTTGCCGTGCCTCCGATTACAATCGGCACAAAGCCAACTCTTGAATTAAGCAACCTGCTGATAAAGGATTCGATGAAGCTTGCAAACAAAAAGCATGCTAAACCGCGTTTTTTCAACAAGCAGCTCGCTGTTTTCAACAAAAACTACAAAAGCAAGGAGTACGGCATAGCAGAGGAGGTTGACGGTCACAGCATCACTTTTTACGATGCAGGCCACATACTCGGCAGCGCGCTCACCCTGATAGAAAGGTACAATGATGGAAAGAGAATACTTTATACAGGAGACTTTAAGCTCGCTGAGCAGAACCTTCAGTATGGAGCTTCAGCGATCAAAGCTGACATACTTATAACAGAATCGACATATGCGGCGAGTGAACATCCTGATAGGAAGAGGCTCATAAATGAATTCGCTACAGCCATAAAGGAGGTGCTTGAGAATGGCGGAACTGCGCTCCTTCCATGCTTTGCTGTTGGCAGGGCCCAAGAGCTGCTTGCAATACTCTACAATAAAAAACTCTCGGAATATGTCTGCATCGATGGAATGGCCAAGGATGCAACCGAAATAACCCTCAAATACGCAGATTCGCTGAAAGATGCAAAAAGCCTGGAAAGCGCGGCGAGGGATGCAATATGGCTTGGCAGCCACAATGAGAGGGTGCGCATTATGAAGGAACCGCACATAATAATTACCACTGCTGGCATGCTGAATGGCGGCCCTGTGCTTGATTATATCAAGATGCTAAATGCAAACTCCAAAATTTTCCTGACAGGCTATCAAATAGAGGGCACAAATGGCAGGAGAGTGCTGGAGAACAAGCCCATAATTGTCGATGGCAAAAAGTTCAAGGTTAGGACACCTGTCGCTTTCTATGATTTTTCTGCGCATGCCGGCAAGAGCGACCTATATGATTTCGTCAGGCAGGTAAACCCAGAAGTAGTGGTATGCGTGCATGGCGAGATGCAGAGCACCAACGACTTTGCATCGGCGCTAGAGGTAGAGGGTTTCGAAGCATACGCCCCCAAAATCAACGATGTAATAGACTTAGCAATTTAGGCCAAGCCTGGCTAAACCCAAGCTAAACGCACAGATTTGAAAATCAGAGCTGCCAGTTACTGGTCTTCATCAGGGAACTCCTCCCTCTCTTCCTTTTCCGTGTTACTAAGTTCTTCCTCCTTGCCGCTCGATTTCTCGATTACCTCCATCTTACCGTATTTGCCCACTGAAAGCTGGGGAGTGCCCCTGAATTCGCCAACATAGCCGTTTATTATCTTTATTTTGTCGCCTACCCCAACAAGGTCTATGTCATCGCCCCAAAGGGAGAGGCTTATGCTTCCGGTTTCATCCTTCAGAATCAAATTAGCAACATTCAACCTCTTTCCATACTTCGTTACGACTTCTCTGGGTTCCTCCTTCTCCACAACAGTAGCTTCAAGCGTGACGCTTTTTGCACCTACCTTTAGTTCATTTATATTCACAAAATCACCGGACCTTTTGAATATAAGAAGGATTAATTATAATAATCTTTAGTTTTGGTCTCTAGCCCTTTCAGGCAGCTCGCAAATTCCCTTGCGTTGGCAAGCATGTCATGGTTGTTGTTGAAAAAAGCCATGATTTTGTGCGGTTTTTTGGCTATGGCAAGGTCAGCCATCTCCTCAAGCTCGCCTTTGCTGTATTTGTACGAATACCAATACCTTCTTCCATGAAATCTTATATACTCAAGCCCATTCTTTGCAAATACAATCCGGCTTATTTCAGGGGAATCTGGGGAAACAATGGCACCGCCAAAGTCCATCTTGTCAAAATCGAAATCATACCAGCTCCTGTTCCTGAACTCAAGTGCTATCCTTTTCTGGTCGAAGCTCTTGACGAAATCCTCAAGCCTTTCCTTCTGCAATATGGAAAACCTTGGTGGCATCTGGAAAAGGTAGAACTCCACGATATCGTCAAGAGGCTTGAATATCTCTATGAATTTTTCATATGTTGCAATTGCCTTGTCATTCAGCATATGTATATGCGTAACAATCCTGTTCACTTTTATGGACCATCTAAGCATGCCGCCTGTCTTGCGCCAACCCACGACTTGGTTCGGGAAAGGGAATCTGTAGAAGCTAGCATTGAGCTCTATTGCGTTGAGCCCTGAATTCTTGGCATACCATTCCAAGCTAGACTCCTTGTTCCAGCCGTAGAGCCAGCCTGATGTGCCAACAAATGCTTTCATATGTTCTGTATCGGAAAAGCAGACATAAATTTCTATGCTATTGCAAAATATATCAGCGTAAAAAACGTCTATAGCTAAAAATATATATTAGTGCTGCCATGTATAATCGATTCCTATGGAGCAGAGCGGGGGCGCAGCAATGCATCCTAGTTTCCTTAACGTGATAGCGCAGAAAGAACGCATAAAAAAGAGGCTCGCAAACATAAAGCACAAGATAGGCATATACAGCGCAAAGGGCGGGGTTGGCAAGACAACAGTAGCTGTAAACCTTGCATACCTGCTTAATAATCTTGGCTACAAAGTCGGCCTGCTTGATGCTGACATAGACTGCCCCAATGTCAACTTCTTCGCTGGCCTAGAAGCCTCAGCTATGCAGACCTCTCTCAAACCGGTCCTCCACAATGGCGTAAAGGTCCTTTCAACAGCTCTTTTCACTGATGATACAAAAAAGCCAATAATCTGGCGCGGGCCGCTCATAGCGAAGATGATTGCAGAATTCCTTGAGAATGCCGATTGGGGCGCCCTAGATTACCTGATTGTTGATCTGCCGCCAGGCACGAGCGATGCACCGCTCTCCATAATGCAACTCCTGGATCTTGATGGCATAGTGCTCGTGACAACGCCACAGAAGATAGCAGCGATCAATGCTGGCCGTTCGGGGCTTATGGCCAAGCGCCTCGGCATATCCCTGCTCGGAGTAGTAGAAACGATGTCTTTTGGTGATTCAAAAAATGCGGCAGAGCTCTCAGAATCACTAGGCACTTTGCTCCTTGGCTCGATAAAGCATGATAGCAAATTCAACGAGCTGAGCGACGAGGGCAAGATACCAGCGCTAGAGGATGAGGGGATAAAGGAAGAATTCATGAATATCATTAAAAATCTTAACATAAAATCATAATATAGCTTGCTCGGGGATTCAATGCCAGAGCCATTCTCAGAGCTTCTCAAAGAGTCAAAGATCTTCGTCAACAGGGAGGCATTGTCACCACACTTCATACCCGAAACGCTCCTTTTCCGCGACAAGCAGATAGATAGCATAATAAAGGCATTGCTCCCTGCGCTGAAGGGAAGCAGGGGCAGGAACATCTTCATTTACGGGAAGACAGGCACGGGCAAAACATCTTGCATAAAGAACATCATCTCCAAGATAAACAGCAGTCCTTCAGTAAAGGCTAAAATATCATATATAAACTGCAGAATCTACAACTCCCGCTATAGGGTCTTGAACAAGATAGTAGCGGACAATATGCCAACATACGCCAAGCGCGGCTATGGCATTGTAGATATATATGAGAAGATCATAAGCTGGATAGAGGAGGATGGCAAGATACTGATAGTTGTGCTCGATGAAATAGACACCGTAAAGGACCTCGACGACCTCATATATACGCTCTCAAGGGCAAACAGCGACATAAAATCCGGCGGCATAACAATGATAGGCATATCAAACAGGATATCCTTCAAGGACCAGCTCGACCCGAGGAGCCTATCTACTCTGGATGAAACGGAGATTGTTTTTCCTCCTTACAATTCGAATGAACTGGCTGCGATAATGCAGCAGAGGCTGGCCATAGCGACGAAGCCGAATGTTGTTGAGAATGCGGCCGTAAACCTGGCCGCGGCGATAGCTGCTGGGGAGAGCGGAGATGCGCGCTTAGCCCTCAAGATACTTGCGAAGGCATGCGAACTCTCAGAAGAGGAAGGCTTGGCTAAAGTCACAACAAGGGAGGTTGAGAGGGCAGCGAAGACTGCTGAGGAGGAGGTTGCATACGACCTGGTAAGCACACTTCCGGAGCACCAGAACCTCGTGCTCTATGCGATAGCACTCCTTACCCTGAAGGGAGGCAGGTACAAGAAGCTGGCAGACGGCGAAGAGAGCTTTCTCTTCAGCGGCGAGGTATATGAAAAATATGTTGAAATAGCCGAATCCTTGAGGAAGGAGGCAAAGAGCTCCAGATGGTACAGGAAATATATTTCAGATCTGGACATGCAGGGCCTCATCTCCACCTCTGAATCCGGGAGGGGCGTGCGCGGCCATACAAAGTTGATAAAGCTTCTCTATCCGCCGGAAAGGATAAAAGAGACAATAGAAAAAAGGATGATGCTCGAAAGCACAGCCGAAGGCACGGCATGATAGGATGTACTACTTTGACATAACAGAGATGCACGATAAGGTGAGCGATGACCTTGTGCGTAGGCTTGGCTTCAAAAAGGTCTTCAACATAAGCTGGGGCATCGCCACAACTATTCAGCAGCGCCAAGGCAAGCGCCTAATAATAAATCCGGCGACTGAAGCGATAGCTAGGAAGGCTGCGAGGTCAAAGAGCGTTGTCGCCTTCGTTGCTAATAGGAATTATACAAAAAAGATGCTGCGCGAGATCTCAGCTGAAGGCAAGCCACTCATATTTAGCGCAAGAGACCTTATTTTTTCAGACCAGCTGATACAAAGGATAATCTGGAATTCGGATTTGTTGAAAAGGGCGCTCCATTACAAGGTAAAGGTTGCGATCGCCTCTTTCGCCAGGGACAGCGATGAGATGAGATCAGCAGAACAGCTTATTGAGATGGCAAAGATGCTGGGCGCTGACGAGGCACTTTCAAAGAGGATGCTGGGCGCAAACGGCGATATCCATGATATTGAAGAAGAAGCATAGGTACATACTTGCCGAAGGATCCAGGCCATTCGATTGCGATTCAAGGACCCTTGAAGAGGAGATATGCAAGGGTCTGCTCTCTTTCATGGGTGCAAAGTCATATTCTAAGGCAAGCCCGCGCATTGTGAAGACAATGGGGCGCGACTCGTTCATACTCAGGGTAGCAAGGGGATCAGAACGCGAGGTTATACTTGCGCTTGCATTCATAAAAGAATTGCGCGGCGCCAAAACAGGCATCTATACATTGAAGACTTCAGGCACAATAAAATCAGCAGAAAGCTACTATGCAAATGCTTTCAACAAGAATTGGGCATAGCCTCTATGCTATGCTATATCCCTGTACATTTTGTCGTTGAACTCATAAGCCGTAACATCTTTGCCTTTCTCTATCTTGAAGTGTGCCATCATTTCGTCTATGCTTGAGAATTCCTGGATCCCATCTTCAAACCCCATGGCTATTACCTTGCCTCCGAATTCAGCATAAATCACAAATCTCCTTTCAGAATCGGTTATAATTACTATTACCTTAGATGATGGGTTGCCAAGAGCTATCAGCAGGCTGCAGAGCAGCACAGCCTTGTCAAACACATCGCCAGCGCCAGCCGTTTCTGTCTGCCTTGGCGTGAGCCAGAACTGTACTGGAAGCTCAACAGTATATATGTCTTTTTTGACATGCTCATATGCGGCCTTCGCAGCATCATAGAAGTTCTCTTCATAATTATAAATAGGGAAGCTGCTTTTTATCCTGTTTGCGAGGGAAACAACAACGTCATCATCAGGGGTCACAAGCTTAGGCAATTCCGCAACATAAAGGCTTTCCTGCTCCTCTATGTAATCCTTGTATTTCAATATTATTTCTAAGTAAAGCGCATTGTATCTTTTTGTCAGATCCTCCTCTTCAGGCATATCTAAATAATGGACGGAAAAGGATAATAGCCTTTGCAAAAGGCCTTTCAGAGCCTTGCTGGATGCAAAGGCGCTACACAAAAGGTTATTATTTGTTATTAGCTGAATGCTATTTATGAGACCGATGCATATTTCAGATGCTGAGCACGAAATTGGCAGGCCTGTAAGCATAACCGGCTGGGTTTATAGGAAGAGGGAGAGCGGTGGCATAATCTTCATAATAGTCAGGGACAGCACAGGCATAATACAGCTTGCAATAAAGAGGTCAGGTGTTGACGAAAAGTCATGGCTTGATGCCGAAAAGGCTAGCATAGAGTCGAGCATCTCTGCAACAGGCTTGGTAAAAAAGGAAGAGCGCTCGCAGACAGGCTATGAGATTGAAGCATCGTCTTTCAAGAACATCAGCGTTGCAGAGCCATTTCCAATAACAGAATACCAGAGCACAGAGCTTCTTCTCGACAAGCGCCACCTTTGGCTGAGGAGCCTGAGGATGCGCGACATCATGAAGGTCCGCGCATACGTCTTCAGATATGCGAGGGAATTCCTTGATAAGCGTGGCTTCTACGAGATTACGCCGCCTCTAATAACTAAGGCGGGTGGCGAGACCGGCTCATCCATGTTCAAAGTCAGATATTTCGACCAGGATGCATACCTTACCGAATCGTCGCAGCTTTATGCAGAAGCTATGATATTTTCCTTGGAAAAGGTCTATTCGTTTGCCCCCTCTTACAGGGCCGAGAAATCAAGGACAACCAAGCACCTCGCCGAATACTGGCATCTCGAGCCGGAGATGGCATTTTATGATAACAAGAAGAATATGAACCTCCAAGAGAGGCTTGTAAGCTACATAGCCAACAGCCTTGCAAAGAAAAACGCAGACCTTCTCAAGACATTTGGCGTAGAGCCCGAGACACTGCTTAAGGTAAGGCCGCCATTCAAGCGTATCTCCTACGAGAAGGCCATTGAAATCCTCAATGAGAAGGGATCAAAGAAGAAATGGGGCGACGATTTTGGAATAGACGATGAGCGCCTACTCACTGCCGACGAAGAAAAGCCAATCTTCATATACAACTGGCCTAAGGAGATAAAGGCTTTCTACATGCCAATAAACCCCAGGGACAGCCGCACAGTTCTCTGCGCAGACATGCAGGCCCCACATGGCCACGGTGAGATCATAGGAGGCAGTGAAAGGATATGGCGGCTCGACGAGCTTGAGGAGCGTATGGCTGAAGTGGAAAAGTCGCAGGGCGTAAAATTCAACAGGGAAAACTATGCGTGGTGGATCGATCTGAGAAGATACGGGTCAGTGCCGCATGCAGGCTTCGGAATGGGCATGGAGCGCGTGATAAAATGGCTCCTCAATCTTGAGCATATACGCGACGCAATCCCATTTCCAAGGATGATAAACAGGCTCTCGCCATAGCCGCAGAATCAGCGAAAAGCAGCTAAAGCAAAAATATATAATTATAAGCGCCATATTAACTAAGCATATTTTTGAGTTGTGATATAATGTATCCAAATGTGCAAGCATATGACAGGGGCGTGATGTTTAGCCCTGATGGCAGGCTTTTCCAAGTGGAGTATGCAAAAGAGGCTGTGAGAAAGGGCGCAACCTCAATAGGCTTAGTCTGCAAGAATTCCGTGGTATTCATAGCCCACAAGAACATAACAGAAGAGCTGGCAGTCTCATCAACCATACAGAAGGTTTTCAGGATAGACTCGCATATAGGTGCAACATACAGCGGTATAATGTCAGATGGCATACACATAATAGACACGGCCCGCTCGATAACGCAGACCCACAGGCTCGTCTTTGACGAAGTCAAGTCGATAGACGCGCTTGCGCGTGAGCTTTCCAGCTACATGATGCAGGCGACGCAGTACGGCGGCATAAGGCCTTACGCCGTCTCGATACTCCTTGGTGGTGTTGACTCCAATCCAAAGCTCTATGAGATAGACCCAGGGGCATCCTACCTTGGCTACAAGGCTGACGCCATAGGCATGGGCAAGAAGATCGCATTTGAGATACTTACAAAGGAATACAAAGAAAACATGCAGACCGAAGATGCGATAGACCTTGGTATAAAGATAATTAAAAAAGTGAGCGAGAAGAAGCTCACAGAAGAGAGCGTAGACATCTCTTATATCGAAAAGGGCGGCGAATACACCGCGCTTTCAACGAAGGAAATCGCCAAATACATATAGCAGCTGCAGTGATAGTGATGCCGTCAAAGACTGTAATAGCAAAGTACTCAGTTGCTGGCGAAACATTCGAACTCCTGGTTGATTCTGAGCTTGCATACGAGTACATAACAGGCAAACGCCAGGATCCGCTTTCTGTGCTTGAGAGCGAGGAGGTCTTCAAGGATGCAAACAAGGGCGAGCGCCAGAGCCAGGAGAAGATAAGAAAGGCATTCAACACAACTGACATAGCCAAGGTCGCAGAAATAATACTCAAGAAGGGAAATGTTCCAATAACCACAGAGCAGAGGAACAGGATGCTTGATGAGAAGAAGAAGCAGATTGTGGCAATAATAGCCAGAAATGCGATAGATCCAAGGACAAACACGCCGCATCCGCCGCAGCGGATAGAAAATGCTATGAATGAGGCAAAGGTTGCAATAGATCCATTCAAGAGCGCTAATGAGCAGATAGAAACCGTGCTAAAGAAGATAAATGCCATACTTCCAATAAAGTTCGCAACCGCCAAGATAGCAGTCTCCATTCCTGCAGCCGATGCCAACAAGTGCTACAGCCTGCTCAAGCAGTATGGCATGACTTCCGAAAATTGGCTTTCAGATGGATCGCTTAGTGCCATTGTTGAGTTTCCCGCGGGCCTTCAGGGCGAGTTCTTCGACAAGCTGAACAAGCTCACTCACGGCGAGGCATCAACAAAGATAATTGAGAAGTGAGAGCAAGCTTATTATAGGTATACACAAAATATATGTTTAGGCATACAAAATTCCAGAACTATCGGTGGTCTTTTGAACAAAATTGTTATACCAGGTGAAATGATTTACGACAAGCCACTTCATATAGACGGCGTGCAGATCATTGACGGCAAAACCTATTCGACAATACTTGCTGTCTATAACGAATCCCAGAAGATGCTGATACCTCTTGAAGGGTCTTGGACGCCGAGAAGGGGCGAAACAGTGATAGGCATAGTAGAGGACGCTAGGCTTAGCTCATATACAATAGACCTAAATTCGCCGTTCAAGGGCATTGTTGTTGCAAAGTTCGTATCCTCAAGGCTCAAGATAGGCGATGTCATAGAGGCAAAGGTAAAGGAGATGGACGAGACAAACACAGCCGTGCTCATCTACCCTAGGAAGCTCTTCGGGGGCAAGATAATAGACATACGTCCTTCTAAGGTGCCAAGGGTTATAGGCAAAGGCAACACGATGCTCAACCAGCTCATTGAGGGCACAAAATCCAACATAATAGTCGGCATGAATGGAAGGATTTGGATAAAAGGGGGCAACATAGCGCTGGCCACAAAAGCAATACTAAGGGTAGAAGAGGAGGCGCATACATCAGGGCTGACAGAAAGGATAAAGGAAATGCTTAAGTGATGCCAATGGAGAAACCAAAACTCATAATCGGTGGCAAAAGGCTCGATGGCAGGGCCTTCGACGAGCTCAGGCCAATAAAGATAGAGGCAAACATACTAAAGAATGCTGACGGCTCAGCGTATATAGAATGGGGCAACAATAAGATACTTGCCGCTGTGTATGGGCCCAAAGAAACCCTACCAAAGCATTTCGCGGATCCAGAAAAAGCCATAATAAAATGCAGGTATTCCATGGCCCCTTTTTCATCCCTCGAGGAGCATGGCAGGTCAGGCCCGAATAGGCGTGCGATTGAGATATCAAAGGTCACAAGGGAGGTATTCGAAAATGTTATCATGCTTGAGAAGTTCCCAACGTGCGAGATAGACCTCTTCATAGAGGTTCTGCAGAGCGATGGCGGCACTAGGGCGGCTGGAATCACAGCCGCATCTGTTGCCCTTGCCTCTGCCGGCCTGCCCATGACCTCAATGCCATTCGCCGTCTCAGGGGGCAAGATAGGCGACGAAATAGTCATCGACCTGAACAAGATTGAGGACAATTATTCAGACGCTGATGTGCCAATGGCCATAGATCCCCTTACAGGGCGGATCCTTCTGCTCCAGATGGATGGCAATCTCACAAAGGATGAATTCGAGAAACTCTACAGCATGGTGAAAAATGCCGGTGCAAAGATAACAAAGATCCAGGCAGAGGCGCTCAGGGCGCCATACGAGAAGATAATAAAAAAATACAGTGATTAGATGCAGTCGATAAATATTGTAAAAGGAGGATATATAAGGGAGCTTCTAAGCAGAAATTCAAGGGAGGATTCTAGGGGATTCTACGACTATAGAAGCATAAAGATAAAGCAAGGCACCATAGAGCATGCCGAGGGCTCTGCGCAGGTTGACCTCGGCTTCACAAAGGTCCTGGCTGGGGTAAAGCTTGACGTTGATACGCCAATGCCAGACAAGCCTGACGAAGGAAACCTCATCGTATCAGCCGAGCTTCTTCCGCTTGCTTCTACCGAGTTTGAGGTGGGCCCGCCCAGCCCAGAAGCGATAGAGCTCGCTAGGGTGGTCGACAGAGGCATAAGGGCTTCAGCGATGCTAGACCTTGGGTCCCTTTTCATAGAGGAGGGAAAGGTTTGGAGCATCTTCGTTGATATTTACATATTGAACTATGATGGCAACCTCTTCGACGCAAGCATGCTCGCTGCGGTCAGCGCCCTCTCCTCAACAAGGATGCCAAAATATGAAGAGGAAAAGGTGATCCGAGAGGGCAACTTGCAGAAGCTCAAGGTGGGCGATATAGTAACCTCATGCACCTTTGCCAAAGTGGGCGATGCTATCCTTCTGGATGCGGACTCAAACGAGGAATCGGTAATGGATGCAAGGCTGACCATCGCAAACGACGAGAAGAGTATCAGGGCGATGCAGAAGGGGCTGAGCGGCGCCTTCACATACAACGAGGTGCTCTCAGCTATAGACAAGAGCTTCGAAAAATCGAAGGAGCTCAGGAGCATTGTAAAGAATGCCGGTGATTGATTGGCCAACGCAAGCATAAGGTATGGAGTAAACATAAGAAAAAGGTACATGGGCGTTTTAAAGCAGAAGCGCGCGAGGTATGTATGCGATATATGTGGCAAGGCGGCTGTAAGAAGGGTTGGCATGGGCATATGGAAGTGCAGGCACTGCGGCACTCTCTTTGCAGGAGGCGCATATACATTCAAGACCCCGGCAGGGATAATGGCAAACATGATGATAAAAAGGTAATAGTATGGTAAAGATAACCTATTCGCCAATAGAAGAGCTTGTGGTTCACGAGATCGTCAAGGTCGATAGGGACGATCTGATAAGGGAGAGGGTGACGCCAGCTGGAAACATGCCGCTCTACTGGTGCAATGGCATACTCTTCAGTTTCTCTTCGCTGCCAATGACTGACGATATTGTCCGCGACTACCTGAAAGGCAAGGTGCACTGGCTCGAGGTGCATTTTTCAGAGATGGAGGATTATACACCAATCCTTTCATTGAATGACGAAGAATCCAAGAGCACCCTGAATGTGAGGATAATAAATACGAGCAGCTCAGAGCTCCACAGGAAGCTTGTCGGGATGCTCAAAACCCATATGAGGTAAATGATATGGCATACGTCTGTTTGCAGTGCAGGAAGAAGATAAAGAATATAAGCAACATAATAAGGTGCCCCTACTGCGGCTACAGGATACTTGTAAAGGAGCGCGCGCCTATAGCAAGAGAAGTCTCAACTGACTGAGCCAGGGCTAAACATTGCCAACAATTATTGAGTCGGAAGCCCTCTTCACCTTGTTGTAAAGTACGCTGTTTTTGGCAAGGGCAAGCTTTATATTCTCGCTCTTTGCAATCGTCTCAAGCTTTGCGAAGAGGAGATGGGAAACCGCACCATTTTCAAGGTCCACCATAACGTCCTTGACATCGCCAAGCACCTTGCCACCTACTGTTATGACCTTCTTCCCGTACAATGAGGAAAGCAATATGGGCATGCGCTCACTGATCCAGCTTTATATTAATAATCTTTTTGGAAGCAAAAATTCTTATTATATACTCTTTCAGCTCGCCAATGAAAGCTTCCCTGTTTGAATAATAGTCATTGAGCTCGCCCTCATCAAAAAGTTCTATATGCTCGGAAACAAGTTTCTCGATATAGTGCTCGCTTATTGAATAGAATCTGCCCTTGCAATTTCTGCAAACGAATATGGGCACAACCTTCGCGCTCTTTATTTCATCGAGGCCAACGCTGTCATATTCCCTTACTAACGAGTGCGACTTGCAGAGAGGGCACTCCGCATCAAGCACTACCTGCTCGTATCTTCCAGAGTTGTCCAGCTCGAGTCGCTCTCCGGCAACAGCCATGTATTCTGAAAGCACGCTAAATGGTTCATTGCCTTTCGTATAGATCTGGTCCATCAATACTCCATTCTTGCTGAACTCGCTTACTAGTATGCCATCGCCTATTTTCTCTGAAACAGCAAAGCATTCGCCGCCATACCTTTTATAAAGGCCTGTCCTGTATCTGCCATCACTGCTCCTTGCGGCGTATACAACCATGTACATTCCCGAACCAGCGCAAAGCTACATCAAGCCATTCTCATGCTTAAGCACATAATCCATTATGTCCTTTTTTGTTATCTTGTTTCTCTTCTCCCTTTTTGCGTTTTTGACAGCAAACCTTGATATCTTAGCGGCCTCTGTATTGAGTATCCTTGCTATCTCCTTTACCGCATCGTCTGTTATCTTCGCCTTTGCATACTTCTTTACAAAGCTCCTAACTGCATCGTCAGGTATGCCAGCCATTGTATCAGCACTCAAGATCCTCATCATCTATCGTCAGAGCAAGTGATCATCATTCAGCATGCCATTCAACATGCAGACCTATAAATATCAAGCCCCTGTTATTCCGGTTTTTCTCCTTCTGCTTCATCCTCCTGCTTGTCAAGTATCTCAAGTATCTGCCCCTGGCCCAGCCCTGTAGGCATCTCGTCAAATTTCACAATAACTGCGGTATCGCTTTCAATCCCTACAACATTTGCCGGCCACACCTTGCCTGCACTATCAACATACCTTGCCTTCTTGCCAACCAGCGTGCTCAAGTCGGTCTCTTCCATCGGGCTTGCGAGCAGATTGTCCTCGTCTATTGATGCAACTATTGCCTGTATCATAAACCCATCAATCCTGCGGAAATGCTGCCATCAAGCACAAGATTGCCCGCGTATATCAAATCAGCACGCAAATATATAAATTTGATTGCAACATAATACATCGCAAGCTCGCACAGATTCGGACTTTACGATGTAGAACTGTGCGTGCAGGGCACGCCAATTGCAATAAAATAATGCTCAATTCTACTCCGGTGAAAGGATGATAGAAGTCAATAGCGAAAATTTTGAGAAGGAGGTCCTGAAGTCAAGTCTGCCTGTTGTAATAGACTTTTGGGCTGAGTGGTGCGGGCCATGCAGGTTCTACTCGCCAATAATAGAAGAGGTTTCGAAGGAATACGCCGGCAAGGTAAAGTTCTGCAGTCTCAATACCGATGAGAGCCCTGAGATAGCCGAAAGATATGGCGTAATGAGCATACCAACAACCATGCTCTTCAAGTCTGGCGAGCCTATTGCGAATTCTGTTGGTGCGGTGCCAAAGGAAGTAATAAAGAAATGGCTTGATGCCAATCTGAGAAGCGGTCTGTAATATGGATTTCCAGCTGCCTAGGGGAACAAGGGACTTCAAGCCCAAGGAGGCAATTCTGCTAAATGAGATAATAAGGAAGATAAGCGAGACATACGTGCGCTTCGGCTTCTATCCTATAGAGACGCCAAGCATAGAAAGCACCTCAACGCTCAACGCCAAGGCGTATGGCGAGGAAAGCACAAAGGAAATCTTCCTAATACAAGATAGCGATGCTGGCTTGAGGTACGACCTAACTGTGCCTCTTTCGAGGTATTTTGCGTTAAATAAGGATATGCCGCTGCCATTCAAGAGATTCCAGATAGGCAGGATATGGCGCAGGGAAGAGCCCCAGAAAATGCGCGAAAGAGAATTCATACAAGCAGATGTAGACATAGTCGGAAGCACTTCGGTTTCAAGCGACGCTGAAGTAATAGCTGCACCGGCGGCTGCCCTCAACGCTCTTGGCATAGACTACAAGATACACATCAACAGCAGGGTGCTGGCAAATGGCATGCTCAGCATCTTTGGTATAGAAGATCAGAAAAAGCCAGCAGCGCTGCGCATAATAGACAAGCTCGAAAAGATAAGCATCGATGATGCAAAGGCCCAGCTGGTTGCGCTCGGCATAGCCCAAAACAAGGCCGAGGAGCTGCTTAGCTTCATCACAAGCGAAGAGGAAAACAAGATCCAGAAGCTCATCGCACAAGACCCTTCGCTAAAGCGCGAATCGGACAAGCTCGGCAAGCTTTTAAGCATCCTTAAGCTATACGGCATAGAAAACGTCGTAACGAACCTTGCGCTTGTGCGCGGGCTCGACTACTACACTGGCTTTGTCTGGGAATTCAAAGCAGAAGGCAAGGGCGCAAATCTGCCTACAATAACCGCTGGCGGCAGGTATGACAATCTGATAGGCATATTTGCCGGTCAGAACGTTCCTGCAACTGGCACATCAATAGGCATATCAAGAATATTCGAGCTTCTTTACGATCCGAAGGCCGCTTCGCCAAGCACATACGCGAGGCTGTTTGTAGCGTATATCGGCGAAGAAAACCTTGATTACGCAATATTCGTGGCGCAGAGGATGCGCGCCGCAGGCATAGCAACCGATATGAACGTCATGGAGAGGAGCCTTTCTAAGCAGCTGGAATATGCAAATGCGTTGTCTATAAGGTATGCAATAATACTTGGCGACATAGAAAGGTCAAGGAACAAGGTCAAGCTGAGGGATCTGGTAAGCGGCAATGAGGTAACCCTGGAAATTGATGCCGCAATAGAGGCAATAAAAAGTGATTGATTGGCCAAGAGCGAACTTGAAGCAGTCACAGACGAGGCAATAAAGAAGGGTGGCATTCTTGCCAAGCTCTATTTTGACATGCAGAGCGAGAGGGAGGAGGATCTGCAGCCCCTGATGGTTGACCTTATAAACAACAGGCTCCTCAAGACGCCTGGGGTAATCTACTGCTATGGCAGCATAGACGAGCCCATAAAAGCAGATAACACATATTCGACAAATGCAGTGCTTAACATCCTTTTCAAGGATGTCGCAGCGCTGATAAATGTTTCATTCAATTTCATACCCGCAGGCATAGAAATAATAAAGCCGGAGGGCGAGATAAGCCTTAAGCCGGCAGAGCTGCAGGCGCTGGCCCTTGATGTTGCGCAGATTTCAGTAGAGTATACAAAGTACATACTTGAAAGG
>JAVZDR010000008.1:0-19988 GCA_038873795.1 Candidatus Micrarchaeaceae archaeon | reverse complement strand
GGCGGCGGGGCGATGGGCTATGTCAGGAGAATCCCCTCAAGCACGAAAGGCAGGAGGGCGCATCCACAGAAGGTTGAGAAAAGGCTGGTGGAGCGGATCAACGCGAAGGAGAGGCTCTCTGCGCTAGAATCAGCCATTGCTGCCTCGGCAAGCAATGAGCTTAAAGAGAGGCTCGGCCTTAAGATAGAGCTGCCAATAGTCGTGGATTCATCGATTGAAAATTTTTCGAAGAGCAAGGAGCTTATGGCATTTTTCAAGAACCTCAATCTCATGGACGAGATAAGATTGTCTCACAAGCCAAAGATCAGGAGGTTCAGAAGGAACTCAAAGGCAACTGTAAGGAAATTCAGGAAGACGGCGCTGATAGTGGCGAAGGATTCAAAGAACCTAGAAAGGGCAGGCCGTAACATACCTGGGGTAGATGTCTGCAGCGTCGACAAAATGAGCGTGGGGCTTCTGGCGCCTGGCGCCATGCCAAGGCTCATAATATGGAGCGAGAGCGCGATAAATGCACTCGCCCAAATTGATAAAAAGGTGGAAGAATGAAGTTACTGCTCTATCCGCTCGCAACAGAAAAGGCAATAAACATGATAGAGAAAGATAATATCATAACCTATATAGTTGACATGCGCTCGAAGAACAGCGATATAAAGGAGGAGTTTGAGAAGACATTTGGAGTGAAGGTCGAGAGGGTCTCGACAGCTAGGATGCCGCAGAACAAGAAGAAAGCATACATAAAGGTAGCCAAGAAATTCAAAGCGAGCGACATAGCGCTGAAGCTGAAGCTTGTGTGATATTTATGGGAAAGAGATTAAGGCAGCAAAGGAGGGGAAAAGGCAGCAACGCATATAGGAAGCCCCCGAATACATTCAAGGCTGACATTTCTTTTGCCCCTGTAAAGCAAGGTCTCACCCTTAATGGTGAAGTTGTGCAGCTTCTTGACGACCCCGGCCACAGCGCACCCCTGATGCTTGTAGAGTTCAGCAATGGTGAGAGGTCGATGCTTATAGCACCAGAAGGAATATATGTTGGAAGCCCAATACAGCAAGGCGAAGGCGCAAGCGTCGCGCTCGGCAACGTCCTTCCTCTAAGAAATGTGCCTGATGGCATACCTGTCTTCAATATAGAGGCCAGGCCCGGCGACGGTGGCAGGATAGCAAGGTCAGCAGGCGAGTATGCAGATGTTATTTCGCACGCCAATGGAAAAGTCTCAATAAGGCTGCCATCTAAGGCTGTTATTGAGCTAGACGAGAACTGCAGAGCTGAGATAGGCGTTTCCGCTGGCGGCGGAATGAAGGCCCAGCCAATAATGAAAGCTGGGAAGAACTACTATATCAAGCATGCAATAAATGCCACATGGCCTAAAAACAGAGGCGTGAAAAGCAATCCTGTTGACCATCCTTTTGGAGGCAAACAGCACCACAAGGGTGCCTCATCCATAGCCTCGAGGCATGCCCCTCCTGGGGCAAAGGTGGGCCAGATAGCCGCAAGGCGCATTGGCAGAAGAAAGAGGGGTTAGCATGGCTAGGATGTTTACATTCAGGGGCAAGACGCTTGATGAACTGCAGTCAATGAGCGTATCAGACTTTGCCAAGCTCCTGAAATCAAGGCAGAGAAGGTCTATAAAGAGGCTTGGCATAGACTATGAAAAGCTGATAAAGAAGGTAAATGCAGCAAAGAAATCGGCAAGCGGCAAACCAATAAAAACCCACGTGAGGGAGGCTGTCATACTCCCAAGTTGGATAGGCATGAAGTTTGCTGTTTACAATGGCAAGGAGTTCAAGGAATTGGTTATAACGCAAGAGATGCTGGGTCACAGGCTCGGTGAATTCATCTTTACAACAATGCCTGTAAAGCATTCCGCACCTGGCATAAGGGCAACGAGAGGAAGCAAATTCCTTGCGGTGAAATAATGAAATACTCATTGAAGATTCCAAAAAGAAATCTCGTAACCGCGCAGAAGTACGACATAAACGCCAGCTACAAGCAACTCTCTGCGGTATGTGATGCCATACGCTATCTCAAGGCATCAAATGCGATGGAGATGCTCGATAGCCTAATAGCGATGGAGATGCCAATACCTTTCAAGAGGCACAACAAAGGGATGGGATCTAGGCACGAGCTGGGTGGGAGGAAGGGTGCATGGCCTGTCAAAGCCGCAAAGTACGTCAGGCTCGTTTTGATAAATGCAATGGCCAATGCAAATTCAAAAGGCTTTGACGGCAGCGAGATGTTCATAATCCATGCCGCTGCAAACAAGACAAGGATAGAAAGAAGGTACCCATCGAAAGGAGGTATATACTGGGGCAGGGGGATGTATGGTAGGTCTGCGATAAGGCACAGCGACCTTGAGTACGCAAAAGTCGAGATAGCATTGGCTGAGGAAGGCAGCGAGAGTATCACAAAAAACATGAAATACTTCATAAAGAAGAAAAATGCTGAATACAGGCCAAGAGAGCCGGTTGCGCAGCCGGGCAAGCCAAAGGAGAAGAGACCAGAGAAAGAAAAGGAAGAGGCCAAGGCTCTGCCTGTTGAAGCTGTGGAAAAGGGTTGATTGCATAGTCGTAGAAAAAAAATTCATTGAAGATGGTATAATAAAGCTCAGGATTTCCCAATACTTGGAGAAGGAGCTGAGCAAGGCCGGCTTTTCAAGGGTGGAGATACAGAAGACACCACTCATAACTAGAATAACGGTATATGTAACTAACCCAGGCAGGGTAATAGGCAGGGGAGGCGAAAAGATAAACAGCATAACAGAAGTAATACGCAACAGGTTCAAGATAGACAACCCAGAAATAAGCGTGGCCGAGGTGCAGAACGAGAAGCTTGAGCCACGGCTCGTTGCCAGGTTCATTGCAAATTCGCTTGAGCGTGGAGTCAACCCAAGGGCGCTGCTTCACTCAGCAATAAGGGACATAATGCTCAACGGTGCCCTCGGAGCAGAGATAGTCGCCTCTGGAAAGCTGGCTGCAAAGGGCGCTAGGGCAAAAACGATAAAAGTGAGGTTGGGTTACCTGCCAAAGGCGGGGGATATAACAAAGTTCGTCGACGAAGCCAAAGTTGCGGCTTATCCAAAGTATGGCGCTATAGGCGTTACGGTGCGCATAGTGCAGCCCGGCACAATCTTTCCAAAGCAAAAAATTACAAAGGTAGAGCTACCAAAGAATATTGCAATAGGTGAATAAACGAAGATAAAAGAGATTAGGAATATGTCAAACGATGCGTTGCTAAGCAAGCTAGAGGATCTTAGGCTTGAGCTTGGCATAGAAAAGAGGAAGATAGCTGCCACAGGGGTAGCGAGCAAGAAAATAAAAACTAGGGAAATGAAAAGAAGCATCGCCCAAATACTCACGGTGCTTGGCCAAAGAGGTGTAAAATACTAATGTCTGATATTTGCCCAAGGTGCGGCCTGCCCAAAGAATTGTGCGTTTGCGATATCCTTGATAAAGAGGGCAGCAAGAAGGTAAGGGTCTTCACTTCTAAGAGGAAGTTTATGAAGTACGTCACCATAATAGAGGGGCTGAGTAGCGACGAGATCGAAAAGACTGCAAAGGACCTAAAGCGCCTTCTGGCATGCGGCGGCACGACAAAGCACGGCACTATAGAGCTACAGGGCGACCACAAAGATGCGGTTAAGAAAGCTCTGCTCTCGCTGGGCTACTCAGAGGAAAGCATAGATGTATTGTAGAAAAAGAGCTGCAGGCTACCTCATTGCTGCTTCTTCCTCATTCCTTTGCGCATAGCCTGTATTTATCATCTCTCTTAGTACGTCTATGAGAGAGCTGGCATTTTTGACTATATCCCCTTCGGTTATTATTCCTACAAGCTTGCCGTTGTCATCGACTACGCAGAGTTTTTTTATACGGTTCTTGGCCATTGTGTTGGCCGCATTCTCAAGCGTCACATCCCCTTTAATCGTTATGACAGGTGTAGACATCACGTTCTTGGCCTTGGCAAAGAGCAGGTTCCTGGTCTTAGCTATAAGCCTCTCTACTATATCCCCTTGGGTAACAATACCTATCGGTACATTGCCCTTATCAACCACTACAACTGAGCTTATTCTGTTGCTCTTCATCTTCAGTGCTATCTTTTTGATGCTCTCATCTGCAGTCGCAGTGATCACTGGGAAACTCATCACATCCTTGACCAGCAACGACCGGTTGTCAACGTACATGATTAAACATGTTAATGGCTATTTAAAAAAGTTTTTCAAAAAATACGTTACACTGCGTAAATGCAAAAATCGGCAATAAAGCAAGCAAAATTACGGCGTCATTCTTTCCGGGTCTCTTGGGAATAGCGCTGCCTCCCTAACGTTGTCTAATTTCAGAATCTGCATTGTGAGCCTCTCAATTCCAATCGAGAAACCGCCCATCGGAGGTGCACCGTACTTGAAGAACTTGGTAAACCATTCGAGGTTAGAGAGGCTCATGCCCTTTTCATTTATCTGCTTTATGATCTTTGCGTATCTGTGCTCCCTTTGGCCGCCAGAGCTCATTTCCATCCCCTTGTAAATGAAGTCTATGCTCCTAGCCCACTGCGGCTCATCGTCGAATCTCATAACATAGAAAGGCTTCGCCGAAAATGGAAATCTATTTACAAAGAAAAAGTCTGTCTTGAATTTTTCCTTTACATACTTGGCAAGCAGGTCCTCCCCTGACTTGTCATAATCTTCGCCCCTCTTTACAGTGCCACCCATTTCCTCTATTATATCATATACCTCCGGGAAATTGAGCACCGGAATTGGCAGCTTTGGCACCTCCAAGTCTATGCCGAACCTTTCAAGCTCATCGCCGCACTCGCTCTTTACAAGTGAGAAGATACTCCTCGCCATCTCAGACTCCAGCTTTATCACATCCTTTTCGTCTTTTATGTATGCGATCTCGGCAGCGCATGTCCTATGCTCGCTAAGATGCCTCACAGTATGGCTTACCTCAGCGCGCCAGCTTGGCCCTATCTCAAATATCTTATCAATGCCCCCAAGAATTGTGAGCTCCCTATGCAACTGGGGATCCTGCCTCAAAAATGCATTCTTACCATAGTAATTCACGGCAAACACGTCAGAGCCGCTTTCGGCAGGCGTGCCCATCAGGCTTGGCGTGAAGACCTGTACGAAACCATTTTTTCTGAAGTACTCTGACATCCCCTCTACTATTTTAGATTCGACCTTGAAGATATCTTTGTTCCTCTGGCTCCTAAGGTCCAATGCACGCCATTCAAGCCTTGTATCGAGCAATGCAGGAGTCTTGCCTGACGGATCAAGCGGGAGGGGTTTCTCTGAAAGACTCAATACTTCTATTGAAGTAGGTATTATCTCCATCCTCCCTTTGGTTGTGGGGTCGGGCCTCTCTGAGCCAAGGACGCGTATGCATGACTGGCGCGTAAGTTTGTCCAGCGAATCAAGCATCCCTTTGCTTGCAACCTTCTTGTTTATAGTGACTTGCTTATATCCTCTAGCAGTGTTCAGCCTTATGAATACTATTCCACCCAGGTTTCTTATGTCATCAACAAACCCATCGAACTCCTGCATAAATATCCACTTCAGCTAAGTATAATCCATAGCAAACAAATATATATCGCACGCACCTCATGAATCTTTCGTGAAAAAGTTAACAAACTCCTTTGCAATGCCAACCTTCGAGAATTTACTTCTGACAGTATCAGTTGCAAATATTCTGTCGGCTCCAGAGCCTGAGAGCCCTTTCTCTGTCCCAGCCAAAGAGAGATAGTGAATGCATGCGGCATAAACAGTATTTGCCCACACTCTTTTCAGTATGGAAGAAACATTTGCGATGATTCCTCCTGTGGATATAATATCGCCTATAATTATTGCATCCGTGCCCATGAAGTCAGCATTGGGCGCTTTGGTAAAAATTGCGCCTCTCTGCCTGTCCGTTTCCTTTTCAAAGCAAATGTAACTGCATCCGAGCTCTTTTGATGCTTCTGCAGCGCGTTGTTCCGCGCCTTTGTCTGGCGCTACTGCTATTGGACTATTGGGTTTCACAGTATTGTTTATATATTTTACGAGCAGTGCAGCTATTGGTATGCTGATCACTTCCATACCAGAGCCACTGGCTATGCCTGCGCTGTGTATGTCAAATGTAAGTCTTCCGATGTTGTTTTTGCTGAGCAGCTCAAGTAGCGCCAGTGCAGAAGCAACTTCGCCATTCTGGAATTCTTTGTCCTGCCTGCTGAATGCAAGGTAAGGTATAAGAATATCTATAATGTTGCCGTTTCCAGCCAGCTTGTGTAGCATAAAAAGCAAAGCGACAACGCTGCGGCTTGCATCAGGGTAGAGTCTGTGTATAAGCAGTATCTTGGAATTCCTGTAATCTTCGCTGAGCCTTACCTTAAATTCGCCATCCGGAAATTCAGTCAATTCAACGGCACTAAATTTTTTGGATAGAATCTTCGCTATCTCTTCTGATAAATCAGCAGCGTTGTAACTTGACACAATTTTATAGTCGCCGAATACATCTGCCGCGTTTGGCATGCCCACGCACTCAAACTATCTTATATACGTTGCTTCCCTCTTCAACCCTGTATTTAAGCTTTATACCTACATCATCGCCAGCTCCGGCCTCGTTTACATCTCTTCTATTTATCTGCATGCTTGTTATGTGCTGCCTTACAGCCTCTTCATCTGTGCCTATCTCTATTATGTCACCAACTTTCAGCGGCTTCTCAAGCCTTACCGCAACAACAGATATTTTGTCATAGAAATGCTCAACACGCCCTACAAGTATCTTATTCTGGCGCATGCCTTGCGCCTCTGGACCGGCTTCCCTTTTTTCCTCCTCATTCAACACATCAATTACATTATCAAGATCCTCCATAGTCTTACCTTTCTCCCTCGAGTATCGCAATTATGCCATAAACCTCTTTTAATATTTCTCCGCGCATCTCAGGTTCTTCTCGCGCATTCCAACTGGCGTTTATGCCATAAGTGACATATACTTCGTAATCTTTTGTTTGTTTTGCTCGCATCACATAATTATGGACAACACCTAATAAAATCCTTTTCATGCAGCAAATCGAAAGATTATTTATATATACAGCTGTATTGTAATTGGTGATGATATGTTCGTCTCTGAAGCAAGTAAGTTTGCTGCCAGCCCTATCAGGGAGGAAGATAGCATCGCAGCGCAGCTTATGAAGGAAGGCAAGAAAGTCGTGAAGCTCAATACAGGTGATCCGGCAAAGTACTTCAAGACGCCTGAATACATCATAGATGCATACATCAACGCGCTGAAGGAGAATAAGACTTTCTACTCTGATTCCCAAGGTCTTCCAGAGCTTCGTGAGGCAATAGCTAAAAGGCATAAAAAACTCTATGGCGCTGATGTAAGCCCCAGCCGCATAGTTATAACACAGGGATTGAGCGAGGCTCTTTATTTCATAAATACTGCACTCATTGACAGGGGCGACAGTGCAGTGATAATAAGGCCTTATTATCCATCATATCTGCCATACCTAAATATAGTTGGCGGCAAGGCGGCATTTGCAGATTACGATGAAGAGAGGGGCTGGTCTATTGATACGGACGAGCTTGAGCATGTGGTAAAGAAAGCAAAGAAACTAAAGTACATGCTTGTTACAAATCCCAATAACCCCACTGGCAGCGTCTTAGGGAGGGATATTCTTAGTGAAATAGCTGAGATTGCAAAAAACCATGATTTATTCCTGATAAGTGATGAAATCTATGACGAGCTCGTCTTTGAAGGCAAGCTTGTAAGCATCTCTGAAGTTGCAAAGGGCATTCCCCATATGGTATTGAATGGTGCGTCAAAAAACTTCGATGCGACAGGCTTCAGAATAGGCTACATGCTACTGCCTAACGAAGACAAAAAGAGCACTGAATTCCTGAAGAAACTCATAGACCTTGCAAGGATGAGACTTTCGGCGAACACGCCAGCTCAGTATGCATTAGCCGAAGGCATAAACAACGAGAGTGAGCACAGCAGGTCCTTAAGGGAGATGCGAGAAGAGATAAAGAGTAGGGTGCTGTTTGCAGTGAGCGAAGTCAACAAAAGCGAATATATGCATGCTGTCGAACCTCGCGGCGCCTTCTACGTCTTCCCAAAACTTGAGCTAGAAAAGCTCAACCTGAAGGATGACAAAGAATTTGTCAGCAAAATGCTTACAGAAGAGTATATACAGCTGACTAGAGGCTCAGGCTTTGGATCACCAGGCCATATAAGGATAGTGGCTTTGCCAAGCAAAGAGATCCTCGGCGAAGCCATAGCTAAGATGGAAGGATTCTGCAGAAGGCACGCAAGGTAAGTCCATGGGAGCGCTCGATGAAAAAATCGAAAAGGAGCTTAGGGGAATAAGCGATTCCCTCTACGAAAAGGTTGCCGAGTTTGCCAGCATAATGGAGCCAATCAGTGTAGTGCTCATAAAAGGCACAAAAGAGGAATACAACAAGCTTGTAAGTGAGCTTCTGGGAAGTCACGAACTGATAAAGCTCAACGAAAAGGAATACCCAAATTCATACCTCTATAGAAGCGACAGAAACGATGTTGCAAGAAGCGAGGAAAGCACATACATCTGCACCAAAAGCAGAGAGGAAGTAGGTCCGACAAACAACTGGGCAGACGAAGATGAAATGGAGAGCAGGCTGAAACGCCTTCTCAAAGGAATAATGAAAGGCAAAACAATGTATATCCTGCCATATCTGCTCGGGCCCGCTGGGTCGCAGTTTGCCAGTTGTGGAGTTGAATTGACTGATAGCAAATACGTCGCTATAAGTCAGATGATAATAGCAAACGTCGGCGACGAGGCCATTGAGTGCATCAAGCTGGGAGATTTCGTCTTTGGCATACAGGCCACAGGAAACCTCGATCCTGCCAACAAGTACATAGCCCACTTCCCAAACAAGAGGCTCATCATAACAGTCAATTCTGCATACGGCGGCAATGCCCTGCTTAGCAAGAAATGCCACGCGCTTAGGATAGAAAGCTATAGGGCACGCGGCAAAGAGATGCTAATAGAGCATATGATGGCTATAGAGGTTACGGACCCTGAAGGCAGAAGCTATGGCATCACTGGCGCCTTCCCAAGCGCAAGCGGCAAGACAAACCTGGCAATGATTTCGCCGCCTCCAGATTACAAAGGCTGGCGCGTAAAGCTGCTTAGCGATGATATATCCTGGTTCAGAATAATAGGCGGTGAGCTTAGGGCCACAAATCCCGAATATGGATTCTTTGGAGTCGTGCCAGGCACAAACGAGCACACGAACAGCAATGCCATGAAGACGATAAAGAGCAACACCATATTCACAAATGTGGCGCTTGACCCAAAAGACAACACGCCTTGGTGGGAAGGGCTAAGCGAGAAGATGCCAAGCGGCATACTCGACTGGCAGGGGAATGCCAATTTTAATGGCCCGGCTGCGCACCCTAATTCTAGATTCACTACGCCTATATCGCAGTATCCAAGCCTCTCAAGCAGCTATGGCTCGCCAACCGGCCTGAAAATCCATGCGATGCTTTTCGGAGGCAGGAGAATCTCGCTTGTGCCGCTGGTATACGAAGCCTACAGCCTTGAGCATGGCGTCCTTATCGGGGCGATGCTGAGAGCAGAGACCACAGCGGCGGTTGCAGGCAAGGTTGGGGTGGTGAGAAACGACCCTATGGCAATGCGGCCCTTCTGCGGCTACAACATGGCAGAGTATTTTGACCACTTCTATAAAGTACTGAGCAAGCTTGAGCGCAAGCCTAAGATATTCAATGTAAACTGGTTCATGAAAGATGATAGCGGCAGATTCCTCTGGCCAGGATTCAGCGACAACATGCGCGTGATAAGGTGGATAACAGAAAGGATAGACGGAAGAGCAGAAGCAATTGAAAGCCCAATAGGGCTGCTGCCAAGCAAGGAAAGCTTCGACAGGGGCGGTGTAAGTGAGGCAGATATGGAGAAGCTGCTTTACGTTGACAAAAAAGGCTGGATAAAGGAGCTTGACGAGGTAAAGCCATTCTTCGAAAGCTTCGGCGAGAGATTTCCTAAGTGGCTATGGAACGAGTATTACAAGCTCAGGGAGAGAATCGAGTCGTGGTAGCCCAGCTGACCAAGCAGAGAAAGTTGAAGCCTCCAAAGCTGAGGCCAACTGCATGCACAGCGCTTACTTTATAGCATTGAGCCTGCTTTCGAGCGTGTTTTTCTTGTCGGTCCTGATGTCTATCTTCAGTATCGTCTCCATGCGCTTTACGTCCTTGCCCAGTATTCCTGCATAAAGCTGCCTGAGCAGATCTGCAAGCTCTGCGAAATCGCTTATCTCAACGGTTGTCATTGCAGGCGCGGGATAAAACTTCATCTTGTTTTTCTTCATTATCTCGAGCGCCTTTTTCACATACTTCGAGACGCTTGTGCCCTTGCTCGGAATTGGTATTATGCTTATATCTACCAATATTGCCATAATCAGTATGCTGCAATCAAAAATAAGAATGCATTATATGGCACCAAACTGCAGACAAATAATAAAAGAGCGCCGGGAGTGGGAATCGAACCCACGAAGGCCATTTCTAGCCAAACAGCTTAGCAGGCTGCCGCCCTTTAGTGAATTGCTTTACCACTAGGCTATCCCGGCTTTGTTTGCAGCAGAAGCCGGCGAAGCAACATGCAAGTCGTGCAAGAGGCATGCGCATCGGCTCAATCCTGTATCTTTAGAGCACAGCCTTGCATACTTAAGGTTGCTCCTTCCGGCCTGGCCTGGTTCGTATGCAAAACCATCACCAAAGGCAGAATCTCAGCGCTTCTGCGCATGTTTTGCATGTATGCATGTCACAAGCCAGCATGCGGCACGCCATAAAGGGGATTTGCGTTGTGGGAAACCCCTAGCTTCCCGCCTTACTGCTGCATTAACTAATATCAAGCTAAGTATTAATAATCTTAACTGCAGTTTGTTATTATCAATTCAGCTGGTAGTAGCATGGATGAATCATACGAGCAGCTTCTCGGAAGGGCATTCGATGAGCTACCCCACCTTTCTACGGAGAGTGTAGACTTCAAGATACCGAAAGTAGACTCAATAATACAGGGAAGCAAGACAATAGTGAGAAATTTTTCAGAGATAGTGAAGGCTGCTCGAAGGGAGGGACGCGAGATAGTGAGATACTTGACAAAGGAGCTTGCTGTTCCAGTCAACATTGAGCAGGACAGGCTTATGATAAGTGGCAGAATAGACCAGGAAACCCTCAACGCAAAAATAGAAAAATACTTCGCCACATATGTGATTTGCAAGGAGTGCCACAAGCCTGACACGCGCATAGAAGCATCAGAGCACGGCTTCGTCACAATAGTCTGCGAGGCGTGTGGCGCAAGGTATACTATTAAAAATTATTAGTGCTTGCATGGGACTCCAAGAGGTTACTCACATACTGAAGTTTCCAAAGAACAATGAAGTTATAGGCAGGGTTTCGAAGGCGCTCGGCGCCGCCAACTTCCTTGTGATATGCAGTGACAACAACGAAAGGACCTGCTCCATACCAGGTAGGTTCAAGAGGCAGTTTTGGGTAAAGGAGGGCGACATTGTCCTGGTGCAGCCTTGGGTAGTGCAGGGAGACAAGCGCGGCGACATAATATGGCGCTACAGCCTTATGGACAAAGACCTTCTCAGGCAAAAGGGCTACAAATTGCCTTAGTTCTTCGCCATGATAAGCGCTTCAGATCCGCTTCTTATGCATTCCTTCAAGACCTTAGCAAATGTATTCGTGTCCAGAATTTCAGCTTTTTTAATCAGCCCACTAATATACAATCTGAGTATCTCCTTTGAAGTCTTAGCATCTATGCTTGTTTTTATGTTGTTCGGTACGTACCAGTATTCATCCATATAATTTGTCACATTGCACTCATTGTTCATGTGAACTTCGATGGGGCTTTTAGTACCAACTATCATGTATATCTTGTATCTCTTTCTGAATTCGTCAATTTTTTCAAGGAATTCGGTGTCTAGAGATGCATGCTCCTCTATAACGACCAGCTTGCCATTGACTGTAAGGTTTGTCGTAAAGTCAGGCAGGTAGCCCTTTTTATTTCGCAACGGAAATGTGAAAAGCTCATAATAAGCCTCTACACCATTTCCCTTGAACTCAAGCAGTACATCCTTAAAAACAGCCTCATAGTCATTTTTCGTATGGATTTCTTCAGATGCTAAATCCTTCCTTTTAAGCAGCTCCAATATGTCTATTATGCCTTTGTTTCCCCCCACAAGGCACACCTTGCCCAGCTTTCAAATTCTTATTGGGCATACTGATATTTATGCCTTACTATCATTTTTGACTACGCTGTCAAGTGCATTGTTCGGGTCAACATTGAGACCATAGACCTTATTGAAGTACGAAACAATGTTGAATACGTCCCTTTTCAGGAAGTCCTCTGCCTTAGGGTGCTTTACGGAAACGGCCTGGCCAAAGTCTATCATGTATGGCACCCCTTCGCTGACAAGTATATTATATTCGCTCATGTCTGCGTGGACTATCCCAATCCTGTATAGCTTTTTTATATCGCCAATTATTTCGTCTAAGATTTCCTTGGGATTGCTTATCTGTGCATCCTTTAACATGGGTGCAGGCACATTGCCATTCCCTATAAACTCCATCGCCAAGACATTGCCACTGAACATGTAAGGTTTTGGTGCATGCACTCCAGCCTCTTCGGCCATCTTCAGGTTTATGTACTCTTTTTTGCACCATTCTTCAACAATTGCATGCATGCTATGCTTTATCTTGCCGAATCTCGGGTCGCCAGTTATGTAATCAATCCTCCTGTCGAATGAAGAGGTTTCGATCCTAAAAATTTTCACAATTACCGTGCCTCCACCCACCTTTTCACCAGCATCAGCAAGATATACATCGGCCTCTTTGCCTCTTGCAATGATGAAATTCAGCTTGGATATTATCCCATGCGTAAACAATGCCGCCAATTTCAGCATCGTCCTCTTTTCAAAGACGCCCTCCTCTATCTTTACTTGCTCGCTGAGCATGAAGTCCTCTCTGCTAGGTCTCTTCCTCTTGCTTCGCTTCCTTGACAAGCCTACACCCTATGTATTTTATTTATTTACTCACTAATAAAAACTATGCAGAACCGAGTAAAAATAATAATAGACAATAGGGAAAGGAATTTCGAGATGCTTGACGCTTTATCAAACAGGAATGTTGCAATAGAGGTTGCGCAGCTGCCTGTGGGCGACTACATTGTATCGGATAGGACGTGCATAGAGCGCAAGTCTGCCTCTGACTTCGAAAGCTCCATAATGAATGCGAGAATTTTTGACCAACTGGAGAGAATGAAGAAGAGCTTCTCAAAGCCCATACTACTCATAGAGCTCAGCGGCGGTTTCCGCCTCTCCAAGAACGTTATTCTCGGAGCAATACTCAAAGCATATCTAGACTATGGTGTGCAAGTCATAGTATCCGAGGGCCCTGCTGAAACAGCAGAAATAATAGAGGCTATAGCCAGGCGCGAGCAAAACAGCCGCAGCAGGGAGCCAAGGCTTGTTGGAACAAAGAAGGCATACACTACATTGCAGTGGCAGCTGCTCATACTTGAGTCTGTGCAGGGCGTAGGCCCAAAGCTGGCAAAGGAACTTCTCAAGAAGTTCAAGAGCATACGCAACGTTGCAAACGCCAGCATAGAGGAATTGGAGAGCGTAGACAAGATAGGTCCCAAAAAAGCGGAAACAATACACAGTATCTTAAATACAGAATATGATGCTGAAGTGGTATGATGGGTATACTCGATAAAGTGCTTATGGGCAGAGACGAAAAGATACTAAAAGAGAACATAAAGATAATAGAGATAGCAATCAAGGCCAACCGCCTTCTTATAGGCACTATAAATTCCTACAAGAACGGCAATGAAATTCGCGATCTCGAAAAAAAATCTGACAGGGAGGAATTTAAGATAGCAAATGCAATTTCTTCTGGGGCAATAGCACCAAACTTGATAGACAACATGATAGAGATGCTTGACAAAGAGGACAGCATAGTTGATTCCATATACAATCTTTCAAGGGAGATAATGAGATACAGGCCTAAAAACAATATCTCCGCATATTGCAAGAAGAACCTCTTACTCATAAATGGTCTTGCAGATGAGGCGCTTGGATATCTCAAGAAGATGGAATCAGAAGATGACATAGATGCTATAAGCAGCCAAAGGATGAAGATAGAAGCAATAGAGGAGGCTGGAGATGAAATAAAAGACAAGATGTTTGACTACGCATACAAGCGAACTATGGACTTCAAAGAGTTCTACCACATGATAGAGCTGGCCCACAAGGCTGATGACATACTGGACAATTGTGAGGACGCTGCTGACGCATTCATGACAATAATGTCTTCCATAATGAGATGATTTGCTGATTGATGTAGCGGTCTCTGTGCTTCTGTTTCTGCTTGTTGCCCTCGTTTCTGGCAACAACCTTGTAGCATGTTCTGGCAGCATAATATCAGGCAGGCTTGTGAAAAAATCTACAGGGATAGCAATAGCAGTCCTAGGATACATAGCAGGCCTCTACTTCCAAGGCGGCCTGCTCGGCAGGAGCATAATTGCGCTAATGCCGTACAGAAGCCCAGCGCTCGTACTATTGGCATTTGCCGTAGCCAACATAATCTTCATAATAGCGCACAGGTTCAGGGTGCCCCAATCTCTTTCAATAAGCTTCGCAAGCATACTTGTTGGGGTAAGCCTAGCTTCGGGCCGGAATGTTGATATGCGCTTCATAGCCCTAATGCTGGCATTCTGGGTCATAGGCTCATTCCTATCTATGGGGGTGTCTTTCTTTGCCACAAGGGCGTCGAAAAAGATACCAGCAAAGGGAATATGGGCCAAGCTCAGGGTTATTAGGCTTGCAGCGATAGCCACGGCCTTCCTCACCGCATTTACCCTCGGGGCTAACACATTTGGCTTTCTATATGCGTCTGTGCCAAGCTCAGGCTATTATTTCGCAGTGGTGGTAGTTGCAATAATACTTGGCTCTGCCTTCCTAAGCGGGGGCGAGCTGAGGCGCATGGGGAACGAGATAATGCCCCTTAGGTACATAGACACAATAAACACGCAGGTTTCATCAATGATAGCTGTGGAGATAGGCACGCTCCTTGGTATACCAATATCAAACACTCAGACATACACATCAAGCATATATGGGGCCGGCATAGGTTACAAAAGCAGGCTGCTGCTTAAAAGACCCCTTGTTGCTATAGTCTCTACTTGGCTCCTTGTCGCGTTCATTGGATTTGCGGTGGCTTTTGCATCAGCGTACCTACTTTTGCATTAGCAAGAACGAGTTGATCTCAGAAGCTGCGCCAACCGAAAGTCTGAGTTTATACCTTGTGATTATCTTTATTCCATTAGCCCTAGAAAATCTGCTGAAAATAGAACTGTCCGTGGCAAAAACAATAAATCTTGTGTTTGTATCTGCCCCGAATCTAGATATCGCCTTGCGTATATCGAATGTCTTCGCGACAAGGGCGAGCATCTCATGCATAGGATCTTTAGACCTAAGCATGCCCCATCTCTCCCTTTCCATTGCATTAAGATAAGCTGGGAGCAGCGAATCAACCACAGCCTTCCTGCCGCTGAAGATCTGCACAAACCTCCTGCCCTTCGAATTACTCTCGATCCATGCGAGTATTTCGCTGATGCTTTTTTTGGAACGGCATAGGCAAGCCAAAGGTGCACTATGACCATAAAACACAAATTTTTTTATATTGTTGCTAGCCATTGCCAATCCTCTATTCTCGACAAGAAAGCCAGCGCTTCAGCGGTGGAAGGAATTGTCGAGCATGAGTATTATATATTTTATCTTCTAAATAACTTTGTGAAATATCCTGTTTGGATATGGACTAGGATGTGGGTTTGCCTGGCCAGCGTAAAATCCTGAAGTGCAATAGGTCATGCAAAATCGTTGTTGGAGTGGAAGATTCTTTTCTTCCAGATTTTCTAATAGCGGGGTCGCTGTAAACCGACCCTCAAAGCTTTCTGATGAAAGATGTTCAGACTTTGTGGAACTGTGTTCCATGTTGATCGTCTCGATGAAAGCCCGCGCCATTTATGGGCGGGTATTTTACCAGCATGTATCGCGCATCCTGTGTCTAACATATTATAAATCTTGCAGTTGATAAATATAACAAGTGGTGCAATGGCTCAATTTGGCGTACAGCTTCATACAAAATCAGCAAGAAAGGCTGAAGGCAATGGCAAGATCATAGGCAAACGGAGGGACAAAAGGAGGCATGAGGTAGGTGGATACTTCATAGCCACAAAGATAGGCGAGGCAAATATGATAAAGAGCGTAAGGATCAGAGGTGGCAGGAAGAAACAAAAGCTTAAGAGAGCCGCATTTGCCAATGTGCTGACAAAAGATGGATTCAAAAAGGCAAAGATAAAAGGCGTAATAGAGTCTAAGGACAATAGAAACTTTGCCAGGCTTAATATAATAACCAAGGGCTCGGTGATAGAGACAGACCTCGGGAAAGCAATTGTCCTTAACCGGTTAGGCAGGGATGGGTGCGTCAACGCAAAGCTCATCGAGCAGTGATTGCCCACGGTTCAACTCAGGCTGTGAG
This sequence comes from Candidatus Micrarchaeaceae archaeon, assembly GCA_038873795.1. GTDB lineage: Archaea > Micrarchaeota > Micrarchaeia > Micrarchaeales > CABMGC01 > JAVZDR01. The sequence continues at coordinate 3,420 of JAVZDR010000008.1, read as the reverse complement.
GCTTATGGTAGTAAGAGTTTATTCATGTGATGCCGCTGATATGCCAGCCTTAAAGAAGCTGCTCGAATATGACCCATATCTCGACAAGAACCTTACGGAAGAGGACCTAAAGAAGCTCAAGGAGGATAAGGACGCCAATGTCATCTTCGTAAGGCAGGACTACGTGCTCAAGGATGGCATCTCTCTGAATCTTGACAGGAACAAGTACTACCTCTACTTGAGTGCTTCGCAGGAATTCATGGAAAGTGCGGAGAAAAAACTTAAGTCCAGCATAGGCAGCATAGCAAGGCTAAGCCAGGATGAGGAGCGCAAGGTCATAGAGACCATAGAAGAGGAAAGATCAAGAGCCGAATTTGGCTTTGGGTCGATATTTGGGTGATGTGGTGCAGAACTTTTTGAGCATTGATGATCTCTCTAGGGAAAAGATAGAAGAACTTTTTAATATAGCAGACAGACTTAAAAAGGGCGAGGAGGAGGCATCTCTCAAGGCAAATGCAACAATGGCGCTGATATTCGAAAAGCCCTCTACAAGGACAAGGGTCTCTTTTGAAGTTGCAATGGCGCAGCTCGGCGGCCATGCCATCTACATAGATGCAAAGACCTCGCAAATGTCGCGCGGAGAAACCATTGCAGACACAGCAAGGGTGTTGAGCGGCTATGTGGATTTCATAGCTGCAAGGCTTTACAAACACAGCGATTTGCTGGAGCTTGCGAATAATTCATCAGTGCCAGTTATAAATGCACTGACTGATTTGGAGCATCCTTGCCAGGCAGTAAGCGACCTCTACACCATACGTGAGGAAAAAGGCAAGCTGAAGGGTTTGACATTGGCATTTCTCGGTGATATAGCTGATAATGTCGCTAATTCTCTCATGCTCGGCGCTACAAAGATGGGCATGAAGGTGGCCCTAGTCGGACCAAAAGGCTACCAGCCAAATTCAATATATCTCAACAAAGCAAGGGAATATGGGTTGGTTTCCGTGTACAACGATCCAAGCGAGGGCCTTTCTGGTGCTGACATTATATATACAGATACTTTTGTAAGTATGGGCCAGGAAAGCGAAGCTGAGAAGAGGCGCAAACTATTTGCACCGTACCAGCTTAATTCGGCGATGCTTTCAAAAGCCAAGGAAAGCGCGAGAGTTATGCACTGCCTTCCGGCGCATAGGGGCGAGGAAATAACCGATGATGTTCTTGATGGACCAAAGAGCATAGTCTGGCAGCAGTCTAAGAATAAGCTTCTTCTCGAAAAAGCCATACTGTTGTATTTGTCAGAGAAATAGCCGCAGCAGCGCCAAACATCAGCTATAATCTCAGAAACAGGAGAACAAGCAAGCCTGGGACCAAAGGCATAGTTTGCTATAATTTTGCCATTCCCTCTATGCTCTTTTCGAATTTCTCCAGATTCTTTATGATGCCCTTAAGTGCGGGATCTATGCTGTAGCCAAGACCATAGCCCCTTTCGGTTCTTATGTGTGCTGGTTTTATGACGTTAAAGTTCATTGAAAGTTCCCTGAGCGATATTATCAGGGTTTTCCTTGTGAACTTCTTTCCAAGTATTACATATATCTCCTTTGTGCTTCTTGGAGATTTTTCCATAAGCAGCCTAAGCAATGCATAATTAGGCCTGCTTACGATCTTCCTGAGCAGCCATATCTCATCATCATCTTTGTTAAAAGGCATTTTATCGGCGCCTTTGGAGCTGGCACAGGCATGGATCCTTCAAAACAATTTATCAGATGTACCTGCAGCGGACAACTCCTCTGTTATTATTACAAACCAAAATATTTAAATGTTGATGTTATCGCATTCAGCAAATTGCCCAGGGCCAAATCTTACCCCAGAAAAGTATATAAATTTAATTATACTATAATATAAATATATTTAGTTAAGTATATGATGGGATATAATGATACAAAGCATAATGCGGGTATTCAGCAAAAGGCCCAGAAAGCCAATCATCCAGCCAACGAGTAGGCTAAGCTTCGTAATATCAGAACTACCTTCAAGCGAAAAGGTGGAGGAGATAGGCCTCAAGATACCAAGATCCATAGTAAAAATAGGCAATGCGTATTATTATCTGCTTAATCCAGGAAGTGCAACCCTTTCTCAGCGTGAGGAATCAATAGCAGGCACTGTAAAAGCCTCTGTGATTGAGCGCGCGTCTTCAAACAGTGAAAAAAGCTCCAGCTTTGTCGAAATAGAGGAAATCGCAAAGTCAGAATTGCTAAAATATATGCCTCAAGAGAGGGCATTCTACATAGCGCAGCTTATAGCCCACGACACAATTGGAAGCGGCCCGATAAGCATTCTGCTTGAGGACAAGCAAAACATAGAGGAGATAGAGGTAAATTCGCCAATAATGCCCATAAGCATCTACCATGCCAGGTATGGCAGATGCCAGACTAATATGCGCTTTGCTGATGAATACTCGTTTGTGAACACGATAAATAGATTCATAATATCCACAGAGAAGGAGCTAAACGACGAAAACCCGATAATAGACACCCAAGTTAATGATGCGAGATTACATGCCCAAATCAAGCCTTATGTGAACAGCGGCGCTGCAGCGACTATCCGTGTTGGCGGCAAGAAAGACCTAAACATCTCTACTCTCTTAAAAAATGGTACAGTGAATGAGGAGGTATTGGCATACCTCTGGCTCGCAATAGAATCAAACCTGAATATAGTAATAGCAGGCGCGCCAGCGAGCGGCAAAACAACCCTTTTGAATGCTATTTTATCTTTCGTCCCAAAGTACAATAAAATAATTACAATAGAAGAGGACATAAACGAGATAAAATTCTACCAAAATGCGATAAATGTAGTCTCTTTATACGGCTCAAAGTACAATGGTGCGGTGGCGACAAAAGAGCAGGTGATAAATGCACTGAGAATGCGCCCAGACAGGCTAGTGGTCGGTGAGATACGCGCCGAAGAGACGAAGGAGCTTTTTGCCGGCGCGAATCTTGGCATACCATTTATGACAACAATGCACAGCAACGAAGATGGCCTTTCGCTGCTGAAGAAGCTTCTAGTTAAGCCAATGGCAGTGGACCCAAATGCAGTTAGCGCCCTCGATATCTCGATATTCATAGCACATATCGGCATCACAAGAAGAATGCTCTCAGAGATATATGAATACAAATGGCTAAGCAGAGCTGAATCAGAAAATACAACTGCTGTAATAGATGATTCAAATGCAGTGGAGATACTGAAAGTTGTTGGAAATGGCGCAATTAATCCAAGCTCCCTACAGAAATCAAAAGTAATCAATGCTTACTCCCTGCACAACGGCATATCTAAAAATGCTGCGCTGCGCGAATTTAAGGCTAGGCAGGCATACATAAACCGTATATGCAAGGATACCGATTCCACGCTCGAAATCATAAGCAGAATAAATGCATACAAGGCAATAAA
>JAVZDR010000007.1:0-20751 GCA_038873795.1 Candidatus Micrarchaeaceae archaeon | reverse complement strand
ACCTCAGTGCTGCCGGGAAATTTTTCGGCATGATACCATCCAAATATGCGGTGATCTGGGAGCCCCGCGGTACGTGGCTTGCTGAAGGCAAAGATGCGCTTGTGGATTTCTGCGAAAAAGAGGGCGTGATACTATGCACGGATCCTCTCAGGGCAAAGCCAAAGATAAACCAGCGATTCTACTACTATAGGCTTCATGGATTCGGCAGGAGAATGGTCTACAGCTACAGATTTACAAATGCTGATCTAAAGAAGCTTAAGAAGGAAATGGAGGGGCTAGGCAAAGCATATATAATGTTCAACAACACATACATGTATGAAAATGCGCTGCAGTTTAAGAAGATGGTGGAGTAATGTACATTTATCCGGAAATCTATAGGAAGCTAGCAAGAGGCCCACAGGTCATACTTCCAAAAGATATAGGTATAATAATCGCATATACCTCTCTTTGCAAAGATAGCATATGCGTCGATGCGGGCACAGGCAGCGGCTGGCTTGCAATAGCCCTTGCAAGGATCTGCAAGAGCGTCTACAGCTACGACACGCGCTATGATTTCCTCAAAATAGCAGCAAGGAATGCTGCTGCACTTAACATTGACAACCTTGTGCTCAAGCATGGCGACGTTTTTAAAAAGATAGACGAAAGGAATGTCGACCTTGTAACCCTTGATCTGCCAAATGCCGAAAAGGCGCTTGCAAATGCGAAGAAGGCGCTTAGGCATGGCGGCTATGTTGTGGGCTATCTGCCGCATACCGAGCAGGTAAGTGCATTCGTAAAAAAGTGCAGGCTGCTGAAGCTTGACGAGATCTATACTGTTGAGGTAATAGTGAGGGAGATACTGAGCAGGGAAGAGGGGACAAGGCCGTCTACAAAGGGAATATGGCACACCGCATATCTGACCTTTGCAAGAAAACCATAGCATCAATGCGCAGTTTCTGTAAGCCTATCGAGCCTCCTGAATGCGCTGAGCTTCTCATAATTGCCAAGATGCGCTTCATCTATTATCTTCTTCAGGCTTTCTATGGCGCTGTCATAAGCGGCCCTGTTGACCCTGAATGGTATGCCATCCTTCCCGCCGAGGTTGTATGCATACATTGCCGGGTCCCTATAGGCTAGTTTTTCGTTGTAGACTAGCGAAGATATAAATGCCAGAGCCCTTATCGTAGACCTGCCCACCCCATTTATCAGAAGCAGTTCTTTGTAGTCATTTATGTTTATCTCGTTGAGCTTCTGGATAATTTGCATAGCTCGCCTGCTCATGTCTATCTGCGGTATTATCCTGTGCCTTGATGGCAAGAGCCTTATTGGATTGTTTGCATACTCAATTGCATCCACCATGTGCCTCCTCACACCCGCATTATCCGCAGAAGTAAGATCCATGCTCTCCTTCCTAAGAGTTGTTTGTATGCCAGTGTGCGGCTCGTTGGCTATATCCCTTTCCTCGACATTTTCGCTAAGCCATTGGAATCTTACAGCATAGCCTGTGCCGCATTCCATTGCCTGCTGCACCACCGCCCACTTCCTGTGCCTGCTGAAAACAAACGTGTGGTGGTATATTGCCAACCTATCATAGACCATTGCTGAATCTATCTTCGCTGCGAGTCTGCTATGCTCTATAAAATTGGCCGATTCGCTTGGGATGTTGAGAAGGTCCGTCCCTTTTTCTATCTCCGCTGGCGTGTTGACGCCCTGCTTGCCCTTGCCGCCGGCTATATATACATCGCCGCTCTCGTTCAAAGCCTCTTTGAGCGCGCCCATTGTTACAGTGGTCGTGCCGCTGCTATGCCAGTCATAGCCCATTGCGCAGGAGAGCGCCTGGAACCACATCGGGTCGCTTATTCTTCTAAGGAATTCGTCAGGCCCAAATTCATCCATTATTATCGTTGCTATCTCGCCTCCAAGCTTTACCATCCTGCTAAAAAGCCATCTTGGCGCCTTGCCGCCGTGCAGGGGCAAAAGAGTGTAAAACCTCATGATAGGATAGCTGCAAACAAATAGATATATGTTGCGAAACCGCACATACTGGGCAATGCAGGTCCTATGCCTGCATCTTTCTCCCAAGAAGGGCTAGCCTTGCAAGCATTGCCTCGAGCTGGATCCTGTCGTTGGCCCCCTCAACAATCCTAAAATTGTAGTCGCCTATGCTCTTTATCATCTCAAGCCTAGCCGTCTCAGGTACGTCTATGTTCAAAGCCTCCCTGTAGCACTGCATCAGGACATCCTCGCCACTCATCCCGTATGAAACCAAAAGAGTGTTGAGGTCCTCCCTAGCCTTTGCGAAGTCGCCCCTTATCGCATACCTAAGCATAGACACGACTTCCTTAGGCCTGGCCCTTGCTGCTATATCATAAATGTTTTTTTCGTCTATCTCAACGCCAAGAACGGCCGCGCTCTGCAGCACATTCGTTATCTTCCTCAAGTCGCCCTCTCCGACATAAATCAGCGCATCAATCGCTTTCTCATTTATCTTCAACTTCTCGCCTTCGGCTATCCTCTTTATGTACTTCTTCATCTCCTCTTCATTGAGCGGCTTGAACCTCAGTACGACGCACCTGCTTTGGATGGGCTCTATTATCTTGCTGGCATAGTTTGCGCTGAGTATAAATCTTGTCACCGCGCTATACTTTTCCATTGTCCTCCTCAGGGCATGCTGAGCCTCAGGCGTGAGCGCATCGGCCTCATCGAGGAAGATTATCTTCACCTCTCTGCTTGAGAGAGGCAATGTACGCGCAAACTCCTTGACCTTGCCCCTTATGACGTCGATGCCCCTTGAATCGCTGGCATTGAGCTCGAGGAATGACTCCTTTATATTCTCGCCGTAAAGCTCGTTTGCCATGGCTATTGCGCAGCTTGTCTTGCCTATCCCAGCAGGGCCGGCAAAGATCATGCTTGGAAAATTTCCCGACTTGACAAACGCCTTTAGCCTGTCAACTATCGCGCTCTGCCCTATTACCTCGCTGAGTTTAGTGGGCCTATATTTCTCAGTCCAAGCCAAATCAGGCACTTTCATGGAAAACACGAAATATTATATGGTATATGGTATAAATCACAATAAATAATTTTCTGTATCTTCTGCATCTCTTAATATTTTTCCTTTATTCCTTCATATATCTCAGCGGCGCCCCTTACCATTATGTAGGTGAAGAGTATGCCTATGAGCAGATAGCCTATCCAAATGGGATATGCCAGCAGATAAACAAGAACCAAATAAGAGAATGTTACGAACTTTGCAACATTTATACCGCCCCTAAACAGCGCAGAGGAGTATATCACCCTGGCAAACTTTGTCTTGAGCTTAGAAGAGGTGCCCCTGGCGCCCATTAGCGCATCTGCAAGAGAGTGCCTTATCACGATAAGCAGAAGTATGTAAAGCGGCACAATCGAAAGGTAGGTGAAGAGGATCCAGAATGAATACTCAATTATCCTGTCGCCAGCAATGTCAAGCCTAGGCCCATACGGTGCTATCTTTGAGACGCTCTCCTTGATTTTTTTAATGCGCGCCTTGGCCGAGCTCTTTCCCAGGGATGCCATCACATATTCTGAAAAGCTCACCGAATTGCCGCTTGCCTCCCTCACTGCAAAGTAGCCGTCGAGAGCATCCATAAGGAATATCAGCGCTATTATGATTATGTCGACAAATGCATTGAATTTGAATATTATCATGTATACTAGTAGGAACATTATGGGTATCCTGCCTATTGTTACGGCATCAGCACTTCTCATGCAACCAATGAATTAATTATTAAAAGCCTTTTATAAGCAACGTCTTTTATTGCACTGCAACTCTTGTCAAAACTCCTTGCATGCAAAATATATAAAGCATAACTGCGATATTTCAGAGTATCTGCTATGTGAGACGATGTTTGATGCTAACAAGATAGAGGAAGAGATCCAATCATACTGGGAAAAGCATGAAATAATCAGGAAGGTCAGGGAGAAGAACAGGAATGGCAGGCCATTCTACTTTCTTGACGGCCCCCCATATGTGAGCGGCGACCTTCATCCGGGCCAGCTTTGGGTCAAGGCATCAAAGGATGCATATATAAGGTATAAGAGGTACCGCGGCTTCGACCTATATGACAGGGCTGGCTATGACGTGCATGGCCTTCCAATAGAGCACAAGGTGGAGCTTCAGCTAGGCGTAAAGTCAAAGCAGGAGATAGAGAGCAGCATAGGCTTGGAGAAGTTCGTTGAGAGTTGTAAATCTTTTGTTAGATCATATATAGGCAGGATGGATTCAGACTACAGGAGGTTCGGCGTCTCGCTTGATTTCTCAAACCCATATCTGCCTTTGGAAAATAGCTACATGGAGACCGCATGGGGCATCCTTAAAAATGTGAGCGACAAAGGCTACCTATACAAGGCGATAAAGCCCACCCTATACTGCCCCAAGTGTGAAACGACTCTGGCCCAGGGGACTATGGAGGTGGTTTATGGCGATGAGACAGATCCGTCAATATTTGTGGCATTTAAAGTGGACCCAAAGAGCAAGTCAAGGATAAAGTTGAGCGGCGAGGAGCATCTTGTGATATGGACGACAACGCCATGGACATTGCCAGCAAACATGGCTGTTGCGGCAAACCCAAAGGCGCTGTATGTAAAGGCAAGGCTTGGAGGCATGCTTCTAATCCTTGCAAAGGAAAGGCTCGATATGCTAGTAAGCGCGCTCAACGAGAGCGCGGTTGTGGAAGAAGAGTTCTATGGCAGTGAGCTCGAGGGCTTGCACTACATAAATCCCCTCGAATCAATAGTGCCAATGCAGAAGAAGTTCTCTAAATATCATAAAGTAATCATGTCAGAAGCTCTTGTAAATGTCAACGAGGGCACTGGTTTTGTGCATCTCGCGCCAGGGCACGGCGCCGAAGACTATTTGGAGGGGAAGAAAAACAAGATACCTATCTTCTCGCCTGTCGACAAAAAGGCGATGTACACAGACGAGGCCGGCGCATACAAAGGCCTGCGCATACCTGACGAGGCCAACAAAAAGGTCCTGGAGGATTTGGAGAAGCTCGGCGCACTCCTGAGCAACGGCGAAGTGAGCCACAGTTACCCGCATTGCTGGAGGTGCGGCAGCAAGCTTGTCTACATCTCAACTGAGCAGTGGTTCATAAACATACAAAGGATAAAGGAAAAGATAATAAGAGCAAGCAGCAGGGTCTCGTGGCATCCGAGCGAAGCTATGAAATGGCAGGAGGATGTGCTGCGAAGCTCGCCAGATTGGGTCATATCCAGGCAGAGATACTGGGGCATTCCGTTGCCCATATGGAGATGCGGAGGTTGTGGCAACACCACAGTGATAGGATCATTCAGCGAGCTCAAAAGCAAGGCGCTCGATCCAGGCTTAGTCGATTCGATGAAGGATTTCCATAGGCCATACATAGATGCCGTGAAGCTGAGGTGCGAGAGGTGCGGCTCAGAGATGCACCGCATTCCGGATATATTTGACGTATGGTTCGATTCAAGCATTGCATTCAGGGCTTCCCTCAGCGATGAGATGTTCGAGAAGCTCTTCCCTGTGGACTTCATCCTCGAGGGCTTGGACCAGTTAAGGGGATGGTTCTCAGCGCAGCTCAAGATAGGCACGCTAATCTATGGCAAGAGCCCGTTCAAGAACGTAATAGTGGATGGGATGTTCCTGGCAGAGGATGGCAGGGAGATGCACAAGAGTCTAGGCAACTACATCTCTGTGGAAGAACTGCTTAAGATGACATCAGCGGATGCATTCAGGCTCTGGACAATCAGCCATCTCCACTGGCTTGATCTAACGTTCAGCAAGGCTGGGCTTGAAAATGCAAAGCGCACAATAGAGATCATATACAACATCTCAAACCTCCTTGAAGAATATTCAAAAGCATTCTCATACACAAACATAAAAACAACCGCCCCTCCAATGGGCAGACTCGACAATGAAGATGTATGGATAATCTCAAGGCTCAACTCGGTTGCCAAGGAAGTCACTGAAAGCTTTGATACATACAGGATGTTCAATGCCGCAAACATTCTCACCAACTTCGTTGTAGAAGACCTGAGCAGGTTTTATCTGAAAATAGCAAAGGAGAAGATGAAAAGGGGCAAGGCCGCAGCGAGGCGCGAGTTGCGCATAATAGACTATGTATTCAGCAATCTGCTAATCCTCTTCTCGCCTATAATCCCATTTGCCACAGAGTATGCGTATCTAAAAAGGTATGCAGCCAAAGAGAGCATCTTCCTCAACGACTGGCCGCGCTACAAGGAGAGGCTTATAAGCAAGGAAACAGAAGAAGCTTTCGATGTTGTGAAGGCTTCGATCACAGCATTGCTTAGCAGCAGGGAGAAGGCTGGGATAAAGCTCAGGCAGCCCCTGAAGAGTGCAACAATAGAGGTCAAGGAGAGCTATGCATCAAGCGTGCTCATGAAGAATGCTGAGCTTATCGAGAGCTATGCAAACGTCATGAGCCTGGCTGTCAAGGAGGTGCACGGCCTTGTGAAGGAGGTGAAGCCAGTCTTCGCTAGGATAGGCCCAGATTTCAAGGCAGACTCAGGCGTCGTTGCTGAGGCACTCAAATCTGTGGATGCCGATGAGCTGCAGAAGGCGGTGGCTAAGGATGGCTACTACATACTTCACACAGAGAATGGCGAGTTTACAATAAGGCAAGACCACTTCACGATTGTCACAAAGGCCGAGAAGGCAGATGCGGTGGAATTCAAGTATGGCTTGGCATATGTCGATACAGAGATACCGGCAGAGCTGAAGGAGCAGGCTTTTGTGAGGGAATTCGAGAGGCATGTGCAGCTCCTCAGGAAGAAGGGCATGCTGAGCAAGCCAGACAAGATAATACTATATTATTATGCAGCCAAAGAGGCCGCAGAGATAATAAACAGAAATGCGGCTGCCATCAAATCTGATCTCAATGCCAAGCAGGTAAGGAACACCCTGCCAGAAGGAATTGCCGTCAGCGAATTTGAAATAGAGGGGATAAAGTTCAGGGTGGCTATAGAGAAAATAAGCGGAGAGGAGTAAATCAGTCGGCGAAGCCAATCGCCGTCTTGTACTGCCTCCTCGTTGATAGGTTGGTCCAGCAGTCCTTGCAGATCACAAGCCTTGTTGTCTTGTTCAGCCTTCTCGAGCTCTTAGTGCAGTTGTTGCAGATCTTCCTGTGGCAGTAGTTGCATGTATTATACTTGTATATCTTTTCTCCGCATCTCTCGCATAGCATAGAATCATCAAAAGTAATAAGATTTTTTATATAAGAAAAATATAAAAGGATAGGCTAGCAGCAGCTGATGGTCTAAATGCCAAAAAAGGCAATAATCGAGACTTATGGGTGCACCCTGAACCAAGCCGACAGCGACATAATGGCAGGACTTCTTTCAAGGCAGGGCATAGCCGTGGAGCAGGGCAGATACAGCATCGGCGACGGCTACGATTACGTAATAATAAACACATGCACGGTCAAGACGCCTACAGAACAGAAGATACTCAGCAGGCTTGAGAAGCTTAATGGCTTAGGCAATCGGCTGATAGTAGCAGGCTGCCTCGCTAGTGCAGACGCAGAGAAAATATCAAAGACTGTGCCGCTTGCCTCGATAATAAGCACAAGCAACATAAGCAGAATAAGCGACGTGGTATCTGAAGTAGATGCCGGCACGCAGGCAAGATACCTGCAATACATGAGGACAGACAAGCTCGCGCTCTTCGGAAATGGCAGAAGCTCGGTGATAGCCAGGATACCCATAAGCGAAGGATGCCTGAGCAGTTGCACCTTCTGCGAGACCAAATTTGCCAGGGGTCCGCTCAATAGCTTTTCAGAGGATTTGATACTTAGAGCTGCAATGATGAGTATAGCCAGCGGTGCAAAGGAGATAGAACTAACTTCTCAGGATACAGGTGCATATGGTTTCGACAAAAAGACTAATATAGCAGAACTTGCTACGCGCGTTAGTGCAATAGACGGCGAATTCAGGGTCAGGATAGGCATGCTCAATCCCGAGCATCTGCACAGATATTTCGACGACCTGGTAGCGGCATATAAAAGTGAAAAAATTTACAAGTTCATCCATCTGCCGGTCCAGAGCGGGAGCGACAAAGTGCTCAAGGATATGAAGCGGAGGTATTCAGTCGAGGAATTCAGGGATTATATTGCTGAGCTGCGCAGGAAGGTGCCCGGCATAAGCATAGCTACCGACATAATTGTCGGCTACCCAACCGAAACAGATTCTGACTTTGAAGAATCCATGGCACTCATCAAAGAGATAATGCCAAGCATCACAAATGTCTCAAAGTTTGGAGCCAGGCCTCATGCACCAGCATCAAAGCTGAAGCAGCTGCCCAACCTCACAATAAAGGAGAGGAGCGTTAGAATGTCACGGCTTGTGAGGGAAATCCAATCAAAGAACAGGGCCGCGCTGCTGAATACAGAAAGGCGCGTCCTAATAACAGAGATGAACGGCAAGTCATTCACTGGCAGGGACGACTCATATAATGAGGTTGCGCTGGTTGATGGCTCTGCGCACCTTGGTGAATTCAAGATGGTCAGAATCGTAGGCAATTCTTCGGGTTGCGTTTTGGGGTCTGCCATAGACTGAGCAAGGCCGCCTTTGCGTTAGATATATAAATTGATAAATCCCTATGTCATTTATGTATTCTAAAACCCTCCAAAATGTTTTTAAGAAGAAGGGCATAACCATAGGCGATGCAGTAAAAATACGCTCCAAGGGATCTGATTTTGAAGGCATACTCATGCCAAGGCCCGATGTGGGCGATGAGAATATAATAGTTATCAAGCTGAGGAACGGCTACAACATAGGAATCAGGTTTGATGCTGATGTTGCAATAGAGCGTTCAGGATCGGCAAGGGAGGAATTCTCATTCCCCAAGGGCATCCTACCGAGCAATGCGGACCTTCCAAAGGTAACTCTCCTTTATACTGGCGGCACGATAGGGAGCAAGATAGACTATGCGACTGGCGGAGTCTACATGCTGACAAAGCCAGAGGAGCTGCTTTATGATGTGCCAGAGCTTAGCGGAATTGCAAACATAAAGGTAAAGAATGTCATGAGCATAGCCAGCGAGGATATGACATATCATGAGTGGCAGAAGATCGCCGAAGAGGTGGCATCAGCCCTGAATGGCGGCGCAAGGGGCGTTGTCATAACCCACGGCACAGATACAATGCACTTCACATCTGCTGTGCTGAGCTTCATGCTTCAGGGAGCAAATGCACCTATTGTAATCACAGGGTCGCAGCGCAGCAGCGACCGCGGTTCAAGCGACGCATTCATGAACCTCATCTGCTCAGCGCACCTTGCCGCAAAATCAGACATAGCCGAAGTGGGCATCTGCATGCATTATTCAAGTTCTGATGATAAATGCGCTTTCATCCGTGGTACAAAAGCGAGGAAGATGCACACATCTAGAAGGGATGCCTTCAGGCCCATAAACAGCAAGCCCATAGCATTCGTAACAAGTGATGGTGCCATATCTTACAACTCCGATTACAAAAAGATGGAAGTAGGCGAAAGGCAAAAGGTCGTAGCAAAAACAAAATACGAGCCAAGGGTCGCTCTTGTGAAGATTTACCCGAATTCAGACCCTGGCATTCTTGATTTTTATGCAGGCAAAAAATACAAAGGCATAATACTTGAGGGTACGGGCCTTGGTCACGCTCCGGTCTCGACAGAGCACAAGGATGCATTGTGGCTGCCCGCCATAAAAAAAGCTGTTGATGCAGGAATTGTTGTTGGGATGACCTCTCAGTGCCTCTATGGCAGGGTCAATACCAATGTCTACAGGAACCTGCGTCTCATCAGCTCTGCTGGCGTGATATATTGCGAGGATATGCTTCCAGAAACGGCGCTCGTCAAGCTTGGGTGGCTCCTTGGCAACTACAGCGTAGATAAGGCAAAAGACCTGCTCAACAAAAACATTGCTGGCGAGATAAGCGAAAGGAGCGATTATGACGAATTTTTGATATAGGTGAAAGAATGAATGGCACAGAAGTTGTTGGATTGCTGATCTTCGTGCTGGGCATACTGATACTGCTCTTCACATTCTATGAGGCATACCTCCTTTACGAGCAGATGCTCTATGCCGGCGCCCAAAAACCGCCGCAAGTGGCCATAAATACAACCTCGGCAAGCACTCCGCAGGGCATTGTGCAGGGCGTGGTTCAGGGCATACTCGGCTCTATGCAGCTTCAGCAGATATCATACGACTTCCTTGCAATAATCCTCCTTTTAGTCTTTGCCAGCGTTGGCTACAAGGTGGCGAAGCTAGGCATAGAGCTCAGATCCTCTGAGCGTAGGAAGGGAGGCAACGCCCAGCAGAAGGAGCAAAAGTAGCACGATAGGATGGAAGATGCAAAATACTACAAGAGCATAGGTTTCAGGTGCGGACTTGAGATACATCAGCGCCTCCTTACAAGGAGCAAGCTTTTCTGCGGGTGTGATGCAACCATACCATCATCGATGCGAATAGCATCGGTTGAGCGAAGGCAAAGGGCTGTTGCCGGAGAGCTCGGAAAAATAGACAGATCGACTTTCTTCGAGAGCGAGAGAAACCGCAGCTTCCTCTATAACCTCTTCGAAAAGAGCACATGCCTTGTTGATATAGATGAGGAGCCACCCCATGAACTCAATAGGGAAGCGCTTGAGATAGCGATGCTTATTGCGGCCTCTTTCAATGCCAAGATACCTGACGAAATAGAGCCAATGCGCAAAGAGGTTGTTGATGGAAGCGACCCAAGCGCTTTCCAAAGGACGCTGCTCATAGGCTATGGAGGTGAGATGGCAATCAATGGCAAGAAGATAGGCATAGAGGGCATCTTCCTTGAGGAGGAATCAGGTGGGATAGAGAAGAGCGATGCCACAAGCGTCTCTTACAATCTCGATAGGTTTGGCATTCCGCTTGTGGAGATAGACACAGCTCCTGTAATTTCAACACCAGAAGAAGCCAAGGCTGTTGCGCTCTCCATAGGCACACTCCTCAGGCTTACATCGAAGGTCCAGAGGGGCATAGGTACAATAAGGCAGGACGTTAATATCTCAATAACCGGCGGCGCAAGGGTCGAGATAAAGGGCTTCCAGGACCTTGGCATAATGGATGCTGTGATAAGGAATGAGGTTGAAAGGCAGATGAAGCTCATAGAAATAAGCAATGCACTCAAAAATGCATCTGCTGAGGTGGGCAAGCCAGTTGATGTAACTGATCTATTCCATGGCACTGAGTCCCACATAATCTCCCATGCTGTAATGCGCGGCGGGAGCGTCTTTGCCGCAAGGCTTCGCGGATTCAAGGGAATGCTTGGCAGAGAGATAAACAAGGGGAGAAGGCTTGGCAGCGAGATAAGCGACTATGCAAAGGCTGCAGGCGTCGGCGGCATAATACACAGTGACGAGGATCTCAGAGCATATGGAATCAGCAGCGATGAGATATCTAAACTAGAGGAGGCGCTCAGGATTGGCAATGGTGATGCTTTCATAATAGTGGCTGCAGAAGGCGGGGCAGCGAAAAGGGCTATTGATCTTGCATTGGGCAGGGCGGTCTCAGCCATAGAGGGCGTGCCCCCTGAAACGAGGGCCGTAGACCAAGCCTCGATGCAGACAAGGTTCCTGAGGCTCCTGCCTGGCGGTTCAAGGATGTATCCCGAAACCGATGTGAAGCCAATAGAGACAGACTTAGCATATTACAAGAGGCTGCTCAAGACCGCACCAAATATAGAGGAATCAAGGCGGGAGCTTCTTGAGCAGATAAAGAATGGGCAGCTTGCTGAGCAGATGCTGAGGTCGCCGATGCTGCAAACCTATCGCAGCATAATCGGCGAAGTAGACGTCGAACCCCAGATAGTTGCGGCGGTGCTTCTGGAAAAGTTCAAAGAGCTGGGCAGGGCTGGCATAGACGTGAATTCCATACCTGTTGAGGTGCTTTCATACATCTTCAGCAAGTATGCTGCCAAGAAGATAACAAAGCTTGGCATTGGCGAGATATTGAAGGCTCTTCCAAAGAGTGCTGATGATGTTGACAAAACAATAAATGAAAAAGGCCTTAAAAGAATCTCGGGCAATGCGCTTGTGGCGCTTGTGAAAAGATTCCATGCAGGAAGCAAGGAGGCGCTTGCAAAGGAGATAATGTCAAAATACAGGCTTGTAGTCGATGGCAGCGAGCTCAATGATATTTTGAGAAAGGTGGTTTAGTGGATTATGAGATTGTTGGGAGCAGCATGCAGTCGCTGAGAATCTCGCTTGGAAATGGCGAGAAGATATACTCTGATTCGGGCAAGCTGCTGAGCAAGACCGAGACTGTAAAGATGACCCCAAGGATAGTCGGTGGGCTCATCGGCGCGATTGAGAGGAAGATGACAGGCGCAACAGGCATGCTCACAGAATTCCTCTCGACAGGCCAGGACGACGTCGTTTCTGTGGCCGGCGTTTTTCCAGGTAAGATAAAGGAGATAGCGCTGACAGACGGCCAGGAGTTCATAGCTGAGCACTATGCTTTCCTTGCGGCTGAAGATACTGTCAAATTCACAATACAGACAGTGAGCCTCGGCGCCGCGTTCTTCGGGGGAGCTGGCCTGATTCTGCAGAAGTTCGTAGGCCCTGGCAAGGTCTTCATACACACCGTAGGCGACACAATAGAGCATACTCTCGATGGCACAAGGCAGCTTGAGGTAGACCCAGGCCACATAGCAGGGTTCGATTCTTCGCTGCAGTACAAGGTAAGGTTTGTCGACAATATAAGAACAGCCATGTTCGGCGGAGTTGGGCTCTTCCTTGCAACCTTCATGGGCACAGGCAGGGTCATCATGCACAGCGTTTCTAGGTTCAAAATGTCTTCAGAGATATATCTTGCAGGGCTTGCACAGAATCCACAGAAGCATTAGCTTATGCTTGTAGGCATTGCCGGTCTTGAATAGATCAGCACGCACTGGTTTGCTATGCACTCTGGCGCAGACGTGCTCTCGACTATGAACATGGGGCAGATCGGAGGGCGTGATGCCCAAATGTTGTAGAAAGACATGTAGAGCCTTGCATAGGCCGAGTTCATTGCAACCTGCTGGCCTAAAACACCGTTCTGGCACCTTGTTATTGGCACCAACACGCAATCAGAATTGGTGGTGCACGCAAACGCGCTCGGCGTAGCACTTGGATCGACTGTTTTTACAAGTGCAAGCTCGATGCTTGCATTGATCACGGTGCTATTTTTGCTGATATTCCATGCTGGCCCAAGCCGATTTGAAACATTGGCTGTGGCGGGAGGGACCACCAATCCTCTGCAGCAGCTTATGTTCAACCTGCTTGCTATTATTGCGGCCGCATTCGATCCTGGGCTTGCATTGCTCTCGCAATTCAGCGCACCACCTTCAACGTAGCAGCCGGCTGTGCCATTTATGCTTATCATCCTGCCATTCGCAACTTCATTTATTGAGCTTGCATTGACCACATTCCCGAGACTAATCCAAATCACACCCTTGCCCCTGACAATCATGGGCATGCTACGCAGGCCTACAATAACGGCATGGCCCTTGGCTATCTCAATGCTCCTGTTTTGCGGTATTGAGAAATTTGCGATCATCTTGCCGCTTTCGTTCATGCCGCAAATCTCATGGGCCTTGAGCAGACCAAAAGACCTAATTCCTATATTCAGGTTCTGGCCAACATCCAGCTCTGCCCCCTGCCTCAGCTCTGTCGTCAATACTGGAAGCAGCACTACCTTGCCATTGCCCGTTATATGCAGCGATTTAGCCAGATTGAAGTCTATATTAACCCAGTTAGTTGTGGAGTTGGATATGTTGAATTTGCCTAATATAATGAGCTTGCCGCTTGGAATGAATACACTTTGGTTTGTCCCATTGAGGGTGGCAGTCGCGCTTTGCACATCCAGCACAATCTCATTATATACCCCACTTTTCAGTGCAACCCCTGATAATATTGCGGAAGTATTCCTAAGTTCTACAAGATTGTATGTTTTTGCAGCAATGGGCAGCCTATACCATTTGCCAGTTGTTTCGCTATGTATCATTGCGCCGCTTATGTTCACATAAACGCCAGTTATGTCAGCAAACCCTGGCGAATCAGAGATTGTAAATATTGTGCTGCCGATCGGAATGCTGGACCCTGGCGAAAGGCTTATGCTTGGTCCAACGCTCTGGGCTGAGAAAATAAAGAAGGTAATTCCCAATATGATCATTGCAGCAGCAGCGGCGACACCCAGCAGCATCCTTTTATCCATCTTGCTGGTGTTATAAGAGACCTCTCTTCCATATGCCGGCTTGTTTGCCTGATAGTACTTCCATTTCCTCACATAAGGGTTATCAACCTCGCTTATGAAGCCCTTCTCCTCTAGCTCCCTGAGGTGCTGGCTTACAGTTGATGGCGCAAGGTTCAGCTCAGAAGAGATATCACTGAGCGTCATTTTTTTCTTTTCAAGCAGATCTAGTATCCTATTTTTGGTCTCCAGGTATTTGCTCATGTTTATATAATGGACTGCATAATATATAAATCGCTGCATACGTTTCGGTTTTATTTCGGTTTTTCAAGATTATTTTATCCGCTTTATTTCCTCAAGCAGATCCTTTTCCTCATCAGAAAGCAGGTTGCTGAACTTCCCCCTTAGCAGCGTGTAATCGGAATCGCTGATGTAAGTGTAGAGCAGATCCTCCTCCTTTATATGCCTTCCAAATGTCACATCATCTATAGATATAGCTACGCTCTCCCCTTTCTTGGCCTCCTTGAAGTTAATGCCATTGCTCTGTATCTCCCTTATGCGGCCCACAATAGTGCCTGTCTTTTTCATCAGCAGGTATGATGGCTTTATCCTTCCTGCCACAACATCAACGCCGAATATGGCTGGGTGAGAGACCCTGAAGCACGTATTCGGGAGGACCTTTAACATGCCTGGGAAAGTTAGGGTCCTTTCAGCAGCGTCGATCTCCTTTCTCTTTTCGGCATTGAGCCACTCTTTGTAGTCGTCTACAATCTTGTATATAATATTCTCGCTTATTACCTTTGTGCCGCTGGCCTCGCTCTCCAGTTGCGCATCTTCATCCACCTTGACGTTGAATGCAAGCACCACTGCGCTGAATGGGTCTATGCCCTTCATCGCAAATGCATCGAGCACGTCCCTCTTAGAAACGTTGCCGAGGCCCTTCTTGCTTATCCCAACCCCTGCGCTTTTGAGGAGCTTTGAGATGGCTTCCATCGTGCCTATTGTATCGGCCTTTAGTATTATGCCTGTCTTATCCGTTGCAAAGACCTCACTCATCTCAGCGTTTATCTCATCGGCATAGTTGGGCACATCCACTGAGACAAGCGGCGAACCAGGCAGGGCCTCTTCAAGCCCGTTTCCGCTTATCTTCACGCCAGCAGCCGCTGTAACAGAATCAACATTATAGAATTTGCCGGATGAAAGCCTCATCTCCTGCATCGGCTTGGCCCTGAGCAGCGCCTTGACTTTTGCAGTGCCGACACCATGCTCGGTTGCGAAAGCTATGACATCGTTTACTTTGAGTGTACCATTGTATATTATTGCATCTACTGTGGTGCCCAGCCCCACCTCTTCCTTCTTCTCTAGTATGCTCCCCAGCGCCGGCCCGCTTGTTTCCACATTCAGCCTCGCATCAAGGAAGCGCTGGGAGAGTCCAGCAACATAAACAAGCAGCTCAGCTATGCCTTCGCCTGTCTTTGCACTTACTGGTATTATGCTTACCTCCCTCTGGAAATTCCTTATCCTGTCATAGCGCTCGCTGTTGAAGCCAAGCTCGCTGAGTTTGCCTATGAGCGAGTAGATATGTGACTCGAGCTGGCCCTGGACTTGCTGGTTCTGCATTTTTATGGCTTCTTCGAAGCTTGCGCTAGAGGAGTTGCGCCAGCCTGTTATCAGGTCGATTTTGTTTGCAGCTACTACGAATGGCGTCTTGTAGGCCTTTAATATCTCTATTGCTTCGTATGTCTGCGGCTCTGGGCCTTTTATAATATCAATTACAAGTATTGCGAGGTCTGCTATGCTTCCGCCGCGCCTCCTCAAATTCGTAAAGGCTTCGTGCCCAGGGGTATCTATGAAAAGGAGGCCAGGTATGGTGAGCTTTATGGGTATCTTGCTCAGTATGCTGCCGCTTATTTTTGCTATTGCGCTTATTGGCACTTCGCTTGCACCTATATGCTGGGTTATGCCGCCAGCCTCCTTGCTGGCCACGGCCGTATCCCTAATCTTGTCAAGCAGCGTTGTCTTGCCGTGGTCGACATGGCCCAAGACGCATATTATTGGTTGCCTTATCACATCCGCACCAAGAGAAAGTTTTATATCCTACCAGAACAACTATAATACAGTATATAAAAATAAGAACCTTGAGAGTGTTTTAATGGAAAGCAAAGAATTGGTCTTCGTAAAGCCTGATGGAGTTGAGCGAAAGCTTGTTGGAAAAGTGATATCCAGGTTTGAGGAAAACGGCTTCAGGATACTAAAGCTGAAGAAAGGTATGATCCCAATGCAATTAGCCGAAAAGCTTTATCCCGATTCAGTTGAGCAGCTTACTGGAATGGGAAGCAAAACGCTGAAGAGCATGCACGAGAGGGGTGAAGACCAGAAGATAATTGAGATATTTGGAACAAAAGACCCAATGGAAATAGGCAGACAGCTTAATCAGTGGAACAGAACCTTTGCCACATCTGCTGAAGTTGTGGCAATGATACTTCTTGGCGACGATGCGCCCAAAAGGGCTCGCGCACTGATAGGCAATACCGATCCTTCGAAGGCCGAGAAGGGCACAATACGCGGAGACTTCGCCAATGATTCTATATACCAGGGCAACATGGAGCGCAGGGCCTGCAGGAACATAGTACATGCGAGCGACGAGGAGCGCGCTCCTATAGAAACGAAACTCTTTGAGGATGAGTTTTTCTGAAGGCTACTGAGCAGCCTGGCCTGCGCCGAGCTGCCCCTTTATTTCAGGACTGATCATATCAGGGTTCCACAGCGGCTCCCATACGAGCTCCACATCTATCTTGCCTATTCCCTCTATTTCCTCAAGCCTCATCTGCACCTCAGCAAGTATTATGCTTGTCACAGGGCACATAGGGCTCGTCATTGTCATGGTAATCTTAACGTCATTGTTTTCTTTTATGTCTATTCCATAAATCAGGCCAAGGTCTACGACATTTATGCCAAGCTCAGGGTCTACACATTCCCTGAGCTTCTCAAGCACCTGCTCCTTGCTTACATTTCCCATGCCATCAGCTGCTTGCCTTGCACGCCTGTGACGTCGTCATCCAAAGGCAGCCTTTGTTGCTTGAGCATATGTTGCCACCGAAATCTTTATTTAGGCTGCTCGAATTTGTGGCACCGCTAGTACAAATTATGCCGTACCTGCTCATGTTCTCTAGCACGTTGTTCTGCAGTATGTTGAGCGTGGAGTTTATCATATAGATGCCTATGCCCCCGTATTTCGCATTTATGGAGCTGATTGTGGATGCGCCCCCGCCAGAATATTCAAACGAGACATTTGTGTTGAAGATTGAGTTGTTGTAGAATTTGCCGTATAAGTCATTCTCAAGTATTATGCCATATGAAGAGTTCATTATAAGGTTGTTCTGTATGTTTGGATAGGTTGCACCGCTTACCGTTATTGCGCTGCCTGTGCTTCCGAAGACATTGTTGTAAACGCTTGTATAAGGCCCTTCACTCGAAACCCCGCGCGTGAAGTTCTTTATGTAGCAGTTTTCAACCTTTACGTTTGACGCATTGACTATGTTTACGAAGGTGCCACCATTTGTTGCAAGCACTGTGTGATAGTTGCAGTTTATGGTGGTGAAATTAGCGCTGCTTCCATGTGTATTGTAGATATTGTAGCATATCGCGCCATATGGGTAGAGCATGTCGTTGGTGAGGGTTATCTGGCTCCCCGAGCTTATTGCATAGCAGCTTGGCTGCATTGTCAGCGGCGTGAGCTCAACAAGCCACTTGCAGCCGCTTTTTGTGCCCCCAAAATTGATTCCGTTAAGCTCAGCATAAAGCCCTGAGCTGTTGGCATTGCACGCATAGTCATATAGCTTGTTTGAATAGGCTGTGTTGTTGAATACATTGTTCGCGTTGGAGTTGACAAAGCTGAAGCCGTTGCCCATGTTTGATGAGGCGCTGTCATAAGAGATGAGGTTGCTGCTAGAGTTGTCTATGAGGAAGCCATTAGTCGAGTTTGTTCCATAAGATGCAGAATCGGAAGTTATTACACTTCTACTTGTGTTGTGTATGACGAAGCCACCAACCCTGGAAAAGCTGTTAACCGCAACGTTGATGAGCTTGTTATACAAGCCATTGGAGAGCTGGACCCCCAAGCCAACATAGCTTATGTTAATGTTTTCCAAGCTCACATAGCTTGCGTTGTTTATAGTAACACCTTTGTCAAATTTTGTTATGGCGCAGTTCTCAACAGAGTCGTTGCTGCCCGTTATGCTGATTCCTGTACCGGTAAGATAGCCTGTGATGAGCCTGCCGTTGCAATTGAGATTTACATTGTTTGCGGTTATGCTTATGCATGTGCCATGCGCAACAATGTTGGATTGAAGAGAATAGTTTCCAGGTAGGCTTATTGTGCCGCAGCTGTTAATTGGGTAAATGCTTATGGGAGGCAGGGCATGTTGCGTGCAGCTGGCCCAGTTGCAGTCCGTAACTCCGCATTTTGTACTCTGCAAGAGGTTTGTAGTAGAATTGTATGATGCTGCGCTGCAGTAAAAGTCAGCCTTTGTGTTGTTCTCGAGAAAGCCATTGCTGAACGAGTTGCCATTTCCTGAGTTCATGTAAACGCCGTATTTGTTGCCTGAGGCGCTGAACGAATTGATGAAGGCGCCGCTGTTGTTGTTTATGAAAATGCCATATCTGTTTCCTTTTGCGCTTATGTTTGTACCGATGAATTGGTTTGTGTTGTTTACAAACAGGCCATAGAGATTGCCATTGAGCGAATCATTCTGTATCTTTGTGTAGAAACTGCCGGCAACGTAAATGCCATAGGTGCTGTTGCTGAGAGTGCAGCCATCTATTGTGTCGTTGTACAGGCCCACAATGCTGATCCCATATCCGCTGTTCCCTATGGAATGGCCGTTGCACTCCAGCTTCACGTTGGGTGCAAGCAGACTTATGCATGGTATTGCCGCAGAAGCTGGATTCGACATGTTGAGATAGTCGGCTGCGTTCAGGTCCCTTTGCAGCGAATATATGCCTGGCGAATAGATCCCTCCACAGCTATTTATGCTCGGCGGCAAGCGTATTACGCTTATATTGAGAGGCACGTTAACTTGGGAGCACTTTGCGAAGTTGCAGTAGTAGTTGCTTGTGCATGAGCTGTTGCTGAATGTGTTTGCATCTCTGAGCCCTGCTGTTGCGTTGCATATTATGTCTGTGGGATTGTTTACGAACTTATCGCCAATAAGCTTGTTTCCAGTGCTGTTGAGCACGAGCCCATAATATGCGCTGCCTGCTATTGTATCATTTTCTATTGTGTTGTTTCTGCCCGAAACTATGTTTATGCCGCCTTGCTTGCTTGCAGAAGCATACACATAGCTGTTAAGTATAAGGTTGTTGCTCGAGCCATTCAGGTAAATCCCAGACATTGTGTTTTTGCTGAAATTGCTATCCCGCACCACAATTCCCTCAGAGCCCTGAAGCACTATGCCATATGAGAATTGTGAGATAGAGAAGCCGCTTATGGTAACGTTGTGCACATTGCCTACCATGATGCCATATGTGAATGGCGGCACCCCCGAAAACGGACCACTGCCATTGATGCTGTTGCCGTTTCCTATGAGCTCTACGTTGCTGCTCATCACGTTTATGCATGCACCCTGATCAATGTTGACCTTTATAGAGCGCTGCAGGTAGTACGCGCCCGGGCTCGTCACGTTCATGCAGCCTGTGATCTGCACGAGCTTGGTTACTGGCACAGTTGTGGTTGCTATTGTTGTAGTAGTAATGGCGCTCGGCTTGTGAGTGAGTTCAACCGCAGCGACTGCTATGATTAGTATAGCAATCACAGAAGTTAGCAGAATGGCAGTCCCACGCCTGCGCCCCTTTGGCTGTTTTTTCGCCTGCAGTTGTTGTGGTGGCTGTGGCGGCTGCTGTGGCTGAGGCCGTTGTACAGTTTGCTGCTGTTGGCTTTGCCCAGGTTTTATCCCTGAAATAATTTCGCCAAGAGACGGTGCATTTTCTTCTGTAGGTTCGTGATCGGCAGCATCCGCCAAAAACATCAACACACCATTGCAATAATCATTCGAAGCAATACTTTAATAAAATAAAAGCATTTATTAATATCGTTTGGAGATGCCTCGGTAGCTCAGTGGTAGAGCGCCTGTCTCGTAAACTTCTTGGGAAGAAGTTTAATCAAGAACAAGAAAACAGGAGGTCGAGGGTCCAAATCCCTCTCGAGGCTATAAGCTCTTATTTGCTCTATATAATTTGGCTCAGATGGAAACTGCAGAACAAGATTCGAACACCTGGCAATGCTTTATTTCAACACCCTATACGAACAGGCTCGCAACACCTTTGCTCATTTTATTTGGCTGATGGGTGTTATCTGGCAAAGTAGCCCATACTGCTGAGTGCATGCTCAAGTCCCTGCCAGCATTACAACAATGTCTTCGAAGAAGAAGTGCTCCTTTTCCTCCTTGAGTACTGCATAGCCCATCTCCGCAATTTTCTCCTTTAGCTTCCTAAGGTTTGCCGCAGAGCTAGAAACCAATATTATTCTGCCATTGTCTTTCAAATGCCCTTTTGCGCCTTCCAGGAAT
>JAVZDR010000006.1:0-21298 GCA_038873795.1 Candidatus Micrarchaeaceae archaeon | reverse complement strand
GCGATCGTAGTCTAGCCTGGTAGGACTCTGGCCTTCCAAGCCAAAGACCCGGGTTCAAATCCCGGCGATCGCAACCTTGCATTGCATTGGCCATATTGCAAGCGGCAAAGTGCCGCACAGTCACTTATTCCTTATGTAGAGCTCCTCTATAGCAGAGATCATTATAGGCAGGTATTCATTATTCGGCAAGCTGTCGCGGTATTTTTCTAATGTCTCTTCAGCTTTTTTGCCCCACCTGTTTGCCTGCTCTTTTGCATACTCTATGCCACCATACTTGTTTATCATGTCAACCAGGAAATTTATTTCCTCTGCTGTCTTCTCGCTTCTCTTCTTTGCATATATGGCATTGATCCTTTCCTGCTCATCTTTGGTTGCGCTTGCATATGTATGCAGTATTATGAGTGTGACCTTGCCCTCGTAGAGATCACCGTATCTTTTCTTGCCGAACTTTGCCTCGTCGGCAGTCATGTCGAGTATGTCGTCGACAATCTGGAATGCCACTCCCGCAGGCTTACCTATCTCCTTTAGCATTGCCAGAGTGCTGTCGTCTTTACCTGCGGCTATGGCTCCTATCTGCATAGGTCCATAGACAGTGTAATAGCAGGTCTTGCTGTCTGCAATTCTGTAATAAAAATCCTCTGAGACCTTGCTCAGATCTTTCGTATAGTGGATGAAGTTGTTTTCAATGTGCTGGCCTTCAACAGTATAAGTAAGCATGTCATAAAACTTCTCGTACATTCTGTTGCCTATTTCAGGGCCAACCTGGAGCATGTAGTCCTTGAGTATTCGCCACATAGCCATGTGCCCTGTATTTGATGCATTTAGGGCGTGCACCCAGCCATAAAGTTTTTGGGCAGCGGGCTTCCCGCGCCTCAGCTCTGAATCATCTTCAATATCGTCCTGCATAAGTATCCAGTCCTCGGAGAGCTGCTGGGCCGCTGCCGGAAGTATGAGCTTATCTATCGGTGCGCCGAAGAGCTGGCCCGTAAGCATCACAAGCCCAGGCCTTCTGTATTTGCCCTGCCTGTCTATGTAGTCGCGCATTATAGAGTAGTGCTCAACTGGGTCTTTGATTGGTACATAATTGCATATTGTCTTGTATACCTGCTGCCTGTATTTTTCGACGTATTCCCCAAAGTTCAATAAATCACAATATTGTATAAATTGCAAGTTTTAAATCCTTTTATGTTAGCTACGCCATTGCGCAAATATTGTGCATATGATTTTATGCGCCTGTTGCACAGCACAATGCCTTTGACTCGCTAGCAATTCGCATTGCCCTGAAGTACGATAAGAGAGCGATCACAACAACAACAAATATCACTATGAAAAAGCCAAATCCCAAATTGTCAAGGTTGTGTATCTTTATGCCTGTGGAGATCCCATAATTAAGGATCTGCGGATATACAAGTATCAGAATGCCAGCAAAGATGAACGCAACTCCACCATAGAAGAGCACGTCAGAGCTTATGGTCCTTGCTACGAAGGCTATGCCCTTCTGCGTGAGCCTCTTCACCCTTGAGAGCCATTTGCCGAAGCCCGCTCCCAACAATATCTGCATCGCCATTGTGCCGATGCCGAACATAAAGCCAGGAATCCAGCCGACCCATGCGTTTGGCATTGCTGGCGAGAGCACGGTATAGATTATTAGCGCAAAAGCGCCGAAGCCGAAGCCGGCTATCACGCCATGCAGGAAAGCAAGCCTCAATGGCACAGCCTTGAGTTCCTTTGTCGCGTCTGTCGAGTCTATGGGGTTGAGCTTGTGTGCCTCTTCAAGCTTGTAACACCTGCTCCCAGCTTTGTGTATACCAATGAGGCATGCAAGTTTACCCTCAAGCCAATGCCAATGCGGGTAGATTTTCTTATTCTTTATGTACATACCTGCAACAAACATCGCAATGCCAACAACAATGTAGGTTATGCCGAATGCCGCAGCTGTCATGAATATGCCGGCCAGTGCAAAGTATGCAATTTCTGAAAGCACAGTCCTCTGGACTGTAAAGCCTGCAGAGAATATCAAGCCGGCTTTTGCCCCTCCTTTTGTGCTGTAGCTTCCCACAGCATAGGAGAAAGTGATGGGCCACGTATGCTCGTCCGGGGTTATGCCATGGATGAAGCCAAGAAGCAACGCTATAACAATTGCCGAGTAGAAGCCAACATTCTGGGGATTGTAGAGGTTGATCTGCAGAGCAGTAAAACTAAAGATTGATTCTACAAAGCTAGCAAAAGGAACCATATATTGGTTATGTGTAGAAAAAATATAAATATATTACAGAAAATCAGCGCTACTCCAATAAAAATTCACGGCAGTATGCTTACGAACGCCACTGGTAGCAACGCCTCCTTTTCAAGGCTGTTTCCAGATCTTGTTATCTTGTACAGATATTGGCCGAAGAAATCGCCGATTGGTGCTACCATTATGCCACCATCTACAAGCGCCATTGCCACATCCTCATCAAGCCTTTTCATTGCCGCTGAGAATATTATCCTGTTGTATGGCGCATACTGCTTGTATGCTACTAGTGCATTGGCATTTACGAGCTTGACATTGCTTATCTTGTGGGCTTTTATGTTCTGCGATGCAAACATGAAAATGACCCTTGATATTTCCATGCTTATTACAGAACCGCTATTCCCCACAAGATCTGAGAGCAATGCGGTCTGATAACCAGTGCCTGTGCCGACCTCCAGCACCTTCATGCCTTTGCGTAGTTCAAGGCTCTTCAGCATAAATGCTATTATGCTTGGTGCTGATGTTGTCTGGCCATCACCTATTGGCAGTGGCACATCCACATACGCATTTTCCTTTTCGCTCTCTGGCAAGAAGTCCTTCCTGTCAAATTTCAGCATTGCCCTGGCAACCTTTTCGTCGGCATCGCCCTCCTCAACAAGGGCCTTTACCATCTCTGCATTGCCTCTTTGCACCATAGAAAGCAATAATAATATTTCCGATAATTCTATAATAGTTGGCGGGGTAGCTTAGCCTGGTTAGAGCGCTAGACTCATATGCCAAGCATTATGAGTGATGAGCATTTTGCTATGATTGCTAAGAAATCTAGAGGTCGCGTGTCCAAATCTCGCCCCCGCCAAATCATGAGGTATATCAGCAAAACAGCAAAGCTTTTTTTATGGTTTGGCGTGCGTGTTTGCAGTATTTGGAAGCAAATAGCATTATGTGGTGCGCCGTAGCCTCCCTTCTGTTTTAGGTGGCATCCGACTAAGCGGCATATGCCTTGCATGCTCACCGATTGCGCATCGATGCGTTTCATCCGCACCCGCACGCTCGTATTGTCATGGCAATGTGCGGCAGCGGTTCGTTTCTGTATCGAATTATGCCTTAGGCATTCGCAATCTCTGCATGGGGAGAGCTTCCTCCGTTAAAAAACGGTAAGCCACCCGCGCACCACGCAAATATTATGCCTCTTGCCCTTTATATCTTTTTCTGAAATAGTTCTGCATGCCAGGTTATCACAATCTATATTTGCCAATTTGGGTTATGCATTTTGCTTTTCCCTTCCGCTGGCACAATGGAATTTTGGAAAAAGTGGCTAACTATTAAAATTGTTGCGCTTTATAAGTTTATAATGTAGCTAATTGTGATTGGATGCAGGGCGCCGACGCAATAAACAAAGTCCAGAGCGCAGAAAAGAGGGCAAAAGAACTGATAGAAAAGGCCGAGAGTGAAAAGAGGGAGAGGATTGCAAAGGCCAACGAGCAGGCTGCAGCAATAATTGCAGAGGCGGAAGCTAAGGCTAAAGCAATCAGGAATGAGGTGCTTGAAAGTGCTGAAAAGTCTGTGGCTGAACTGAAGAACAGGAAGATTGCTGAGGCTGATGATGTGGCAGAAAGGCTCGGCAGGTTAAAGCTCAGCGAAGCAAAGAGGAAGAA
Source organism: Candidatus Micrarchaeaceae archaeon (assembly GCA_038873795.1). GTDB lineage: Archaea > Micrarchaeota > Micrarchaeia > Micrarchaeales > CABMGC01 > JAVZDR01. The sequence goes on along the minus strand of JAVZDR010000006.1, from coordinate 17,410 downwards.
GATAGTAAAGGAGATTGTGAGGCTCATCCTAGGTGCATAGATGTTACGCACGGAGCGGATGCAGAAAGTGAGAATCATAGGCTTGCAGAGCGACAAGCAGGCCATCATAAAGGAGTTGCATAGGCTTGGCGTGCTTGAGATAAGGAAAGGGGGCTTGCAGGTCATGGATGATGCGCCTGCAGAATCGCTGAACGAGATCTCTGAGATGCTTATAAAGGTTGGAGGTGCGCTGCAGATTATAGAGAGGAAGAAAAAGAGGAGCGAAGCATGGAAGAGGCCTGCACACCTCGAAGCCCATGAGGAGGTTGCCGCACTTTTGGCAAGGCTCAGGGGATATGACATCATTGATAGGATATACAAACTCAATGACACCAGAAGGGAGCTCGGTGACGAGATTGCGGCGCTTAGGAATGCAGCGCATGTGGCGAGGCTCTTTGAAGGCACTGGCATAGATTTCGGCGCATTAAGGAGCGGTGTACTTTCATTCAGGGCTTTCGAGGCTGAGAGGAAGGAAGCGGAGAAGGCTGCAGATCTTATTTCAAAATCCAAGATAAGGGCTGAGGTGATAATTGGCTCAGGCAAGAAAAACATCGGCATGCTAGTGGCTTATGAAAAATCCTCAAGCATAGAAGAGGCAATAAAGGAGGCCAAGCTCAGGGAGATAGATTTGGGCGCAAAGTACTTGGACGCTAAGCCAGAGACTGTGCTCAAGAATGTAGAGCGGCTCGAAAAGGAATATTCGGTGCGGCTCAAGAGGATCAACGACGAAATTGCCGGGATAAGCATAAGGCATTACAACGAGCTTGCAAGCATAAAGGAAATGCTTGAGATAGAGGCTGCAAGGGCTGGCATAAGCAGCTCATTCAAGAGGACAGAGAGCACGTTTGTTGTAGAGGGCTGGCTTCCTAAGAGGAGTATGGCTAGCCTTGAAGAGGGCATAAAAAGAGCTGCAAAGGGCAGGTATTATATAGAAGAGGTAAAGGCAGACGAATTGGCACCTACGCTCATGTCTAGGCCTGGCTTTCTCAAGCCATTCGATTATATGATGGAATTCTACTCAGTCCCAAGAAGCGATGAGATAGACCCAACATGGGTCTTCATAATTTTCTTCCCCATTTTCTACGGCCTAATGGTCAGCGATGTCGGCTACGGGCTTGCATCTCTGCTTTTTGTGACATGGATAGCAAAGATAACAAATCCAGAAGGCCTTGTGCACAACGCAGCGAAGATCTGGCAGCTAACTTCTCTCTCTGCCATAGTCTTTGGCTTCCTTTCAAACCAATACTTCGGCTTCCAGCTCAACCAGTACTTTATCAATTTCGCTGGCTTCAGCTGGCTTAAGGACGCTACAGTCATAATAGGCATAAGCATACTCTTTGGCATAGTCCAGGTCTGCCTCGGCCTCTTCTTCGGCTTCGTAAACGACTATAACCACAACAAGAAAAAGCTCGCTGTAAGCAAGCTCACTGGCATAGCAACAATAGCCTTCGGCACAGTCGCGGTTGCAAGCGGCTTCTTCGGCCTGCTCAGCGCATCATTGGCTGTGCCCACTGCAATAATAGCTGTGATAGCCCTTGGCGCAACCGGCGCATTGAGCGGCATAGAGGCGAGCGAGCTTACAAACCTCATAACCCACCCTCTGAGCTATGCGAGGCTGATGGGCTTCGGCTTGGGGAGCGTAATAATAGCAATGCTTATAGATATGGCCTTCACGCCGACATTTGCCCATGGCATACTCGTCTTCTTTGCGCTGCTGATTGTATTTATAATGCTTCACTTCCTGAATATGATACTCGCAATATTCGAGGGCATAGTGCAAGGCATAAGGCTGAATTTTGTGGAGTTCTTCTCAAAGTTCTACATGGGCGGCGGCATTAAGTTTAGGCCCTTCTCTTATAAGAGGTTTTATACTAAAGAGGAATAGATGGTTTTATGGCAATAACAACTGAAGCCGCGATAGCGGCAATCGGCGCAGGGATAGCAATAGCTGGAGGAGCAATAGGCACAGGAATGGCGCAGTCCGGAATAGGCAGCGCTGGGCTTGGCTTGATAGCTGAGAAACCAGACCAGATGGGCATTGTGCTGCTTTTCCTGGTGCTGCCAGAAACTCTCCTCATCTTCGGCTTCGTCATAGCCATATTGGTCATGCTATACGCCGGGATAATATAAGGGGTTTGCATGGCCCTAGAAGCTATAGAGAAAGAGATAGAGCAGAAAGCGGCAGAAGAAGCTGCAACTCTCAAGAGGCAGGCTGAGGCTGAGGCCGAGCGGCTCTTAGAGGAGGCTAAATCCAAGGCCAGGCAGATGCTTGAAGACGCTAAGAAAGCTGCGGATTCAGAGGCTGCAAGCATAAGAGCATCTGGCGAAGCAAATGCTGAGTACGAGGCAAAGGGCAGAATAGCAAAGGCGCGGAGCGCGGCTATCGAGAGAGAGGCTGAGCTGATAAAAAGGAGGGTCGCAAGAGAGCTCGAATCTCATATGGGCGAGATAATCCAAGCGGCTGTGAAGAGCTTCGCAAAGGTCACAGAGCTTGAGGGCGCGAGAATAGAGGTCGGCAAAAGGTATGCTGAGGCAGCAAAGGCCAGTGGCATGAATGTGGTGATAAGTGATATAGAGGGCTTTACCATAAGAAGCGCAGATGGCAGGCTCACACTGAGAGCCACACCAGAGAGCATGGTTGAGAGATATGCCAGCAGCATTTTTGGCGCAGTCTCCGAGGCCTTGCCTGAGCGTGCAGTGATGCATGGCGCACACCCGAGGAAGCGCAGCACAGCAAAGGCGAAGCGCAATGCGGTAAAAAATGTGAAGAGGTAATTTGATGGTGCTATCCGGATACAGCGCAGCCTCGGTCTTCGGCTACTCCACCGCAAGAGTAAAGGCAATGGAATCCAGGCTCATCAGCAGGGAGACCATGCAGTCAATAATCAATGCCAAGGACGTTGGGAGCATTGTCTCTACGCTATTCGGCACTAGCTACAGGGAGCAGATGATTGAGTTCGGCGGCGTAAACACACAACCGGAATTCCTCGACTTTGTCCTGAGCAAGAGTCTGGCCATAAGCCTGAGCAAGCTTGTGGCGGCTACCCCGACAGAGTACAGGAGCATAACGAGGGCAATAATCGGCAAGTGGGATTTATACAACGTGCGCATAGCCATAGAGGCAAAGGGCAAATCCCTCGGCTTCGAGAAGATAGCAGCATACATTGTGGATTATGGCATGTACAACGCGACTGTGATCAAGGATGTGCTCAGGGAGGAAACTGTAGAGGGAATGCTCTCAAGGCTTCTCCCAAATTCACCATACGCAAAGGCAATACAGCAGAGCCTCGATGCCTATAGGAAGAGCAGGAATACGCTTGATGCAATAGCGGAGCTTGACAAAGTCTACTACACCCAGCTAGGGCGCGTGATCATACCAATGAAGGACATAGGCGCTGAAGCGGCAAGGATAGCAAAGATGGACATAGACATGAGGAATGCTCTTACAATGATAAGGGCGAAGAGGAGGCAGCTTGGCTTCTCCGCTGTAAGGCCGCTGCTTATTGAGGGGGGCGATATCAAGGGCGCAGAGCTCGAGAGGATTTACGAATCATCTAAAGAGATTGAGGAAATGGCGGCGCAGCTCAGGGGCTTCGACCTGAAGCACGCAATAGAGGTTTACAAGAAGGACGATGCAAAGCGCATGCTCACATTTGAAGTTGGCATGAGGAACAGTATCTTCAACTCAAGCATAAAGCTGCTCAGGCACAGCGTGCTCTCCTTTACCACAATACTTGCATATATGTACCTAAAGGAAATAGAGGTCTTTACTATAAGGATACTCGCAAAGGGCATGCTCTATGGCCTAAGCAAGGAGGAGATAAGCGAACTGATAACATGGAATCTGTAAAGAGCTACAAGATAGCGGTGATAGGCAGCGAGCTCCCAGTGCTCGGCTTCAAGCTTGCTGGCATAACAGAGGCATTCGAGGTGGAGAGGGGTGAAGAGGCTGAGAGGCTTCTCAGGGAGCTGCTGCAGAGGCAGGACATAGGGCTCATAGCGATAACAAGCGGGCTCGTGAGGCAGATAAAAGACAGAAAACTGCAGAACGCTATAACAAACAGCCTCCTGCCCCTTATAATAGAGATACCGGAATATGGCGAGAAGGGCGTCGAGAGCGAGACACTTAAGAGGCTTATAATAAAAGCAATAGGCATAGACATTACGAAGAATGTTTAGGTGGTCAATTGGGCTATATAGAAAGAATTTCAGGACCTCTGGTCATTGCTGAGGAAATGCTTGGAAGCAAGATGTATGATGTCGTCAAGGTAGGCAAGCAGAAGCTCATTGGAGAGATAATACAGCTCAGGGGCAGCATGGCCATCATACAGGTATATGAGGATACGAATGGCCTTAGGCCTCGCGAGCCTGTTGAATCAACAGGCATGCCTCTCTCTGTAGAACTCGGGCCGGGCCTGCTTGGCAACATATATGACGGAACGCAGAGGCCCCTTGAGACAATAAGGAGCAAGAGCGGCACTTTCATAGGGAAGGGCATAGTCGCAGAGCCGATAAGCAGATCAAAGAAGTGGGACTTCGTTGCAGATAAATCCATGAAGGAGGGGCATCAGATAAAGCAGGGCATGATAATAGGCTATGTGCAAGAGACGGATTTGATAAAACATTACATTATGGTTCCTGCAGGGATTGAGGGCAAGCTGAAGCAGATAAGGAGTGGCAAGTTTACTGTCAAAGACTGGGTTGCAAAAGTTGATACAGGAAAGGGCATTGCATTGGTTACAATGTCGCAGACTCGCTCTGTGAGGAATGCTTCACCATATAAGGAGAAGATAGGCTTTGAGGAGCCTCTCATAACAGGCCAGCGCGTCATCGACACATTCTTCCCTGTAGCAAAGGGAGGCACAGCTGCGGTACCTGGGCCCTTCGGATCAGGAAAGACAGTAATCCAGCATCAGCTGGCAAAATGGTCTGATGCAGATGTTATAGTCTACTGCGGCGCGGGCGAGCGGGGCAATGAGATGACAGAGGTGCTGACAGAATTCCCCGAGCTCAAAGATCCAAAGAGCGGCAAGCCGCTCATGGAAAGGACTGTGCTCATTGCAAACACGAGCAATATGCCGGTAGCTGCAAGAGAGGCTAGCATCTATACAAGCATAACCATAGCTGAATACTTCAGGGACATGGGCTACAGCGTTGCGCTCATGGCTGATTCCACATCGAGATGGGCGGAGGCGATGAGGGAAATATCGGCAAGGCTGGAGGAGATGCCTGGCGAGGAGGGCTATCCTGCATACCTGCCGAAGAGGCTTGCAGAATTCTACGAGCGTGCGGGCAAGGTCGTTGCGCTGAGCGGTAAGATAGGCTCAGTAAGCGTGATAGGTGCGGTATCGCCTCCTGGCGGCGACCTTTCTGAGCCTGTCTCGCAGGGCACCCTAAGGGTCGTGAAGACATTCTGGTCGCTCGATGCTGCGCTTGCCGGATCGAGGCATTTCCCGGCAATAAACTGGCTCACCAGCTACTCGCTTTACCTTGATGCGCTGGAGCAATGGTATGCCAAGAACGTCGGAGAAAGGTTTGCCACAGAGAGAAAGGAGGCAATGAAGATACTGCAGAGGGAAAGCGAACTCAAGGATGTGGTGCAGCTTGTCGGGGCAGACGCACTTCCAGACTCGGAGAGAGTCATACTCGAAATAGGCAGGATGCTCCGAGAGGATTATTTGAGGCAGAGTGCATATGACGATATAGATACATACACAAGCCTAAAGAAGCAGCACCTGATGCTCTCAACTATACTGCACTTTGCTAAGGGCGCTATTGATGCGGTGGGCGCGGGGGTTTCGGCAGACGCTGTATCAAAGATGATGGTCAGGGGCGATATAGCAAGGATGAAAGGCATAAAGGAAGCTGATGCTGAGAAATCGATAGCAAAAATAAATGAGAAGATAGACGAGGAATTCGCGCGGCTCAGGAAGCAAGAGCAGGCTGAGGAGAGCGAGGGTGCCGCAAGGGTGTAAGCATGAGATTTGATATAGATTATAGGACCATAGAAAGCATTGCAGGGCCTTTGATAGTCGTGGGGAAGGTTAGCAGCGCAGCCTACGGCGAGATAGTAAGGATAAAGCTGCAGAACGGCGAAACCAGGCTGGGCCAGGTGCTCGATACCAGCGACAAAAATGCTGTTGTGCAGGTCTTCGGGCCTACAACCGGCATAGACATTGAGAAGGCCTCTGTGAGCTTCCTCGGCGAGACTTTCAGCGTTGGTGTATCAGAAGAGATGCTTGGCAGAATATTCGACGGCCAGGGCAGGCCGAGGGATTCTGGAGGCGAGGTGCCATACAAAGAAAAGCGCGATATAAATGGTGCACCGATAAATCCGGCTGCAAGGGCCATGCCTTCAGATTTCATAGAGACTGGAGTATCTGGAATAGATGGGCTAATGACCCTTGTTAGGGGCCAGAAGCTGCCGATCTTCTCAGGGTCAGGGCTGCCGCACAACCAACTTGCAGCGCAGATAGCAAGGCAGGCAAAGGTCAAGAGCACCCAGGAAAAGTTCGCGGTTGTGTTTGCTGGGATAGGCATAACATATGACGATGCAATGTACTTCATAAATGAGTTTAGGAAGACCGGCGCCCTTTCAAGAAGCGTGGCTTTCATAAACCTCGCAGACGACCCAAGCATAGAGAGGATACTGACGCCAAGGCTCGCGCTCACGACAGCCGAGTATCTCGCCTATGAGAAAGAGATGCATGTGCTTGTTATGCTCGACGACATGACAAACTACTGCGAGGCGCTGAGGGAGCTCTCTAGCGCCAGGGAGGAGGTGCCCGGAAGAAGGGGCTACCCTGGCTACATGTATACAGACCTTGCAAGCATATATGAGAGGGCAGGCATAGTCAAGGGTAAGAAGGGCAGCATAACCCAGCTCAATGTTGTATCAATGCCGAGCGACGACGTTACGCATCCAATACCCGACCTTACAGGCTATATAACAGAGGGCCAGATCTTCCTTGCAAGGGAGCTGAGCAACAGGGGCATTTATCCGCCAATAAACCCATTGGGATCCTTGTCGAGGCTAATGAGCAATGGGATAGGCGCTGGAAAGACCAGGGAGGACCACAGGGGAGTGGCGGACCAGCTCTACGGCGCATATGCGAAGGCCCAAGATGCGAGGAACCTGAGCTCAATTGTTGGGGCAGAGGCGCTGAGCGAGAGCGACAAGATGTACCTAAAGTTCGGTGAGGCTTTTGAAAGCAAGTTCATAGGGCAGGGGCCCTACGAAGATAGAAGCATAGAGGATACCCTTGGCATAGGCTGGAACCTGCTCTCCATGCTGCCAGAATCAGAGCTCACAAGGATAAAGGAAGAATACATATCAAAGTATTACAGAAAGAAGTGATGCATTGCAGAATCTAAACCCTACAAGGATGAACCTCATAAACCTCAGAAGGAGGGTGGCAATGGCCAGGAAAGGCCACAGCATATTGAAGAGGAAGAGGGAGGTCCTTGTGATAGAGTTTCTCAAGATGCTCAAGATGTCTAAGAGCGACATAAATTACCTTAACGCAATAATGGAAAGGGCATACAGAGGTGTCGCAATAGCCTCAGCATACATAGGCAACTTTGAGCTTGAGGAGGTCGCAATGCACGTGGAAGAGGCTGCGCCAATAAAAATAACTGTTAAGAACATAATGGGTGTGAAGGTGCCTGAGATAAGCAGGGCTGGAGAGCAGGCTGCGGTTGACTACAACATCATATCGACGAATGTTGCAGCTGACGACATAAGCAGTGACTTCTCAAATGCAGCAAATGTGATGATCGATGTTGCACAAAGGGAGCAGGGGCTGAAAAGGCTGGTCATGGAGATCGATAAGACAAAGCGGAGGGTCAATGCGCTGGAGTATGTTGTCATACCAAGCATACTGAACCAGTCTAAATATATAGCCATGCGACTTGAGGAAATCGACAGGGACATGTTTGCAGCCCTGAAGCATGTGAAGAAGAGGCTAGAGAGGCAGAAGCAGAGATGACCGGATGGGAGGCGAACGCGAGAATGCAGCAAGGCTTTTATATTGTTTTTGCCAATATGATTGCATGATTTACCTGATGATGATGCTGCTCCCAGTGCTTGGCACCAACTCGATAAATTCCACGCTTGCGATAAATTCGACGGCTCTGGGGCAGACGACTCCGGTTCCGCCGATATATAGGGGCATAGTCGGCTTGGCTCTGATAATACTACTGCTCTTCATAGGCTACAAGTTTCTGCGCCTCCTTGTGAGTGCCATCTTCGTTGTAATAATATTATTGGTAATAGCTTCTACAGCCTATTACTTCCTCAAGTATGGATCGTTTTCGGTTTCGTATTCGACAGCGTTTCTCTACGACATATACACATGGTTCGCTAACGGCAGGTTTGCTCAGATAACCGGAATAACGACGGTAATGCCCACAGCGCCCACAACCTCGCCCAGCACAACCATAAATGCAACCGTTGCAAACACCATAGCAAACAAAAGCGTCTGATCATTCCGCGAGGTCTATATCAGATTTTTTAACAGTCTTTCTCTTTGCGTGGGCGGCAAGCTTGACGGCCTTGCCCGCAATCCTGTATGCGAGCTTGTTTAGCCTGTCTGAGAATTCGGATGCTGCGGATTCGCTGACGCGCTTGGCGCCCATCTCCTTGAGTATCTGAAGTGCAAGCCTCTTTGAAATTGCCATGGATATCTATTTGCATATAAGCTTAAAAAAATAGCCGCTAAAGTCCATCACACAACCTTTTATAATTTGGCAGCGTTTTATGAATTATCCTGAGATGTGGTGCTGACCATGCTTGCCTATAGCCTGCTTGCGAATCTGCTTGTAGACACGACCTTCTCATGGGTGAGGATGTTCATAGCCCTCTTCTTTTCAATACTTATAAGCCTTGGCGTCGGCATATATGCAGCACTAAACAGGAAGGCAGAGCGGGTTATAATACCTGTGCTTGACATATTCCAAACGCTACCAATACTTGCATTCTTCCCTTTCGTCATATATGTATTTGTTGCATTGCTTCCCGGATTCATAGGAATCAACGTGGCAGTGATTTTCCTGATAATAACAAGCATGGTATGGAATATAGCATTCGGCGTCTATGAATCGATAAAGACCTTGCCAAAAGAATTTATGGAGCTTGCAATGCTATATCATATGGGTGTGATTGAGAAGCTTAGGAAGATATTCATACCCGCGGCAATGCCTCGAGTTATCGAGCAATCTGTACTCTCATGGTCCATAGGCCTCTTCTACCTCGTGACAAGCGAAATATTTTCAACAGGTAGAGCCACTTACGCTGTTAAGTATGGCATAGGGGTTGCGATAACCAACCTCGCGCTTAGCGGAAACTTCGTTGGATATGCTATTGCACTTGGCGTATTCATTGCGTTTGTCATCCTTACAAGATTCCTTTTTTTCGCACCATTAGAGAGGAAGGTTAATGTATATGTGAAAGGGGGCTTTGCTAAAACCAAGGAGCAGTATAGATTGAGGGAGCACCATCGCAGATTCTTCATTATGAACGTGCCAAGAATCCATATTAGTTCCCGCATCAGGCTCTTCAGGAGGCGGGCGCACATGGCCAAGGCGAGAGAATATGCTGAGGCAAGTTCATTGCAAAAAAGCAGGCCAAAATACGTAGTAGCGGCGGCTGCTGCGGTTTTGACAATTATAGCGCTTCTTGTCTACATATTTGGCGCAAAGATCTTTTCGTATGAGTCGGAGGTGCTGCTTGCCCTTGCTGCAAGCATAGCCAGGGTTTGGCTCTCTTTTGCAATAATACTGCTCATAGGAGTGCCCCTCTCAATATACATAGCATTCCTCTCAAAACATCCGGGCAGCTATCTTCTTGGCATGCAGATACTCGCTTCCATACCTGCCACTGTCCTATTGCCGCCAGTTGCTATACTTCTGAGCAGGCAGCCTCTGCATGGAGAGCTTGTAGCATTCTTCGTCTTTGTCCTGAGCGGGATATGGTACGTGATATTCAGCATAATAGCAAGCACCAGAACAATGCCACAGAGCATAATGGAGGTAAAGGAGGTATTCCAGGTAAAGGGCAAGAATGCATTCAGGAATATATACCTCAAGGCCATAATGCCAGGATTGATAACAGGCGCTGTCACGGGCATAGCTGCAGAATGGAATGCAAGCATAGTCGCAGAGTATTTCACAAGCACAGCGATAGGCAATGGTGCTGTGATAAGCAGCGTCAGCGTGGGCATAGGCAAGCTTTTGGACCTTTCCCTTGACAGCGGCAATATGTTGCTCATGCTCATCGCGCTTGCAAACCTCACAATTATGATACTGCTTGTGAACAAGTTCATTTGGAGGAGGCTTTACAACAATGTGGCAAAAGTGTATGGCTGACAGAAAAATTTAATAGCTTTATAATGCAATAAAATTGGTTATTCGATGGTGCAACGGTTTCCTGTCGGGCCTTCGATAGGCCAGGTCAGGGGCGTGCTGAAGGTTCTCAATGAGAATGGAGGCACAATGAGCATCGCGCAGCTTGCTGACGAGATAAATGAGAACATAGACAATCTTCTCCCTCTCCTCGACGCATGCGAGCTCCTTGATACAATAAAGGTTAAGGGGGGCATGATAAGCGTAAAGGAGGAGGGCCGCAAGTTTGATGCTAAGAGATTCGTAGAGAATGCAAGGAGCAGGCTGCGAGAGATAGAGCCGTTCAGGACCGTCATAGCGGCGTTGAGCGAGCATGAGCTGGCTACACCAGAGCTTACCGAGAAGATCAGAAAGAAGGGGATAAGCTTCCATGCTGATAAGATCACAAATGAAGAGATATTCAAGAGTCTAATGCTCAGCTGGGGCGTGAGGGCTGGCATAGTCCGCTACAACAGCGAGCGGGATACATGGACTGCGCAGCCTAGCCGGTAAGTATCGAATATATTTCGTCAACATTCTGCATGAACCTCTTGTCGTGCTTGTTCCTCGGGTAAGGTAGGCTTATGCTCTTTATGCCCTTTACCTTAGATGGCTTGTCAGAGAGTACGATGATCCTATCTGAAAGCTCCACAGCTTCTTCTATATTGTGGCTGACCATTATCACCGAATCGACAGGGGTCTCCGGGTTCTTCAGCGTGCTAAGCACATCGCTCCTCAAAGATTCCGCTGTGAGTTCGTCTATAGAGCTGAATGGTTCATCCATGAGCAGCACCTTTGGATCGGATGAGAGGGCCCTTGCTATACCGACGCGCTGCTTCATGCCGCCGCTCAGCGAATTGATGTATGCATTTGCAAAACTCGAGAGGCCGAATTTTTCAAGGAGTTCTGCGGCTCTTTTTTCCTTTTCATACTCGCTTATGCCAAGCATTGACATCCCAAGCTTCACGTTCTCCATTGCAGTGAGCCATGGCAGAAGCCCAAAGTCTTGAAATACAAATGAAATTCCAGTTGTTGGCTCTGTTATTTTCCTTCCCATGAAATAGACACTGCCTGAGTTTGGCTTGATTAGGCCAGCTATTATCCTGAGCAGCGTGCTCTTTCCGCAGCCTGAAGGCCCAACCAATGTGACAAACTCCTGCTTTTCGACGCTGAACGAGATTCCGTCTATTATGACCAGGTTTGCGCCGAACTCAAACTTAATCTTCTCAACATCTATTATGCCCATGGATACGCCCAGCACAATATCTCTATCGCAAATAGATTATTATATTTTGGTGCAGGCAACCTTCGCGTAGGAGTAAATTTCAGCTCAGAAAGTAATTCCTCGCAGAAGAGTCATCTGTTTTGAGACTTGTGCAAGAGACTACCTTAAGCCCTGCAGACGCTAGCCTAGTTAAGGCCTTCCTTAATCTTGCATCTGAGCCATCTGAATTATCATCGACAAGGAGAACGTATCCGCCGCTTCTATATATGCGCTCTGCCAGTTTGGTGCTGAAATCTCCATCAGCATCGATTGCGAGCATAGCCTTTACCTGGAGGTAGTCGCTCGCAAGCCTAGCCATGATGTTTCCCGAAGGCTTTATGTAGGCTATGGCTGCCGGAACGCCTTCGGCATTCTTTATTCTCTCTGCAGCAAGCTTTACCCCGTCCTTGATTCGCTGAAACTCTGTTTTAGAACCGGCTATTGCTTCTGGACCGAAGCTTGCATTCAAGAAATCAAGGCCCACTTTGTTTTTGCTTTTGGTGAAGCTCTGCATTGTTTCATTCTCTTCATAATCAAAGATTATCCATGTGCTATTGTCTTTTTCAGCATAGTAAAATTCTGGCTTTATTATTGACTTGGACTTGTAGAGAAACGTTGCCGTCACTATCTCGGCTTTTGTCAGCTTCTTTATTGATTTATAAACATCCGTGAGCGTTTTTCCCGTATCGGCTATGTCATCTATGAGGAGGATTCGGCCTTTCTTTATGCTACTTATTTTGCCATCTATACTCCATATCTTGACGCTTTTTGAAGGCACGCCCGCATCTGTGTAATAGCCAGCGCTGACGTGGAGAAGTCTGCCTACGCCGAGCTCTCTTGCTACGAGCGCAGCAGGAATCATCCCGCCTCTCTCTATGTATAATACCCCATCGGGCTTGCCATACCTGCTGGCGAACATTTTTGCAATCGCCTTTGCCGCATCCAGCATCTCTGGATACCTAAACATTTCAAATTTTGTCTTCCTCTTCTCAAACTCGAAGAACTCGAGCCACTCCCTTGCACTTATCAAGGGATCTTTGATGATGCCCTCGCGCATCAGTTTCTTGGAAAGCCTTACAGACTCTGGCTCGGTCAGGGCGGCCTTCCGCATCACATCCTCTTTCATGAAGAGGCTTTCGGGGGTTCCATCAAATATTATGGTGCCGCCGCTCATCACTACCACGCGCCTGCAGTACTCTGCTACTATGCGCATGTCGTGCGTTATCACGATTATAGTCCTGCCCTTGGAATTCTGCTCAGCAAGTATCTCCATTATCTCCCTTGTCATCCTGTAATCTTGGCCCGTAGTGGGCTCGTCAACAATGAGAACCTTCGGGTCCATCACAAGTGTACTCGCTACAGCCAGCCTTCTCTTCTGGCCCCTCCCGAGAAAGAGTGGATCCTCATCCATTTTGTCGTAGAGATTGAACCTCTTCAATATTTTTGTTGCCCTCTCCCTTGCTTCGCTCTTCTCGACTTTTAGGTTCTTGAGCCCAAATTCGACCTCGTCGATGACGCTCCTTGCAAATATCTGGTGATCGGGATTTTGGAAGACATAGCCGACATACAACGGCACTTTTGATAAATATCTTTTGTCCCTTGCATCGAAGCCCATCACATTTACGCTGCCCTCGAATCTTCTGTTTATCCCGGAGATGACCTTGCAGAGCGTACTCTTCCCGCTGCCGTTCTGCCCAACTATGGCAACAAACTCGCCCTTGTTTATCCTGAGGTTTATCCCGCTAAGGGCCTGTGTCCCATCCTCATACCTGAAGCTCATCCCCTTTATGTCTATAACGCTCTCCTTTGAACCTGATACCGCCTCCCTCTTTATCCTGAAGCCCTTTGCTGGAACTTTTTTGAGTGACATGTCCTCGTTTACATAATTTGAGAGCTCTGCGTGCTCAGGCATGTATATGTTGTACATCCTCCCAAATTCTATGTCGCTGTAAATCTCTTTTGGTCTGCCTATCTTGACTATCGAACCATTGTGCATCACTGCCATTCTGTCCGCGAATTTCAGCATGATTTCCGGATTATGCTCCACAAGCACTATCGTCATCTTTGTTTTGGCGCGAAGCCGCTCTATCGCTTCTATGACTTCAATCTTGCCTGCAGGATCTAAATCTGAGGTAGGCTCGTCAAGTATGAGGAGGCGGGGCCGCATCGCTATGAAGCTCGCTATTATGAGGCGCTGCTTCTGGCCGCCAGAGAGCTCTGAGGGATGTATGAGGCTTGCAGCGTCAGCCATCTCTTCAAGACCGACTATGCTGAGGGCTTCCCTTACCCTGCGCTCTATTTCGTCCTTTCCAAGGCCCTGCATCTGCAGTCCCAGGGAAAGCTCGTGAAGCACGCTCATGCTCAGGAACTGGCTCTCAGGATCCTGCATAACTAGTCCAACATCAGGGACCATAACGCCTTTCCCGATTATTACCTCTCTCCCCTTGCCCTTTGCTAAAGCGCTTACTATTTCTCCAAATACTTTAACGCTTCCCCTGAAATGCATGCCGATGCTGTTGAAAGGCAGCTTTATCTGGTGCGGTATGAGGCCGAGCATAGTGTAGCAGAGTGTCGACTTGCCGGCCCCGCTGGCGCCAGTGATGCCGAAGAATTCGCCTTTGTATATCTCGAGGTTTATGCCCTTTAGCGCATAATCGGAGACTATGCCAGTAAAGTTTGGATATCTCCAATAGAGTTTTCTTATTTCGACTGCCTTTTCCAGATAAACACCCTAGAAAGCAATTATGGTTAGGTTTGTGGTGATTGACAGCGCAAGCATGGCTATGGAGAATGCAATGATGGAAAAATCAACTGCGCCAAAGCCGCGCTCGTCGAGATAGCCGGTGAAAGTGCTTGCTTTGGAGAAGCCCCTCGCTTCGAGCGCATTGCCCACGTCTACCGACCTCTTTATCATTGTGGCTGTGAGGGGCACGGAAAGCATTATGAATTCCCTTATGCGCTTAATTGGATTCCTGCTGTTTATCGAAGAGCCTCTCACGAACTGCGCCTGCCTTATGGAGCTCAAGTCTTCAGCCATTATGTTGATGTTGCGCGAGACAAGAGACGCGAAGAACACCGCTTTGAACGGCATCTTTAGCTTGCGCAGCGCGGAGATTATGTCAGCATCCCTTGTCGTCATTACCGTAAGTATTGTGAGGAAGGCCATGGCTGCATAGCCAGTCACCCTGCCAATTGCTATGTAGAGAGATTCTGTTGTTATCTTTATTACAGCGCCGAAGAGGTTGAATGTGGCTATGGCATTGCCACCAATCTGGTTGAAGGCAAGCCACCATATGCCAAGCATGAACAGTGCTATGAATATGGCAGCAATGTAGCTCTTCACGAGATACTTGATTGTTCCAGATTCAACCATGAAGGCGAGCGCAAGCACAACGACAATCATGTTGAATAGCACGTCTGGCTTGGCCTTGGTCATTGATATTACAACGGCAGTAGAGACTATTAGGAGCAGCGCAATCTTGGCAAATGGATGCACCTTGACGAATAAAGAATTGGCGCGAGCAGAGAACATTATAGTCTTGACATACTTCTTACCAGCTCTGCCAGCACCGCGAGTCGCATTGTTCAAGAGAACCAGCCTTGGTTCACTAGACCATACCTTTCAACTATTGGCGTTAGGTATTTTGAAAGGAACGGCGCTATTATCAGTACTATCGCATCGCCGAGTATCCACAAACCAGCACCAAGCCAGTACGCATTTGCTGGAACGAAGTTGAGCTGGACCAATACCCAGACGCCCCACATGCCGCCGATTATGTTGGTTATGCCCACTACCCAGAAGATGAACCACGCAGCAGCAACCTTATTGCTCAGTATGTCCCTGCCCAGAGGGTCGACATTATGCTTTGCAAGGTAACCCCTATAGAGAAGGAAGATAAGCAATGCGGGTAGGAAGTCGCCAAGGCTGAAGGCGAGCGATGGTATTATAGGCAAGCCTGTCAGAAGACCTGAGCCGACGACGCAGCCTAGCCACGCGCCTATTATGCCCCAGATGCCCCACCATAGAGTGAAGACCACGAAGAAAGGATATGCCCAATAGAGGAAGCCTATACCAGGACCAACCACCGGCGTTGCTACTGTGCCGAGCCAAGAGAGCAGTATAACAACAGCCATCTGTATTGCGAAGAGCGCATACTGCGCAGTCGTGAGTTTGCCGCCAGGTGCCCACCTGAGCGTGTATCTAGAAAAAGGAGAAGCACTGACCCTTTTTGTTTTGGCCATCCATATCCCCACAATATTATGCATTTTGAATAAGCATTTAAGAATGTTCCTTACAAATTATTGTAAGCGTGTATATGCCACTATTCAATCTTTCATGCAAATACAATTTTAGATGATATGATGGACATAAGGAGTATAAAATACGAGGACATAAAGAGCCTAATCGGGCTCGTAAGGAGCATATACGAAGAATCAGACTACTTCACGTGGTTCGAGCATGAGCCGGGAGAGGATGAGTTGAATTATATGTTCAACAAGAAGATTGCAATGATTGTTGAGGGCAGCGCAGTGGCGCTTGTTGCCGTTGATGGAGGCAGAGCTATTGGGGAATGCGAAGTGATAAAAGATGGGAGCGAGGGCAAGGTTGGCATAATAATAAGCAGGGATTACAGGCGCATGCACATAGGGTCTAACCTGCTCAATGCAGGGGAGGAAGCTGCGGCAGCGATAGGCATAAGCACTATGGTTGCAGAGATAGACAAGCGTAACTCGGCCGCGATAAGCTTCTTCAAGAACCGAGGCTTTGTAGAGAGCGGTGAAACGGGTCTCTTCAGGGAGGGCCATGAAATACTGAAAATGAAGAAAAGAATCAATGTGAAATAGTGTAATTTGCGACAAGGTTGCCTCCCTGCTGCGATATCAGGACATATTCTGAATAGTTGGCTTTTGGGGAAGAATAGTTGACAAGCCAGATCCTTGTGTAGTTTATGCCGAAGAGGCTGAGCTTAGGATAATAGGTTGCATGCACGACCGTGTTGTTGAATCCGAATCTGCCAACGAAATTGTCTACGCTCGGTATGTGCATGCTATAGGACCTAGCTATGGCCACAGGATAGGAAGCGAGTATGTAGCTCTTGTTCTGAAGAAGGCCATAGACTATGCAATTGCTTGTGTAGTTGTTCTCAACCCTGTAGATGAAGCCGTACTTTGGGTAGTCGAAGGAATAGATGAAGAATGAGGGGCATGGCTTTGTGGCGTTGATCACTATCGAAGCGACTATGTGCCAGCTTCCGGAGAACTGCGAAGGCGTGACGTTTGTTATGTTTATCGCTGCGCCGGGATACGTGTTGACAAGATCAGAAAGCACAAGGGCTTTGGCCTGCGACTCGCTCACCTGTGCGCCTATGCCGAGCCGCAGAGCTGCAAAGTATATTCCTACAATGATTACTGCGGTAACAACTGCGTAAACAACCACTTTCTCAAGCAGCTCCATGGAAACTAGTAACACTTAAAAATCTAAAAATCTGTTGGAAGATGAGGCTGCGGGCAAAATGGCCGATGAGCCTTATGAACTGCTAATTTTCTGGCTTAGAGAATGGACTGCGCAAGTTTTATAGGCGCGTGCTGTGTAATTTCTCATGAATGCAGTAATTGCAAGTGATAAAGTGGTTGAACATAAAGAAGAAAAAACATACTTGATTTTCGTAGACCATAGATTCAGCAGGATGGCCGAGAGACAACTACAGTCTGTTTTGCCGGAATGTA
>JAVZDR010000005.1:0-31877 GCA_038873795.1 Candidatus Micrarchaeaceae archaeon | reverse complement strand
GCTTCTCAACTTCATCCTTGCTCAACATTGGCGACTTGGGCATTGAATCAGACCTCTATCGAATGATAGTGCTAAATAGTTTGCGCTGCTATTGAGGCTTTATACCGCTGCTCCTGAAGTGTCTCTTTGAGGCAAAGTATGCTATTGCTATTATGATTATCACAGCGAGTATCTCTCCTATGTTGTACGCTGAGAATACTGTTATTGTTGCAGATGTAGCACCGGCCGATGTCTCAATAGGGTATTCTATGCCTAGGTACTTTGCATAGCCCTTTGAATAGCCGTATGGCACATTCTCAATTGTTGCGACGCCGCTGCTGTTCGTTGTTAGCGTTTCTATGCTGTAGTTGGAGAACTGCAGCGTCACGTTTGTGCTTATTGGGCTTCCAAATGCATCATGCACAACTATGGTTATTGGATATACGGGCAGCTGGACCTGAATGGTAGATGGCGCAGAAGCAGTGAACTGCTGGCTTAGTGGTATCTGCACGCCATTATAATATGCGCCAGTTATCTCATAACTTTCATTTGATGAAACAAATACTTTGCTTCCTGTTTCCTTGCCATTGAGATAAAAGCGGCTCACGCTTATCGGGCTGCCGCCTGCGTTTGCGGCCATAAGCGAGATCATAACCTGCTTGCTGAACAGAGCTTCTATGCTTACTGGGGAATTAACGACCAAGTGTATTGTTGGGCTCTCATTTCCGTTGCTCCATCCTGCAAATGCATACCTTTCTGTGTTTGACACATTTTCAATCGTCTTCATAGGATAGAGGGTTATGAGTGTGCCTGCATTGTACCAGCCTGAGCCGTATATTCCTATGTATGGATATGAAGATGTGGCATTTACGTAAAATTCGTGCTGCCATATGGCCTTCAGCGTTGTCGGGCTTGTCACCTTTATTATGCCTGTGGTATTGGTGTTGCCGTTGCTCCATCCTGTGAATACAAACCTAGATGTTGCATTCTGGTAGAAAGTTGATGCCTTTGTGCTATATTGGAGCACTGTGCCATTGTTGTACCATCCGCTTCCTGTAGTGTTGCTGTATGCTGAAGAGACGTTGAGATAGTACTGGACTGACCATTCAGCTTCTTCCGTTATGTTGCTATCTAGGGCTATTATTGTTGTGTTTGCTGGACCCGTATAAGAGCCGTAGCCAGAGCCAACCCAGCCCAAGAAGATTGCCCTCTTGCCATCGCCTATCTGGACCATGCTTGGCGCTGATATTTGTACCTGTGAATATGCGGCGTACTGCGTTGCCCTGGATATGTTTGCATACTGCGAGACTATGTGCAGTGAGTAGCCAAGGGACCATAGCATTGTGCCATTTGCTGGTTGGGGAAGGCCGCTCCCCACCTCGAAGTAATTTACCCTATCGTCTATTTCTTTTACGCCATATGGATTTTTTAGTGCCTTCTCGCTTCCAACGCCATATCCTATATATGCATAGCCTTTCGGGACGCTTAGAAAGCGGCCCTCTTTATAAACAGAGAAATTGGAAAATATAACGGGATTTATATATGCTGAAGATGTGCTTGTGTTTGCAACCTCAGCAAATGCCACAGGCAAAAGGCTGCCCGAAGAGGATGCGCCGAGGTCTGCGCTGCCAACCACATTGCCGTTGAATAAGAAATACCAAGTATTGCCTATTGAATAGAAAGAGTATGTATTGAATGTTCCATTTACCCCTGCTGAATTATCAGGACCTATTGCTCCGAGAAAGCCACCATTGTAGTTTGGTGGAAAATATTCATAGAACCATTCAGCGTCGCCAGCATTTATATGCTCGTAGCTTGAGCAGCCGGAGATTGTGCACAAAGAAGGGTAATTGCCGGATTGGTTTTCTATCAGGTAGCCCACCTGCAGAAACGCTCCGTTAGAGAGAGTCTCGCCAACCCAGAAGCCTAGCGACCCTTCTGCAGGAATCGGCTGCTTTACTGTTTGAATGGTTACGCTTGCGCCGTTGTTTTGCGCTGCATCGCTCCCGGCCCTTGCACCGGTCTGGAACCAATACTGGGCATTTGCAGTTGTGGTAAGCACCAAAATAGCGATTGAGATTAACACGCTATATTTTCTCATAATCGATGCCCAACTCATTAAGTTTAGCTATTACATCTTCCCTAGCAACAGCATTTATACTTTTCCATTCTATCACAGCTTTTTCTGGCTTTATAGTCGATCTTTCAAGCGTCTGATCTAGCGTGCCCAGCCCGCCGCCTATGACATATTTAGGCATTATATGTGAAAAAGCATAGCCCTTTTCAAGAGCCAGCCTTGTAAATTTGCTTGGGTAGTGCGTGCCACCTATACCAATTGCCACGCAACTGTAGTCAGCCCTGCCATTTTTCAGTGCATATATTGATGATATTATTGCATCGCCCAGTCTTTCTGCAAGGGCCTTATCATTTACTATTTTCTCATTTCCGCCAAGCTCCACAAACAAAGATGGTATCTTGAGCAGGGGCCCGTGGTGTGTCGCCTCATATGTTGCGGCCACAGATGCACTGATGCCTGACATTTCTCTGAGTATAGAGAGCATCTGCAACGGCGCAGCAACAGAAAGCTGCCTTGGCGAGCCGCCGAGCTTTGCCTCATCAAGCCAGTTGCCAGTTGAATGTGTTGTAAAAGCTGGAATGCCGACCGTACTGCTGTGCTTGCTCAGCATATACAGGATTTCGTAGCCGCTGTCATTAAGTTGCTCCGCATAAATAAGAGGGGTATGCAGCTGTACCACTTCAATTTCCCCTTTCTTCCATTTTGCATTGCCGTATGCAGCAAAGCCACTTCTCTCTATTATCGAATTGGCAATGTTAGATGCTGCAATGTCTTCTGTAGAAAAAATTATGCCTATCATAGATACAAGCGCTATACATTTTTATTTTTGCTTTGATATTGTAGGCAAAATATAAATATAGAGATATGTGGCGTATATTGGCGCCAGCTGCGCTTTGCGCTGCATATGGCACGAAGTCCCTAAAAACCAGTCATGCGAATGTTTAAATATTTTTAGCGAATATGATTGCTTGATAATGCGGTTTTATCGCTTGCGTTTTATGCTCTAGGGGGTTGAATGTTCGAAATAAAGCTGGCAAATGCGAAATACTGGAAAAGTTGTGTTGAAGCGATAGTAAATCTCATCGATGAAGGGTCCTTTGTAATAAACAGCGATGGGATAAGCCTTAAGGCCATGGACCCATCAAGCATAAGCATGGTCTCTTTCAACATGCCCAAGAAGGCATTTGAGAAATTCGAGATTGACAAGGAGACCACAATAGGGCTGAACCTTGAAAACCTCAGCAAAATCCTCTCAAGGACGAGGGATGATGAATCCCTTCTTATGAAGGATTCGAATGGCAAGCTTCTCCTTGAATTTGCAGGGCAGGCCGGCAAAAGAAGATACAGGCTGCAGCTTATAGATGTGAGAAAGGGCGTTGAGAAGGAGCCAAATGTGAGCTTCGATGCAGCATCAGAAATTTTTGGCGACCCTCTGAAGGAAATTATAAAGGATGCAGGGCTCATCTCTTCGTATATTATGTTCAAGGCGACAAAGGAGGGGCTAACCATAACGGCACATGGTGATTCCGGCGAACTCGAGGAATTGAACGAGGCCAATGGCCAAATAATAAAAAAGCTAGAGGTTAGCAAGACTGCAGAAGCCACATTCAACCTTGAATACCTCGAGAATATGGTAAGGGCATGCCCAATGGGCAATACCGTAGCAATGTACCTTAAAACAAGCGAACCGCTCAAGCTCAGCTACAACATAGGCGACGCTTCTGTAACGTATTATCTTGCGCCTTATATTGAAAGCTGATTGTATGTACGAAGAAAACAAGGATATCAGTGAAAAGACGAAGAATATCAATAGAGCAAGGCAATCCCTTGTAGAGGAGCTGCAGGCTATGATGTGGTATGACGAAAGGGTGGATGCAACAAAGGACGAGAGCCTTGCAAAAGTCCTCAAGTACAACAGGGATGACGAGAAGGAGCATGCTGCGCTGCTTATCGCGTGGCTGGTAAAGCATGACGATGTATTTGCAAAAGAATTGAAGAAGGCTATAGGCAGCTGACTTCATCGCATCCTAAAAACCTGTAGTCCGAGCTAGCCGCATATTTCTGCACTTATTTCATGAAAAATAACGTAATGCTGCCTATCGGCTATATCTTCTATAGACAACATAGAAAAAGAGATAGGCCTGATCGCAAACTTCTACACTAGCTATTCTGTTGCTGAGCCTATATCTTCGACAGAGTAAAAGATGAGCATGTTTGGATTTATCTTCTTGCCTTCCTCTAGCTCCTTGTCCACTCCTGGTGACTTTCCAAGGTACAGGAATGCGTCTGATTCATGAAGGAGCGCAAGGTCATACTGGAAGAAATAATCGGAAGGTAGCTGCACATCCGATTCTATCCTTATGAAGTGATGCAGCACAGGGACAAGCGGTATGTGACCTTTCTTTATCAGCGCTATAGCTGCGTCTATGGCTTTTTTTACATTCTGGTTCGCTATCCTCGACGCGTCTGCCAGCTCGGCTCCCGACGGAGTATAAGGTCCTGCAATATATATCCTAAGCTTCTTCATATAATTTTCATGAGTTTTAGTTCATCATATATCTTCCTTGTGCCGCTCGCACCAACCCTGAACTTGCTTGGATCTGGAGCTCTTCCTGATGCCTCTATCAGTGCCTTAACAGCTGCATATGTGTGTATGCCCCCGGCAACCTTTATGCCTATTCTGGGATTAAACTTGTCGGCTACCTGCTTCATTAGCAGGACATTCTCCACCTGCGCTCCGGTTTTGTTGCCAAGGGATGCTGGGTAATCTTTCTCCTCAAAGCCTGTACCAGTTTTGATGAAGTCAGCTCCAGACTTACAAACTATCTCATACAGTTTCAGCTTCTCCTCTTTTGTTGTATAGGCATCTTCAACTATCACTTTTATTATCTTCCCCGCATCGTGGACAGCCTTGACAATCGCATTTATGTCGTTTTTCACTGCATCCCACTTGCCTGATTTTACGAGGGCGATAGGTGAGACTATATCTATCTCGTCGGCAGTCTTGGCATAGAGTTTTGCAAGCTCCACCCTTGCTTCGGTATACGATGCGCCCAATGGGAAGTCAAGGACCACGTCTACCTTTATGTTGTATCCCATGCGCTTTATGTAATCGGTTGCAAAGTTCATATGGACAGGTTCTATGCATACTGCAAAGTTCCCGAACTCGTGAGCTTCGTCAATGAGCTTTTGGGTATCAGCCTCGCTCGCATATCCCTTAAGCCCACTATGATCTATTATACCCATAACAGTTTTAAGGTCGTATTCCATACCATCACCATAAGCCAAGCGCAGCACATGCGCTTTCCCCTAAGCCGCGGTGCATTATTTGCTGACTTTTGAGAGCTCCTGCTTAAGTAGTGCTTCACCATATTTTATGGCTCCGGCCCATGTGCTCTTCCTTATAAGCACAAGGTAGCCTATTATGAAGACAATCATAGGTATAGCCGCACTCGCTATGCCTATCTGCGGGCTCAGGTGCACAAATATCGCCGCTACGATCAGCGAGTTGAATGCACCGACAACATTCAGCGCACCGTTACATACACCATATACTGTTGCAGAGGTGCCTGAAGGCGCAAGATCAACGGCATTGACTGCCCAGGAGCCTACAGTAAGGTTCATGACCCCGCTTGCGAGTGCAAGCAGCAGTATTGTAGGCACTAGAAGGTGTGCTGTGCCTGTATAATAACTGAAGATAAACGCCAGTAGCATGATAATCATGGGGCTGATTGCACCTATCCTCCTAGCAGTGACCTTTTCGAACTTCCTGCCAAGCCAGTCATTGAACGGACCGGATCCGAAGTAGCCAAGTATCAGTGCAGTGTCAACCGCGGCAGTATAGAGCGAGCTACCTGTTATAGTATGGGCAAAGGTCCCGAAGAAGTATGGAGGAAGCCAGTAGAGCATTGTGAAGAGGATATAGCCGAAGGAGAGGAAGACTATAAACACACCCCATCCGGCTTGTGTACCAAATATTACCTTGCCTGTGATGCTCCATATGGCTCTTGAGCTCAGCGGCGACTTCTCCTCCTTCTCGTGCAGCGACTTGCCTTCGTTTATGTATGCAATTTCTGCCTTATTCACGCCAGGATGCTGAGATGGCGTATCTCTGACGTAGAAGTACCAGATGGCAGCAAAAATGAGCCCAATTAGACCGAATATTACGAAGAGTCCTCGCCACCCGACGACTGGGTAGATCGCGGCTGTCGTGAGCAGGGCAACGACAGGGCCTACTGCTTGGCCCGTGCCTGCAAATGTAAACGCCTTCGATTCATCGCCCTTGTTAGACCAGTTCTTTGTCAACTTTGAATTTATTGGCCATACTGGACCTTCGCCTGCGCCCATAACCGCCCGGACAATTGCCATGGAAATGAAGTTAAACGTCGCTGCGGTTAAGGCTGTGAAGATTGACCATATTGCAAACATAGTAGTAAGCGTCTTCCTCAACCCAAGCTTGTCTGCGATCCAACCTCCTGGAAAGTTGAAGATAGCGTATGCAAGGGACCATATGAAGAGTATGAGCCCAACATTCTCAATCGCTGATGGCGTCTTTGAGTAACTGCTGACGCTAGTAGTCCATCCGAAGGCATGCGAGAAGGCTGGTTCTGTTGCAACCCAAATGACCCTGTCGGCGTAGTTGAATGTTATTGCAATAAAAAGAAGCCCTATTATAATCCATCTCACAAAGCTTTTTTTGCTTGTGGCCACACAACCCCCATATCACATACAAAGAAAAGGCTTTTATAAGTTTCATTATAGGCACGCACGTTAGAATGTTGACTTTTATTTCCCTTAAATAGTAAATGACTTCCTCTGCGACCTAAATGTCTGGTCGTTCGTGGCCTGTACTTCCGTTGCTATACTCGGTGCTCCAGAAGTGTCCTTGGAATTACGTATCGGATCCGCTATGCATGAACATAACAAAAATAAAAGTGATTATTCTGAGGCTATTCTAGCATTTTTACAGTATTTGTCTTGAAGACAATTGTCTTGGTGTTGGTAAACTCCTCTATACTATAGCCTATGCCCTCCCTACCTAGACCACTCTCCTTCACGCCGCCAAATGGGAAAAAGCCAACCCCATGCGACGGTACGTCGTTAATTGTGACGCTGCCAGTCTCGAGCTTCTTCGCTGCGTTCCATGCGCTGTTTATATCTGTAGTAAAGACCGCGGAATCTAGGCCGTACTTTGATCTGTTCGATATCACCAGAGCTTCTTTAAGGCTCCTAACAGCATGCACTGGTATTATAGGTGCAAATGTTTCTTCCCACATTATCCTTGCATTCAATGGCACGTCTGTAAGCAGTGTCGGCTCAAAGTAGTTGCGGTGGGCTTTGCCTCCATATAGGAGGTTTGCCCCCTTTCGCACTGCGTCTTCTACAAGCTCCGAAGCGTGATTAGACGCTGCTTCGTCTATCAGAGGCCCTATGTAGGTTGAAGCACGCCTCGGATCACCAAGCTTCCATTTTTTTATACCATGCTTAAGGTAGCCTACAATTTTATTATAAACTTCTCTCTGCACGAACACCCTACTTATCGCATCGCAGCGCTGGCCTGCATTCTTCAAGGAGCCTTCAAGTATCTTCTCTGCCGCAAATTGAAGCTCTGCATCACTGAGTACAATGGCACTCGCCTTTCCGCCGAGCTCAAGATGAATCTTCTTTATACCTGATGTCTCGGTCAGGGCCTTTCCAGTTGCAGTGCTACCAGTAAATGTGACCATGTTTATATGTGGATTCTTGGCGATGTAGCTGCCAATTGGGCCCCTCCCAGTTATGACACTTAGGGAGCCTTTTGGCGTGCCAGCAAGCTCAAGCAACCGCGCCATCATTAGTGTGGAGACTGGGTCTGCACTGGGCGGCTTCAGCACCACGGCGTTTCCAGCAAGCAGAGCCGGAATGACTTTTGTATATGATATGAAAAGAGGATAGTTGAAAGGGGCTATTGCAAGCACGAGCCCTACCGGCTCCCTTATGACAAGCGCATATTTGCCAACATTCTCCTCCGCCCAATCCCCTGGCAGGTAGTCTCCAAAGATCTTCCTTGCCTCTTCTGATACGAGCATTAGCCTGTGTCTCGTTGAGTCTACTTCCCTAGCTGCGTCTCTGAGTGTCTTGCCACTCTCAATGACTAGGTTGGTCACTAAGACTTCCGAGTACTGCTTGAGGAGCCTTGCCGCATCTTGCATTATCCTTATTCGCTCTATAGCAGGCACCTTTCTCATCGCATTCTTTGATGAATATGCGCTTTCTACAACCGCGTCGGCCCACTTCTCGTCTACTGTGGGAATGCGGGCTATGACTGAATTGTCTATAGGGCTTCTGACATCTATAGTATTGCACCCCTTCGGGAAGAACCATCTGCCGCCTGAAAATATCTTGAAAACAGGCACGCCGCTATCATCAAGTTCGAAGAGATTTTCAAAAGGCTTTCCCAGATTGAGTTTCGGATGCACAGTAGCACCAGTAGTAATATACTTTTTACAAGCAAAATAAAAAAAGCATACGTCAGATTCGATTACCTTTGGAAAAGGTTTAGATGGTATTGGCGTTGTAATCCTCTTGCCTTTATCTATTTTGTCTGTCTCTGCGTTCAAATGCGATATGTTTCTCTCGATATTATCGTTACCCCTTCCTATTTCAACTGCATATTATACAAACTCGTCACTTTTCTTTTATTCATTAGTTTTGGCTGCAAATGTGCATGAGAATCTAACTTTTTGATGATAGCTGAATTATCTGTTAGGTAGGCTAGACTGAAAGCAGCGATGGTTTTGCCGCAAAGCTTATAAAACTCTTTTCACATTTAAGATAGGTTCTTATGGCTGTGGCTGGAATAAATTTTCTCGACCTTGCATGTCTTACCAAGATTACTCCTGAGACTACTGTTGAGAAATTTGGCGGCATTATAAACTCGAGCTTCTATGATGTTGCAAACATAACTGGCACGCTGAAGCAGAAGGGGCTTGTCGACTTCACAAGCAATTATCCTGGTCCAAACGGACTTGTGATTACGGATGCTGGAAAGCAGCTGCTCGCCGAGGCGGATGCAAAGAGTGCAGAGGCATTCGATGAATTTGATAGCGAAATACTGAGGCAGCTTTCTGGAGGCAAAAGGCTCCCAGATGAGCTTGCTGCTGCGCTCAACATAAATTCTAAGGATCTTGCGTTGAGGTTATACAAGCTTTACAAGCAGGAGTACATTATGTATGAAATAAAGAATGGCGTAATAGAGCTCACCCTTGCAGAGAAGGGCTTTTTGAAGGTAAAGGGGTTGCCGCAGGGGGCACAGCAGGTGCAGGCAGCCGCAGCAGAGCAGCAACAGCCGCAGCAGGCGGCGCAGGCTGCGCAGGCACCGCAAACGGCGCCTTTGCAAGTTAAGAAACCATCAAATACAATCAAATTTGTGCTTGTGATAATTGTTATCATACTGTTGCTGGCAGTACTTTACTACAAAGGGTTTATATAGAGGCAGAGTCGTTGGCGTTGCTTGACTATTTTGAGGCAAAGAGAATACTAGACAAGTATGGAATAAGGAGTGTCGAAAGTGCATATGTTGGCTCTGCTGAGGAAGCCGAGAAGTTTGCTGCTGGGGCGCCAATTGTTCTGAAGCTTATTTCAGACAAGGCCCTCCACAAATCGAAGAGTGGACTTGTTAGGCTCAACCTGGCAGACAAAAAAAGCATAGATGAGGCTTTTTCGGATCTTTTAGAGAAGGGCAGGGAGCTGAAGCCATACAAAATAATAGCACAGAAGATGGCTGCTGAAGGCGTTGAGATCATAGTTGGCAGCAAGATAGACAGCCAGTTCGGCAAAGCAATATTGCTGGGCCTTGGAGGAATCTATGTTGAAACCTTCAAGGACTTTTCAATAAGGATATGCCCAATAACGAAGAGGGATGCACTGAGCATGATAGACCAGCTCAAGTCCAAGAACATAATAACCTACAATGGCCTAGCAACAGATATGCTCGCTACACTGCTGCTCAGTATGTCAAAGCTCGTAACAGAGAATGAGATATCAGAGATAGACCTGAACCCTGTGATAATCAGGAAGGACAGCTATGATGCTGTCGATATAAGGATGCTGAAATAGGCGAAACTATGCTTGAAAAGGCGAAAAGCAACCTCAAATATGTCTTCAATCCTAAGAGCGTGGCGGTCATCGGCGCATCCAGAGATCCAAAAAAGGTGGGGCATATAATACTCCAGAACTACATCGACGGAGGCTATCCTGGGAAGATCTATCCTGTTAACAACAAAAGCACAGGCCCCATAATGGGGCTGAGGACCTATAAAAGCGTAAAAGAGATAAAAAAGAGCATAGACCTTGCTGTGATTGCTATACCTGCTGCGGCTGTGCCCCAAGTTCTTAATGAATGCGGCGAGGTTGGGGTGAAAGGAGCGGTTGTCGTTAGCGGCGGCTTCGCAGAAATCGGCGAAATAGGGCTGCAGGACAAAATTGTCGAAATAGCCCATAAGTATGGTATGGCAATGATAGGGCCTAACTGCCTTGGCGTGATGGATCCAAGGTCAAGGATAGACACGCTCTTCCTACCTACATACAAGCTGAGCAGGCCTAAGATAGGCGGCGTTAGCTTTGTCTCCCAGAGCGGCGCTGTAGGGAGCACCGTGCTCGACCTTATAGCGAAGGAAGGCTTCGGCATAGCCAAGTTCATATCCTATGGCAATGCCGCTGATGTGGATGAGGTTGACATTTTAGAGTACCTCATGCACGACGATGATACCAAAGTAATAGTAATGTACATAGAGGGTGTGAAGAGGGGGAAAGAATTCATAGAGATCGCAAAGAAGATAACAAAGCAGAAGCCCATAGTTGTAATAAAGGGTGGTATAACTTCTGAGGGCGCAACTGCCGCGCATTCTCATACCGCGTCCATAGCTGGCAGCTATGAGATGTATGAGGCTGTCTTCAAGCAGTTTGGCTTTGCGGTTGCGGAGGACCTTAGCGAACTCCTGCATTTCGCGAAAATCTTCGACAGCGAGCCCCTCCCGAGCGGTGGGAGAGTCGCGATAATTACAAACGGGGGAGGAACTGGAGTATTGACCACGGATGAAGTGTACCTGAATGGGCTGACGCTCAGCGAATTTGATGAGGCGACTAAAAATGAGCTGAGGAAGAAGATGCCTGCTATAGTGAACATAAGGCAGCCTTTGGACCTTGCCGGCGACGCTGATGCGCAGAGATATGGAGATGCTCTCGAGGCTGTGATGAATGACAAGAATGTCGACATGGTTGTTGTAATAGCCCTTTTCCAGACACCAGGGGCTGATTCGAGTGTTGTTAACAAACTTATAGAATACAAGGAGAACGCAAAGAAGCCAATGATAGTGATAAGTACAGGTACAGACTATACGCTAATGCACAAAATAATGATGGAGAGCGCTGGGCTTCCAGTGTATGATTCGCCAGCTGCTGCAATAAGGTCGTTGCGCGTTCTGCTTGACTATGCAAACTACCTTAGAAGTCAGGATTAGAATAGCTCATCCAAGGCGCGCTTTACGGCTTTTTCTTTGTTCGGCTCGCTGCTCAGAAGCTCGAAGAGCTCTGCGGGGCTTATCTTGAGCGAATAGCCCTGCTTCTTGATGCTCTCGAGGAAGATGCTGAGGCCAAAGTCTTTTATGGAAATGTTCTCAAGGCTGCCGCTCCGCAGCGAGTTTATGCTCATTGAAAGGCCCTCATCTTCAAGGCCCTGCTTGCTTATTTCAACAAATGCTTTGTCGGCATATTCTTTTATGATTTCGTAGATATCCACATCCCCCTGCCTGAAGCCACCTTTAATCTTTCCATCAAGGGCTATCCTCACAACAGGCTTTTCCCCATATTTGGCTACAACTTCGTCGATTTTGCTCTTTATTGATCCTTTTATCTCTTCCGGCGTCTTTGAATCCACAGGCAGTTTGATGCTGACAAATGGCCGCGAATGGATCTCTATGAACTTGTATGTGTTGGCCTTTGTATCGTATAAGAAGAAGCCCTTTTTCTCCTGCTCTGCATCCTTGAGCTGTGTCAGCACCGTGCTTCCAGGTATCAAGAGTGGCCTGCCATCCACTTTGGATTCCATGCGATTGTGTATATGACCATCTACGTAAAGGTCGAAGCCCTTTGGCAGGTCGCTATATCTCAGAAAAGATTCGCTGAATGGCATGAGTTCGTATATAGACTGGTGAAACATGAATATGTTGAAGCTGCCCGGCTCTGGTTTCGGATCCAGCGATTTTAGATAATTGCGCGCCCTTTCCTCGGCGATGCCACCGAGGCCGAAGATTGAAACCCTTTCGCCAGCATCTTCTATAGTCACAGTGGCCTCGCTTGCATTGACAATGAGGCCCGCAAGGTTCAGAAGCTCAACAGGATCTTCTGCTTCTGCGTTCCTCCTTTCATGTGTGCCAGGTATTGCAACTATGGGTGCATCTGTGTATATCTTGCGCTTCCCCTTAAACTGCGTTACCTTTGCGTGCCATTCGCGCGCACTTAGGTTTCTGAATATGTTTATTCCTTCAGCAAAAACCTCTGGCTTCGGAGTGCGGCTGTCGAATATATCGCCAGGGATAATGATTGCGTCCGCCTCTGATGCTGCGCTCTCGAGCGCCGATGCTGCTTGAAGGTAAGCATCCTCGTAGAAACGCTCATAACCGAGGTGGAAATCTGAAACTATGGCGATTTTCATCTAATCGCTTCGCAAGAACCCTATGCACAAGGATAGCACATACTCAAATATGCGTCTAAAATATAAATGCCTATGTATAAATATAGGAGTATACCTGGAAAAGGTGTAGGGCGCTGCCCGGCGCTTGCTGCTCTGCTTACTTTTTGGCTTTGTACCTTCCCTTTGTGATCATCTGCTCTGCGCGGTTATACAATTCGTCATAGCTCATGCATGTTTTGGCAATGCCCTCGCTGCATGCCTGCACCCCTACGCCGGCAGCTACCTTGTAGAATGCTTCGCGCTCGTCCATTTTTGGTATTATGTAAGTTGGGCTCAGCCCTTTCTCATCTGCATGCTTTGCTAGCTCCTTCGCTGCTGCTATCGCCATTGTATCTGTTATGCGGCTTGCCTCTACGTCTAGAACACCCCTGAACACGCCTGGGAACACCAACGAATTATTAACTTGGTTAGGTATGTCGCTTCTCCCTGTCGCAAATATCTTTACTCCGGATTTCTGTGCTTCCTCCATTGATATTTCAGGCTGAGGATTTGCAAGAGCAAAAACAATCGGATCGCTACCCATTTTACGTATCCATTCGCCTTTTACTGTGCCTGTGTTTGAAGCAGATGCAGCAATCACAACGTCAGAGCCACTTACAGCGTCTTCTATTTCTGTTACGCCGTATCTGTTTGTGCTTTCCAATAATTCATATTTATGTGGATTTACTGTCTTAAGCTGTTCTGCATCATTCCTCCCTTTGTGCAGCACGCCTTTTGAATCTATTACTACCACATTGCGCTTGTCCAGCCCGTAGAGCGAAAGCAGCCTTAATATTGAGAGACCAGCCGTGCCTGCGCCGAACATTGTGAGCTTTATGTCCTTTATGTTTTTATTTACGAGCTTAAGCGCGTTGATAAGCGCAGCGAGCGTAACCGCTGCAGTACCTTGGTTGTCGTCATGCCACACAGGTATGCTGAGTTCTTTCTGCAGCCTTTCCAATATCGCGAAAGATTTCGGTGATTCTATATCTTCTAGGTTTATCCCGCTAAAAGACGGAGCAATTGCCTTGACAGTTTCAACTATGCCCTCCAATGACGTCGTACCGAGAGTTATTGGTATCGCGTCTACCCCTCCGAGATGCTTGAAAAGCAGTGCTTTGCCTTCCATAACAGGCATGGCGGCGTCGGGCCCTATATTCCCGAGGCCCAGCACCCTTGTGCCATCTGTCACTATCGCAACTGTATTCCATTTGTATGTGAGCATGTTTGCCTTACTGTGGTCTGCGCTTATCGCCTTTGACACAGCGGCTACGCCGGGGGTATAAAGGATGGCAAAATCTTCGAAAGATTTTATCTTCGGCTTCAACTTTATTTCTATTTTGCCTCTCAGCCTTTTCGAAACACTTATCGCCTTCTTGTCTATTTCATCCATTGCAATCACCTTTTATTTAATATACAAATGATCAAGACCTAAAACCAGAATACCATCAGCAAGGTATCCTTCTAAGCTGTCGTGTGGTTTCAGTTTTCGCTACGTGTGTGACGGCTTATGCTCACTAATAGAGGAATGTTGTGCATAGACAAGTTTTTTATCACTAGGCTTTATTTTGTTTTATCTGAATCAACTCTTTGCATGCTGTTTTAGGCGTTACGATGGGGTGCTGCCGTACTGTGCTAGGATTATTTTCCAACTTTGCAAATAATATGGCCTTGGTGTGTGCGACCGCCGGGATTTGAACCCGGGTTTTCGCCTTGGGAAGGCGAAGTCCTACCAGGCTAGACTACGATCGCACCCTCGATTTTTGCGGTTATGTTGAAAAGACTATGCCATATGCAAAGGCTGCCAAAGTCTAATTTGGGTGTGGATTGCATGCTGCTATCTTATATATGTGAGGTTTTCGGTTGATGGCTTCTGCTCTGCGCTGGCTAGTTCTTCGAACCTCGCCAGCATTGCCTCAGTCTCCTTCTTTATCTTTTCCAGATTCTCGGTGCTTATCTTTATGCCGAGAAGCTCTGTTATTACCTTAAGCACAGACCTAGCTGAATTGGCATCGACTTCGAGTAAGCCAGTCTCGCCGAGAAGGCAACCGCTCTGCACGTTGTGCTTTTTTGCAAAGGAAACTATCAGCCCAGCAGCTCCCCATATCATGCCTACTGTTGAGCCTAATATCGCGCCGTGCTGCCTGAATTCCTTTCTTATTTCGCTGAATGGCGATACACCATATACCTTTGGATTCTGTATATACTTGTCTGAGACACTATACCCGCCTATTGTGAATATCTCCTTCCCCCCAATGGACTTGAAAAATTTCACTATCATCTCGCTTATCTCATACTGACCTTTTGAGGAAACAGCCTGCGCGTCACCGAGAAGGATCACTATATCTTTGGCATCTTTGTCTTTTGATGGATTTTTCCAATAATAGAACCTATTGTTGAGCAGGCGCATGTTTCCAGACTTCAGCATTAGGACCTGGTGCGGCAGATATGGCGAGTATAAGGTTGCAAACTTCTCCGCCTTGAGCTCGTTTTTTATGTGCTCGCAGACAAGGCTGCCTACGCTTCCTATGCCAGGAAGGCCGACTAACATCACTGGGTTTCTCAGTTTTACCTTCGGATTAAAATATATCTTAGTTCTGTTCATCTAATCGCCTCGCAAGGGCCTTTGTGTGCTGGGGAAATTGCGAGTAGAAGCATAAATATTTTGTTGTATAAACAAACCTGGGAATATCTTGTTTGGATACGAGATATGTGGTTGCTGACCAGCGTAAAATCCTAAAGCGAGATAGGCTGTGCAATCGACTCTCAAAGCTTTCTGATGAAAGATATTCAGACTTTGTTGACGGTCTTCCATATTATTCATCTCGATGAAAGCCCCTCCTGTTAGGAAGGGGAGAGTTTACCTTGGTATCCTTTCTCTTTTGTGATTTCGAAGTCTCCGTCGAAGTATTTTTCGAGGACAGTGTTTGCCTTTTTTATCTTTTCTTCTGCTTCTGGATAGCTTCCTCCTGCAGCAACAATCTTGTATTTAGGAGAGCCGAGGTAGAGCACCTCCATGCCCATAGATTCGATCTCCATAAGTGCCTTTTTAATGCTCTCCACAGAAGAGGTGGCTTGGCTTAGTTCGAGAGTATATGCAACCTTGTAGACCTTTGGCTTTACATTCTTTGAGACTATCTCTGCAAGGGCCTCCTTGAATTTTGGATTTACTGGAATGTCATCTATTGCCTTTGGGTTTGCAGAGATGCTGAAAATAAGATCTGAATATGTGTTGAACTTCTGCGCTATTTTCTGCAGGATTTGGTCTTTCTCAGCCACTGCCTCTGAGACCTTCAGCGCCTGGTTAAACATACTCTCGGATCTCTTTTCCATATTGTAATCATTTATCTTGTCTTTCTGCTCCTTCTTGCTGACCTTTTTAATGGAAATGTCTATGGCGCGCCTCTCATGATCAACATATATTACTTTTGCCACCTCTTCTCGGCCTTCTTTTAGGAATTCGTGGATATTCTTAATCCAGCCTGGCGAGACCTCCTTTATCGGAAGGAAAGCCTCTGCTTGGTATTCTATCAGATCGCAGTACGCTCCGAATGGCATTATCTTTTTTACTTTTGCAAGGACAACCTCATTCACTTCAGGCATATTCTTTTGTTTTATCATTTTCCTCAACGACCTATCTCAATTTTTGCCTTAGCCCTTTTCCCGACTACCCTTTCCACACTTTTGCCGCAGACCTTGCATTTTAGGATCAGCTTCTGTTTTTTGCCAAGTTTTTTTGGGTGTATTCTATGCTCTACGCTGCCCACTATGCCCTTTATTGCCCTTTCGTGCCTTCTTCTGCCTATATTCATCCACCGTTCCCCTTTCTTCGAATACAAACTTACGGTATGTGGTGTGTGCTTGTTGCAATATGGGCAGTAGGCTATGATTTCTTTGGGTATTTTCATGCTATCATATCTCTTCTCCGATTTTATTCTTAAGTATGAAATCGAATTCTTCTTGGTTACTCACTTCTATCACCTGGTTCTGCGTGAATGGCCCTATTTTGCTGCCATTAGGCATTATTATTTCAGGGGTGTTTGACGTTATCTTTATCTTTCTGCTCTTTTCTCCTCCGTTGGTTGCCTCTTCCACAACCTTTTTGATGGTTTTATAGAGTTCGGCTTCCTCGTCTGCAAGTTGCGCGTTGATTTTTTTGTTGTAGGCTATATAAATCAGTATTTTTTGGATCCTCCTCTCTTTGAGGGATCTTAGCAGTTTCCTGAAGTTTTGGGCTTGCAAAGCAGATGCTTCGCTGCTGTTTTCTGCTCCGAGCCGAGATAGATATTGCTCAGCTCTTATATAAAAATCTTTCTGGATTGGAAGTATTTCTCCTGTCTTTTTTTCTTCGTTTATCTTGGAAAAAAGCGCATCGAAATCTACAGTATCCACAAAACCACCCTACCCCCTGCAGTTCCACTATTCGCCTGCATATTAATTATATTATGTAATGAATTTATCTTTTTAATAATGTATGCCCATGCCCCCAAAAGCGAAAATTTAGTGGAAGTATGGGGTGTAGCGAGGGGTGGATTTGAACCACCGTTCTCCGGGTTATGAGCCCGGCGGGCACTCCATGCTACCCTACCTCGCTATCTCCGTATCAAAGTGGTATATTCAATCGCTTTTATAAAAAGCTACCGTGCCCGCAGCTTTATTCAGTAGCTACAGAAGTGGAGATAAGCCTCTCCGCACTTTCCCTGCTTATCCTTGTAAGCATTCTGCCGCAGACATCGCATCTGAAACCAGCTTCTGCTGCTGCATCGAATGGAAGGATGGTCTTCTGCTCTCTGTAGCAATTTTCACATATGAAGAAGTCATCGCACGCATCTTGTAGTTTGAATTCTGGTTTGCTTTGTGAAATGCGCACAGTATTTGTAAATTCATTCAGCTTATCTCCATCTATATACCAAATAAAAGTTAGCCACCCTTTGCTATCTTTACGGATATTGTACCTTGCAAAGCCAAACTTGTTAAAATCATTCAGTATCCTTCTAACCTCATTTATCTTTACGCCAGATTTTGTTGCAATATCTTCGTCTGTTTGGGGATTCGCAAGCGCCCTTATCACATCAATGCTCTTTTTGCCTGAATTCCTAATTACATAATTTGAAAAATTTCTGTCTGCAATAATGCTCTCGATTTCTGCGGGTGTTGCTATCCTAGAAAGCAGCATAATGCCCTTATTTTTTTCTGCGTGCTTTTTACGCGCCGCAGCATGCGCTCTGGTCGCCACAGCCTTTACGGCATGCTTTTTTGATGCAGAGCCGCGTATTTGCTTTCTTACCTGGGCCTTCGCCCTAGACCCAACCCTGGCGATAATATGCTTCTGAGAAACCACTTTATTGACATGATTCATATTTATCGCCCATTTATGCAGATTCTCTACCAATATACTTATGAACCATTTTGTATTTAAACATTCTGCATTTTTAAAATTTGTTTAACAAAATTTGCGTTTTTGCAACGCCCGCCCCCGCTAGCATGGTAAGCGGGCCCAAGGGGATTTGAACCCCTGACTTACTGGTTAAGAGCCAGCCACTCTGACCATGCTGAGTTATGGGCCCTACTTAACTTTTTGCCTGAGAAAATTATTAATAATATCTCTCAGCTCACCAGTCAGGGGCCGCAGCTCATATGAGACATGTACTATCGGCTTGTTGACTTTTATTATATGCTTCAGATCTGTGGGGGTCGCCGAAACCACACTATCGCATTCCGCCCGGTTTATTGTTTCCTCAAGCTCGCTTATCTGCTTCCTGCTATAGCCTAATGCTGGCAATAATCTATCAAGTTGCGGGTATTTTTCATAAGCTTCCTTTATGCTACCCACAGCATATTTCTTTGCATCTATTATCTCTGCAGCGCCAAAATTCCTAGCAGCAACCGTAGCCGCGCCAAACTTCATTCCTCCATGCGTGACTGTTGGCCCATCCTCGACAACCAAGACCCTTTTATCCTTTATCATGTCCGCATTGTCAACCTTTATTTCAGAGTTGGCAAGCAGCACTTTTGCCCTTTGGTTTATGCTCCTCAGATTCTCTTTAAGGTCCTTGACCTCAATCTCAGATGCAGAATTCACTTTATTTATTATTAGAACATCAGCCATTCGCGCCACAGTTTCGCCAGGATAATAAGTAAGCTCGTTACCAACACGCAGTGGATCAGCAACAGTTATAAACAGATCAGGTTTTATAAAAGGCGCATCGTTGTTCCCGCCGTCCCAGATCAATATATCCGCTTCTTTCTCTGCACGCCTCAATATCTTCTCATAATCAACCCCGGCGTATACTATTGTCTTTCTTATCAGGTGCGGCTCATAATCCTCTCTTTCTTCTATTGTGCATTTGTATTTATCAAGGTCTTTAATGGTCGCAAACCTCTCAACTATCTGCTTTCTAAGGTCGCCATACGGCATTGGATGCCTTATGACCACTGGCTTTTTCCCATTCTCCTTTACCAACTCTGCAATGTATCTTGATGTCTGGCTCTTGCCGCTTCCTGTTCTTACTGCACAGACCGCTATGACCGGCTTAGTCGACTTGAGCATAGCCTGCTCCGGAGCAATGAGCCAGAAATCCGCCCCGTTGGCGTTCGCTATACTCGCCTTGTGCATTACGGTATTATATGGCAGGTCGCTATACGCCAAGACACATACATCAACCTTCTCCTTTTTTATTATGCTACTGAGGTCCTTTTCCTCGTATATCTTTATCCCATTTTTGTAAAGGCTTCCAGAGAGCTCCTTTGGATAGGTCCTATCTGCAATAAATGGTATCTGGCTGGCTGTGAATCCGACCACTTCAAAATTCTCGTTATCTCGGAACAGCACATTGAAATCATGGAAATCTCTCCCAGCTGCCCCGAGTATGAGTACTCGCTTGCGCATGCAACCACAGATATCTATTCATTGGAAAAATAAATAAAGCTAACAAAAATCGCTATGAATCTGCATAAATAGATCCAAAACGGCATAAACTTGGCTCTGCGCACGCCTTTAAAATGCCAAATCTTCTATCTCATCTGCATATACATGCGCAGCTATAAAAAAGGTTTTTAATAGTTAAATTGCATATAATTATGACCAGGATCTTGTGGTATGATGTCAAGCGATAGTGAGGAGTATACAGCATCTAAAATAGTTGTTCTTGAAGGGGTCGAAGGCATAAGGAAAAGGCCTGCAATGTACATAGGCTCAACTGCAACAGATGGCGTTTTGCACCTTCTCTCAGAAGTTGTGGACAATTCGGTAGACGAAGCTATGGCAGGATACTGCAAAAACATAACCGTGCACTTGACCCAGGATGAGACTGGCGATATAGCTGAGGTTCGTGATGACGGTAGGGGCATACCTGTAGATATAATGCCAAAATTCAATAAGAGCGCGCTTGAAGTAATAATGACGACGCTGCATTCCGGAGCAAAATTCGACAATAATGTTTACAAAGTATCAGGCGGCCTCCATGGAGTAGGTCTTACCGTTGTTAATGCGCTCTCAGAGTATACAGTCGCAACCGTCTTGCGCGATGGTAAGGTCTATACCCAAAGGTTCGAGCGCGGGAAGCCAACAACTCAGCTCCAGGTTTCTGGCGAAACCCATGAGACAGGAACAATAATAAAGTTCAAGCCTGACCCCGAGATCTTCCATGTGCCACGCTTCGATTCTGAGCAGATAAAGCTGCGCCTCAAATACACAAGCTACCTCAATCCGAACACCAAGATTACTTTTATTGATGACAGATTCGGAGCGCATGAGGAGAAGCAGTACCTATCGACACGAGGCATCCCTGAACTTATAGAGGAGATGAATAAGGGAAAAAGCACAATATCCGATATCATCTCCGCGAAAAGGACTGTCGACTCAATAAAGGTAGAGTTTTCAATGCAGTATGACAGCTCTTATGATGAAAAATTGCTCTCTTTTGTCAACAATATAATGACCCTAGAAGGCGGCACACATGTTACGGGATTCCACGCAGCCTTAACCCGTGCGATAGTCTCGTATATATCAAAATCAAACCTAAATGGCAAAGCGAAGAAAGAGAAGGAAGAGATAAAAATAGATGGCAGCGATGTGAGGGAGGGGCTCACCGCTGTGCTGAGCATAATGCTCCCCAATCCAGAATTCGAAGGCCAGACAAAAGAAAAGCTCGGAAATGCAGAAATCAAAAGCGTCGTAGAAAATATAGCATACAATGAACTTTCAACCTACTTAGAAGAGCATCCGTCAAGTGCAAGGGCAATAGCCGAGAAGGTGATAAATGCTGCTATTGCAAGAGAAAATGCCCGGAAGGCGAGAGAGCTCTCCAGGAAGAAAAACATCTTCGAAGGTGCAATTCTTCCAGGCAAACTGGCTGACTGCATCTACTCAGACCCGGAGAAGACAGAACTTTTCATAGTTGAAGGGGAAAGCGCTGGAGGCTCAAGCAAGCAGGCAAGGGACAAAAACACACAGGCAATATTGCCGCTTAGAGGCAAAATCCTCAATGTGGAGAAGGCTAGCAACGAGAAGATATTCAACAGCGAATACCTGCATTTAATAGTCACAGCGCTCGGCGCTGGAATGGGCGAAAGTTTTGACATAAATGCACTGAGGTACAAGAAGATAATATTGATGAGCGATGCCGACGTAGATGGAAGCCACATAAAGACGCTGCTTCTGACTTTCTTCTACAGGTATATGAAAAAGATAATTGAACTAGGCTATGTGTATCTGGCACAGCCACCTCTCTACAAACTAAAGAAAGGCAAGTCCGTATTCTACTGCTATAGCGATGCCGAATTAAATGAAAAAATGAAGGAGCTTGGGCCAAATATCGAGATCCAGCGATATAAGGGCTTGGGCGAAATGAACCCTGAACAGCTATGGGAGACCACTATGGATCCTGAGAGGCGAGTGCTAAAGCGGGTCACAATAAAGGATGCTGAGATGGCCGACAGGCTCTTCACAATACTGATGGGCGTCGACGTCATGGAGAGGAGGAAGTTCCTTGAGGAACATTCTGGCGAGGTAAAGGTCCTAGACATATAATTTGCAAACCAGGTGAAAGAGTGCCAACGATAAGTACTGTGCACATAGAAGATGAGATGCAGTCAAGCTACATAGACTACGCGATGAGCGTGATAATAGGGAGAGCCATACCAGATGCCAGGGATGGCCTAAAACCTGTCCAGAGGAGGATACTCTATGGCATGTACAAAATAAACAACTTCCACAATCTTCCCACAAAAAAGAGCGCAAGGATAGTCGGCGAAATTTTGGGCAAATATCATCCGCATGGCGATGCAGCAGTCTACGCATCTCTTGTAAGGATGGCCCAGGATTTTTCAATAAACCACCCTTTTGTGGAAGGGCAGGGAAACATGGGCTCAATCGATGACGATCCGCCAGCAGCCATGCGTTACACAGAAGTGAGGCTGACCAAATTTGCCGAAGAGTCATTGGAAGACATAGAAAAGGGAGTTGTTGAGTTTGTTCCAAATTTCGATAACACAGAGAAAGAGCCAAAGCTTCTTCCCGCTAAGGCGCCTAATCTTCTCATAAATGGTGCATCAGGCATTGCCGTGGGGGTTGCCACAAGCATACCTCCCCACAATCTTTCAGAGGTATGCGATGCGGTGATATACAAAATCGATAACCCAGGCGCCACAGCAGAAGATATACTTAAGATCATAAAAGGACCGGATTTCCCAACTGGTGGCATAGCCATAATGTCCCAATCAGCAATCCTTGGCTATAAGTTTGGCAATGGCCGCATAACCGTAAAGGCAAAGGCTTCAATAGACGAGAAGAAAAACACCATAATAATAAGTGAAATACCATACAACGTAAGCAAGGCAGAGATAATATCAGAAGTGGCTGAGCTTGCCAAGGATAAGATAATATCTGGCATAGCAAATGTGAGGGATGAGAGCGACAAATCGGGAATAAGGATAACAATAGACCTAAGAAAGGATGCCAATCCAAAAAGCATCCTGAATGCACTTTATGCCCACACAAAGATGAAGGTGACAATGCCAATAATAAACCTTGCAGTCATAGACAATGTCCTCAAAAACTTCAATATACTCTCCCTCCTCTCCACATTCATAGATTATAGGAGGACCATAATAAAAAAGCGGGCAGAATTTGATCTGGGCAATGCGAAGGAGAGGAAGCATATAATCGAAGGCCTTCTAATAGCGATACAAAATATAGAGGAGGTTATAAAGCTAATCAAAGAGAGCAGAGAGCTTGCTTCAGCGAGGTCAGCGCTCATGGCCAAATACGGAATCACTGAGAAGCAGGCAAATGCCATACTTGATGTAAAGCTTAGCAAGCTCACCGCAATGGAATCCGAATCCCTTGAAAAGGAGCAGGCAGAGCTGGCTGAGAAAATAGTCTACTACAATTCTCTGCTCCAGGATCCAGCAAAGATAGATGAAGTCATAAAGAGCGAGACAGCAGAGATAAAAGCCAAATACGGGAGGCCAAGGCGCACTGAGATAGAAATATCGGATGAGACCGAAGAGCTTACAGATGAAGACCTCATACCGGAGGCAGAGACGGCCGTAATATTTACTAGGGAGGGCTACATAAAAAGGACAGATCTTAGGAATTTCAGGGAGCAGTCACGAGGTGGAAAGGGCGTGATAGCCACAGATCTCAAAGAAGAAGATTTCGCAAGCCAGATATTGGTGTGCAGCACAAAGGAGACGCTGCTTTGCATCTCAAACAAGGGCAACGCCTACTGGCTCAAGGTCTATAGAATACCCGAAGCAAATAGGTATTCGAGAGGCAGTGCCATAGTCAATCTGCTCAATCTAAGAAACGACGAAAAGATAGTGAAACTTTCTGCGGCAAAGGACTTCTCGGATTCTAAGCTACTCTTCCTAACCAGAAGAGGCATTGTAAAGGTTACATATGGAAGCCTCTTCTCTAAGCCAAGGTCCACTGGAGTAAAGGCAATAAAACTCAACAGCAACGACGCGCTTGTAGATATGCTGATTTATCCGAATGACGGCAAGTACGCTGTGCTCATTACTACCGAAGGCGGCAAGTCGATAAAGTTTAACGAGAGTTCAATAAGACCGACAGGAAGGGGTGCAATGGGCGTCCGCGGTATAAAGCTCACCAACGACGTGGCGAAGAGCGCCATAGTAACCCGAGACGGCGGCTACCTGCTTACCATAACCGAAAATGGCTATGGCAAGCTGACTGAGATAAGCAGATACAGGCTCCAGGGCCGCGGAGGGCGCGGCGTGATAAGCATGAAAATAAATGACAAGACAGGCAAGGTAGTAAAGGCGATGCAGGCAAGCGCAGAAGAAGGGATAATACTGATAAACTCAGAAGGCACAGCTATAAACTTCCCAGTATCCTCAATAAGAATCACAGGGCGCGCAGCCAGCGGCGTAAGGCTCATGAAGCTTGACAAAGGGGCAAAGGTCGTAGACGCATTTGTTGTGCCGGCTGAAAGTAGCAAGGCCACGCCAGCCTAGGCTCTTTCGCTCCAAAATTTCCTGTTCCTCAGGAATTCCTTCTTCGCGTTTATAAGGTCGAGCATAAAAAGCCTTCGATCTTTCCTCACCATCTTGAGCAGCCGCGCAGCTGTTGCAATACCTATACCATATGTGGCGAGCGCCATAAGTGCGCGCTTTCCATATGCATCCACCAGGCTCGCGCCTCTCAGCATCTCAGCATGCAATTTTTTACCCTCTGCATTGATCCTCTTTCCTTTGGCTATCCTGTTTATGAGATCCAGGTATTTATCATCCATCACCGTGACCATTGGACTTTTGCATGCTGGGCAAAGTATCTTCTCCTCTTCGCCAAGCTCTGAGAGCTTCACGCTGAAGACAAATCCGCAGAAAGTGCAAACAAGGCTGAGGGTCTTCTTATTGATCCCATCTTCAAACTGCTTTACCTCTTCGTCGCTCGGCAGCAGCGGCATGACAAGCTCCCTGTAATGGTAGGCAGAGCTGATCAGCTCATGCGCAAGCGCGGATCCACTGCTTTTGAATACTTCCACATTCGCCTTCCCATTTCGCAATCGGTCTAGCAACTCCTCAACGCGTTCTGCATCGAAGTAGTTTTTCTTTATATCTCTCATTACTTCTTCTGTCAGCGGCGTATCTCTGTAGAGCCTTATGAGCCCCTCGACGATACCCTTGCTGAGCGTGGCCTTCTTTTCCACAATTCCGAAGAGTTTTGCGACTTGCACAAATTTGTACCTGAAGAGCTCAGAATTCATTATGGCAATGTCATCTCTTATCTCGCCAGCCTTGTAGGCAATCAGAGTCTCAAATGCCCTTTTCACATCAGGCTGCCTGAGTGCAGAGCCATAGTCTATTATTATCCCATACGGCGTTGACTTTATCAAAATGCCCTTGGAGGATGATTCCATGAAGCTGCCAAGGAGTTTAGCCAGGAAATCATTTGCGAGTTTCCCCAAAGGCGCATAGACAATCGCATAGTTTGCAGCCTCTTCCACGGTTATATTCTTGCTGCCAAACCTCATAAGTCGCCCCTGCGACTCAGCGAGATCCCTCACCTTCTCATATGCATGCGCATTAAGGATCCTTTTGGCACGAGAATCCCCGCTGGCTATCTCACCAAGTATCTCAAACGCCCTGCTCGCAACCTCATATGATACTGGTATATCCTCGCCCTCCCAATCTGGTATTGCAGCCTCGAAGCTTGTGCTCGGCTCTACATACACAACCCCTTCATCTATGCTTACAACCTTCCATGGGAGCCCCTTTGTTATGAAGACTGTGCCCTCATCAATGTAACTAGATACAAACTTTTCATCAAGGCTCGAGATTACAGAATTCCCAGAGACATTTTTTACTAGGAATTTAGAGATCTCGGGAAGCACGCTTATGTTGTTGATGAAATATCTGAGAGTCCTGCTTCCGGTGCGTACCTCTTTCCCATCAAACCTTATCAGTTTTGCGCCTGCAATAAAGTTCAGCACGCTTAAAAGTTCCTCTATTTTAAGTTTGGCATACGGAGCTGAGCGCAAGAATATGCTGTAGAGCCTGTGCAGATCAATGCTCTGATATTCAAGCGCAATGCCACAGACCTGGTTTGCCAAGACATCCAATGCACCTCTCTCCATATCCATCTTCTCAAGGGCATTCTCAAATGCAAGCTCTGCTATGGCAGCAGCTTCAGCTCC
The DNA here is from genome assembly GCA_038873795.1 of Candidatus Micrarchaeaceae archaeon. Classification (GTDB taxonomy): domain Archaea; phylum Micrarchaeota; class Micrarchaeia; order Micrarchaeales; family CABMGC01; genus JAVZDR01. The sequence continues at coordinate 5,947 of JAVZDR010000005.1, read as the reverse complement.
CTCAAGCGCGCTTGCAACTATTATCCTGCCTCTGGAGACCCTGCCTAGAGCATGCCCGCTTCTGCCCACACGCTGGAGAAGCCTTGTTACCTGCCTTGGCGAGCCATACTGCACTACAAGGTCAACCCTCCCTATGTCTATGCCAAGCTCAAGGGAGCTTGTTGCGATAAGGCCTTTTATCTCGCCGCGCTTGAATGCCTCCTCTACGCGTATCCTCTCTTCCTTGTCTATGGAGCTGTGATGCACGCCAAGCCCTCCAAAGCTGGCTATGTTGTTTAGATAGGTAAGCTTGCTTCCAAGCGATTCAGCCATGTACCTTGTATTGGCGAAGACCAGCACAGCATTGGATTCGCGGATGAGTTTGGCAATCCTTTCAATCCTGGCAAGCGCATCGGAATCAAGGTCGAATAGTTTGACAAGCTCTGGGTACGCCTTCTCAGGCTTTTCAGGCATCTCAACCTCAAGCTCAATCGACTTCTCATCATCTGCGCTCACTATTTCCACGGGCCTGCTCCCCGAAAGGAAATAGGCAACTTTATGTGGTTCAGCGACAGTAGCGCTAAGGCCTATTCTTTGGAATTCCCCAGAAATCTCAACAAGCCTTTCAAGAGCCACAGCAAGCTGCGCCCCCCTCTTATTATAGTACAACTCATGGAGCTCGTCGACAACCACAAACTTCAGTTTTCTAAGAGCGCTTCTGAAGCCCTTAGTGACAAGCATGTTCTGCAGGGTTTCAGGTGTTGTAATGATTATTCTGGGAGGGTTTCTTATCTGCTCTGCGCGCTCCTTTTTTGTAGTGTCGCCATGCCTCACGCCGATGGACACACCTAGCACGTCGCATATTTCCCTGAGCCTTCTGAAGAGGTCTCTGTTTAATGCACGCAGCGGCGTTATATAGATAAGGGCAATCCCAACGCCTTCACTCTGAGAGGAAATCCTTTTCAGCAGCGGCAGGAAAGCTGCTTCGGTCTTGCCAGTGCCTGTCGGCGAAATTATGAGGCAGTTCTTCCCAGCTTCTATCACAGGAAACGCGCGTTTCTGAATATCAGTAAAGCCGGAGACATACTTCAGGAACAATTCATATGCATCAGGCAAACCAACCACTAGCTAGTTGCATTTATAACCGCGTTGATGTATGCCTTGCCCAGTGCGGTATGCGTGGTATTGTCCTGCGTATAGTTCATAACAAGGTTCAGGCCAAGGTTCAGTGGTATGCCGCTTATCAAAGTGGCGCCATTATAGCACTTTGCCGTGAGATTGGCCGTGGCGCCGGGTCCGAGCGTTACGTTTGTCTTTGTGAACATGCCAGGAATGCTCATGTAGCACCCAAGGCTGGTTATCCTAGTTGTGTTCAGCGTGTTCTTAATTTTCAAATAAATGCTGCCATTTAGGAAGTTCGGGCTGCTGCACCCGAAGCCATTGCCGATGTTGCACGCGGATCCTATCGCAGAAACGAAGGCAACAGACTTATTTGTTATGCCAAGTCTGTTTATTGCGCTTACGGCATGGGGCACCAGGCTTACAATCTTAGATGTATTGGCAAGCATGAATATCGTGGAATTAATGCCGCCGCCAAGCATGGTCGTTTTTACTAGGGAAACATTCCCGATTATGCCACTTTTAGGAAGAATATATGTGCTACAGTAGTGGGTGTTGTTTATGCTGCTTATTATGCCAAGGCAGCTCAGCGTTGCATTGGCATTTCCAAAGTAAGTGCTCAGGACAGGCACGTAAAACACGCTTCCGCTGAATTCAAACGAGCCCGTTGCGAAACTATTGGCAGAGAGCGAGATGTAGTTGGCAAAATTGGAAAAGAATGTACTGTTAAATTCATTGGCAAGCCTAGACCTGTAGCCATTTGCCACAACGCCTTCAGCACCGAATTCATGAGCAGAATTGTTTGCCGCGACATAGCCGGAGCAATCCATTGGGCTTGTAATCAGCATTTTCAGCAGGCCATTGGAATACCAGCTGCACAGGCTTGTGCTTTTCGAGAGCCTCAGGTGTGTGACATTCTGCCCATTTGCTGTGATGCTCGTTGAGTTGATGCCGGCGCTCTGGGCAGCTACGCCCACTATGCTAGGATTCAGATAGCCATCAAGCCATATTGCTGTGGCAGAGCTGCCGTTTGCGTACTTGCTGCTCGCTATTGAAATATTCCTTATGTATGGGCTTGTCAAGTTGACTAGGTTCACGAAGAAGCTCTGGTTGGCCACGATTCCATAGCCAAGTATGTTGATGCCGAATTGGCTCCTGACATAGCCGAGAAGAAGGAGGCCTGTCGAACTTGTGTTGAGCAGAGTCGTTTCAGTGGCGTTGCCTGCAGGCAACGCAGTGTAAGGCACGAGTGCCTCAGAAGCCATCACGTTTATAGCTGCTGTGCTTTCAGCTTCGGCGCGGTTTGAGACGGGGTAGACCTTTCCTGGGTCAGCTATTGCCGTAATATTGTATAATCCTGAACTTGCTGGCGTAGTGTTATAGTAAATCAATACAAACTTGTGCGGCGGCAGTGTAACCTTGTAGATGCTTGATATGTTTCCATTTGTCAATATAGCTATGCTCATATTTTTTATCGGGCTGCTGCCGATGTTGCTCACATTTATTGGAAGCGAAACCCTCTGGTACGGATAAACACTGTAATTCGCCTGCAGAAATCTGACTGAGATGCTTATCTCAGGCTGATAGTAATACTTGAAGTAGACAACAATTATGGCAAGCACCACAAAGAACAGAATCCACAGATAGACTTCCCTTTTCATAGTCACACGCTTTTGTTTTTGATTTCTTTTACGGCCTCGCTTATCTTTTTTGATACATCTTCCAGCTCAGAGCGAAAGAGTTGGTCAGCCCATACTGCAGCGTCGTACCTGTTTCCAACAGCCGGCGGCTTGAAATAGAATTTGCCCTCCTTGTTTTCAATAATGCCCATGTTCTTCATCCTGAGCAGATGGTACCTTAAAGTCTTCTCGTTCATTGCTTCCCAGTTTTTCTCTATGTAACCCATAATATCCTTTACTGTCGGATCAGTGCCCCTGACAAACTGAAAGTCAACGAGCGCGTCTAGCACAGCAACAGCGCTCAGCCTAGATTCGCCAGGGTTTATTATCCCTAGCGCAAGGGCAAGCCACCTGGCAATAGAGCGCCTGGTCTCAAGCACGTCCTTTGGGAGCTGCATCTTCCTTATGACTATCTCCCTCTCTATTAGGCTTGCCTCGTTGAGCTCCATAAAAACACAAGCAATATTGAGAGTGAAAATATATAAGGATAATCATGGAACTGATGCTAAGCAATCATGCGCCTAGCAGGCTCATCAGCACGGCCAATATGCCGAAGAACATGACAATGTAGCTCTGGAAAAGCCTGAGCCTGCCGAAGCTCATCCTGCCAGAAAGGTATGCGCCAAAAAAGCCGCCGAGCGCGCCTCCTATCATGAGCAGCGAGGCCAGAAGCAGAACGCCGATGTAATCTGTGCCCGGTCTGGCGAAATGCACAAAGGCTCCGATTAGCGAGGTTACGATCATGGCCGCGACAACGCTTGAAAATGCAACCTTCGGGTGTATATGCTTTATCGCTGTAAGGAAGGTGCCCATGATGCCGCCTATGCCTATCCCGAAAAGCCCCGCCAAAATTCCTGCAACCAGCGCAGTAAGACCGATGTCTGCGCTAGGCCGAGCTGCAGGCTTTTCATTATCCTTTGCGTAATCAATGAAGCTTTTGCTTATGTATGCTTTGCCCCTGTTCCTAGCCAATTCAAGGCGCGCTGACGAAAACGAGAACAAGCCTATGCAAAATATAGCCACGCCGAAGAACAGCTTGAATGTTCCGGCAGCAACGAAATAGCTCGCCAGAGATCCAGCAACAGCCCCTATGCCTGCAGGAATGCCAATGGCATAAAATAGCCGCTTGTCTATAGCACCCTGCCTTGCATTAACCGCAGACCCGGCAACAGTGCTGGCTATTATAGTGAGAAGGCTGAGGCCGCCTGCAATAACAGGATTGATCTTGAATGCGAAGAGGAAGACGAGCATCAGCAACACCCCACCGCCTATTCCGGCTATGTTGCCTATTACGCCGACTCCAAGCGCCAAAAACAGGAATACCATAGCTTCGTAAAGGATTTCCATAGACTGATATCTCACCACAAAATAAAAATATGTGCATTCCTGCTAAACAACATTAGTAGGTTTTAGCTTTCTATGCGACAGGAGTGCCTTCGGCCTCGCCCAAAAGAAGTTCGCAAGAAAAAGGGGGCTTGGAGGCTTGAACAGGGCATAGGGCACAATCCATGTAGCCTTCTTGCAAACTTGCTGGAATACGTGATGCGATGGCCTTGTATTTGACTAGGTAATATATGTAAATGCCAACTTCCTATATTCTGCACTAAAAAGTATTTGGTTTCAATCCTTGTTATAATGGACAGCCTGTTAGGGTGCGCTGTGCTGTTTAAGCCACTCGTTTTATCCAGTTTCAATCCTTGTTATAATGGACAGCCTGTTAGGGTAACTAACTTCCCATCAGCAATAACCCTAACCTAGTTTCAATCCTTGTTATAATGGACAGCCTGTTAGGGAGAAAGTATTTATATGGGAAATTGACAAATTAAATATCTTTGTGCGAAAATCCGATCATGGAAAACTCATAAAATACTTCACACCCATATCTACGTATGCAAAACCCTCGCAAAAAATATGAGAAGGACTTCTACTACACCCACTACACGAAGTTCGTCCTGCCGTTCTGGGCATACCTCCTCTCGCGCGCCGGCGTGATAATCCTGTTCTTCATCTTCATTACCTTCGCAGCTGCTGTGGCATTCTTCTACCTTGCAATAAGCTAGAAACATCTTTTCGAGATTTGGATAGCATACTTTGCTTTTATATTAGCCAATTACGTGCTGACAAGAGTGCCGTGGAAGCGCGGCGCAGTCCGCGCCAGCGCATCAATAAGGGCAGCTGGCGGCCCACACAGAGGCAAAATACCCATCAGGCCTGTGGACATGAAGAATTACATAGCGCAGAAGGCTAACAAAAACATCTTCATCTGCGGCACATCAGGGCAGGGCAAGTCCTATCTGACGCGCTACCTGCTCAGCCTCTACGACAGCCAGAAGCTGATCTTCAACTTCAAGCCCAATGATGAATACTTGAAAATGGGCTACTGCCTCTCATAAAGTTTCAGCATGGCCCCTGCCAGCCTACTTGAAAATTCTATACCCAAGACCAGTCTTCCGACTATGTTTTTAAGTGCCTTATCTATAACATCTTCGCTATATTTTTTATTAAACTCACTATTAAGCCGACTCATGATTAACTTCTTCTTGTCTGGAGGAAAGACCACGGAAACAATATCGTCTATCTTTTTATCTCTGTTATCATCTACCTTACTTTCAATCTCGTCCCAACTGTCGTAAAGAGAAAACAAATTTCTAAGCGCTTTTTCAGCTTCGGCTATTTCCTTTTCCTTTCCGATTGCCTCCGCATCTCCCCCTCCATTTTTTATCTTTTCTACCATTTTATCACCTTAATAAGTAATGCCATACCAGATATTTAAATGCTTCTCAAATTAAAATTTGTTTAACAGAATTAGCGATTTTGCAAAGTGCCGTTTTTGCATGACGACGAAAAAGAAAGGTAGTCTTGAAACCAGGTGATCTATCCGCAGGTTCCCCTACGAATACCTTGTTATGACTTAGCCCCTTACGGAACTCTAATTCAAAAACAGGAGAAACGCGAGAGGCTATCCTTTCGCTTTACCCGGATTAATGATTTTATCTAACTCCATAATCCAAAGAGACTTATGTTCTTCACAAAGAACCAAACTATAAAATACTTCACACCCATATCTACGTATGCAAAACCCTCGCAAAAGGTATGAGAAGGACTCTACTACACCCACTAAGATAATACCTGAATGTGGTAGGGAAAAAGGTGATAACATGAATATAGCG
>JAVZDR010000004.1:0-39536 GCA_038873795.1 Candidatus Micrarchaeaceae archaeon | reverse complement strand
AAAAACGCTAATCCTACGAAGGAAAGTATATGGAGGATAGAAGAGGATATGGAAGAGAAGGCAGAGGTAATAGGGAAGGGCACGACATAAAGCCTAACTATTTTCTGCCCAAACCTGTAAAGGTTGGAGATATACTGGAAGTAACTATAGATGCCATCGCGTCCAAGGGAGACGGGATAGCGAAGAAGGACGGCTTCGTAATTTTTGTAAGCGGGGCCAAGCAGGGAGACAAGGTAAGGGTAAGGATAACAGACGTTAGGGCAAGATATGCAACCGGCGAAAAGCTGGGTGAAGCATCGTCTACCGCTAGCTCTGAACCAAGTCCTGAGCCTTCAGGATCAGACGAAGGCACAGAAGAAGGAGCAGAGGCATAATCCCTACTTTTCCGGTCAGTTGATTTCTTTTATTTTGTTTTATTTTTATTTTGCCGAGCGGATGCTCTGCCGCGCAACAAATTCCTAAAATGCATCGGATCAGAGTTTGCCTATGTCATTGACTATGTCTATGTCAAGTACCTTTTTCCCGACGCGCCAGTTGGCCGGTATGCCGCACATATGGCCGTCTTTTGTCTTGGCATCATGCACGTATTTGAGGCCCATGAATGCCGTGTAGATATGCTCCGCATCCTTTCCCAACGCGTCATTGTGTATGGAAATGTATTGGACTCTGCCATCTGGATCTATTATCACAGTGCCCCTTCTCGCAGCGCCGGTTTCAGCATTTAGGAAACCATAATCAGAAACAATCTTCTTAGTGAAGTCTTCTATCAGCGGTATTACGCTCTTTTTGACCCTTGGCGAAGTCTCACTCCATGCCTTGTGCGAATACACACTATCTGTGCTAACCCCGTATACCTCTGCGCCGTTCTTTTTGAAGTCATCATGCTTTTCCATAAATGCCTCGATGTCAGTTGCGCAGACAAAGGTAAAATCGCCAGGGTAGAATGTCAGTATTACCCACTTGCCCCTTCTGCCGCTGAGCCTGAACTCTTTTATCTCGTGAGTCTCAGGAAACCACGCGCTGGCCCTTATATCAGGTGCCTCGGAACCTATCTCTAAAAGACTCTGCATAGAATCACGTTTAACTAATGATGCAAAAGATATAAATATTTATCCTTTTAATTAATTTATTTAGTTAAAATATTAAAAATTTTGTGATTTTATGACAGACGCGCTCGACAGGAAAATCATTGAAACCCTCTTCCACGACAGAAAAATGTCACGCGTAGCTGCGTTGTGTGGCATAAGCAAGGGCACCCTGCGAAACAGGCTGAATGCCATGAGCAAATCGGGTCTGCTCCTTGGCTACGAGCCGAGGGTGCGCTTCAAGCAGCTGGGCATGGAAGACGTGCTTGCGGGACTTGACATTGACCCAGGAAGCTATATGGATTCCCTTGACGCGCTCAAAAGGCTTGACTTCGTTAAGGAACTTTACCTCACTTCGGGCGACCATTCGGCAATTGCAAGGATAGTTGTGCAAAGGGATGAACTAAGGGCAAGGCTGAAGGATATGGAGAAGATAAGCGGCGTAAGGCATATCTACCCGGCAGTGATCAACGAGATAGCCAAATAGCATATACTGTTTTTCAAAATAAACCATGCAATCTTATTATCTTTATCATGTATTACTATTTCGGTGTTTTGATGAAAGGCGCATTTGAGAATGAATTCACATACAAGAGGTTTGTAGAGAGCGGCAAAGAAGACGAATTCGACAGAAATTTTGATGAAGCAGTTGATAACGTAAGGAAGAATATACTGGGCAAAAAATTTCCAATGATCATAGGCGGCAAGGAGTCATTTGCGAGCGAGGAGCTTGTGGAATATTCGCCAATAGACAAGACTCTCATAGGTCGCTTCCAGAAAGGCAGCAGGGAGAGCGCTAGGCTTGCCATAGAGGCTGCATCAGCAGCTTTCGAAGGCTGGGCCAATACCAGCTACAAGGAAAGGGTCGCAATATTCAGAAGGGCTGCAGAGATTTTTGCAAGGGAGAAGTTCATACTTGGCGCAATACTCAGCATAGAAAATGGCAAGACCAGATACGAGTCGATTGGCGAGGTTGACGAAGCCATAGACTTCCTAAGATATTACGCAAATGAGATGGAAGCAAACAAAGGCTATACCAGGAAGCTGAGGCTAGCAGGTGCCGAAAAGAGGGCAGAGAAGGGCTTTCAGGGTGCCCCGAGTGGCGAAGAAAGGATAGTAATAGCAATGAAGCCGTATGGCGTCTTCGGCGTCATAGCCCCTTTCAACTTCCCCATCTCCATATCAGTCGGAATGAGCGCGGGTGCGCTGATAACAGGCAATACGGTGGTCTTCAAGCCCTCCTCAACTGATAATATGTCAATGCTTACTGGCTACAAGATCTATGAGATCTTCAAAGAGGCAGGCGTGCCTGACGGTGTCTTCAACTACGTCACAGGCCCTGGTTCTGAGGTTGGCGACGAGCTCGCCACCAATGAGAAGGTCGCAGGGATAGCCTTCACAGGCTCCAGAAGCACAGGAATGGGGATGATTGCAAAGAATTATGCGGCTGGCAAGCAGAAGGTCTTCATTGTCGAGATGGGTGGCAAAAACCCAGCCATAGTCTCCAAGTATGCAAACCTTGACTCTGCCGCATCGGGCATAGCCAGTGCGGCCTTTGGTTATGACGGCCAAAAATGCAGCGCCTGCTCAAGGGTTTATATCCATGAATCGGTCAAGGAGGAATTCATAAGCAAGCTTGTTGAAAGGATGAGATCTCTCAAGATAGGGAACCCGCTCAAGAAAGAGGTATACATGGGCCCCCTCGTAAGCCAGAAGGCCCTCGAAAGGTATAAGCAAGCAGTGGAGGAGGCGAAGAGGAGCGGCAGCCTGATATATGGCGGCAAAGAGGTATCGGTGGGTCTTGATGGCTCATACGTGGAGCCGGTCCTGGCGGAGCTGGACCATGCAAACAGGCTCTTCCATGAGGAGCTGTTTCTGCCATTTCTTGTTGTGACAACCTACAAAACATTCGAAGAGGCGCTTGAGAAGGCCAATGATACAGAATATGGGCTCACGGCCGGGCTCTACAGCGAGAAGAAGAGCGAGATAAGGGAGTTTATCAACAAAATACAAGCTGGGGTAATTTACATTAACAGGGCTGTCAGCGCGACCACCGGCGCAATAGTGGGCTTCCACACATTCGTGGGATGGAAGGGCAGTGGCCTAACAGGCAAAGGCACAGGGAGCAAGTTCTATCTCCAGCAGTTCATGCGTGAGCAGAGCCAGGCCATTGCAAAATAACAACTACATAAACTTGCTCAGGTTGAATTGGCCCTGGATTTCCTGGTTTGGAGCGCCGCCAAAGACAGCATTTATCTCCTTCTTGACCAACTCCAGCCTCTGCTTTATGTAAGGCTCCAAATCATATCTCTCAGCAAGGTTTATGGCTGTATCAAGATATTTTTCTATGCCGCCCTTTGAGACGGTCAGCAGGAGCCTCCCTCCGCACCTCGTGCATTTGCCACTCAGAGGCACCCTCCTATATTTTGCATTGCAGTTGCTGCATCTGAAAGTCTGCCTTGAGAATTTGTGCAGGTTCCCTATAAGGTCGGGCAGGAAATGGCTCAGTATAAGCTTCCTAGCAGCGTCTTTCTTGTCAACAGCATGTATCTTGTCTGTCAGCTTGAACTGCCTCTCTATCTTTTCCTGCATTGTCTTGAGCGCAGTGTATTCACTTTTCTTAGGCGAATCCTCCACCGCTCTTGCGGAAGACTCATGCGTGAATGAAAGCCCACCAAAAACAGCAGGGCTCTTGAGCCTGCTGCTCACAAGCTCCATTTCAACATTTGAGGGCGATTCATAATCAGAAGCCTTTTGATAAAACTCCAAAGGATACTCCTTTACGATTTCCATTGCATGCACCTCATCATCGACCTCCTCAGGATGTACGTGGAGCATAAGAATCAATGGCGCGTCCATTGTGCCTCCTGTGCTCTTTGGGAGGTAGCTTCTTGAAAAATTGATCAGTGCGTCAAGGAGGAGCATCACAGTGTCTTCATCGCCATCGCAGTTGCGCCTCCTCGCAGAGATCGTATAAGGGTGTGCAAGTCCAACATTTGCGTCAGTAAAGCCTATGATCCTGTTTAACACCCCTGCCGAGGTGTGCGGCGAGAGGGTGATCACAAGATGCCCCACAAGGTCGCTTGCTGTTGTGGCTTTGTAGAATGGCTCAAGGCCGTAGAGCCTCTCAAGCATATCATCAACGAACCTTGCCACGTTGAGGAGGTATTCTGCTCCCCTCCTGTTGATTATTATGTCCTGGTGCTTAAGTTCAACGAGCTGGTCATCGCTCACTAACTCTTCCCCAAAGTAATCCTTGGTGTAGCCAAGCTCCCTCATTTTCTCTACGCTTGTGCCTATCTCCCTAGGATAGATGTGCGTTGCTGGCGCATCGGTTGCATCGAACCTTGCCGTCCCATCCTTGAAGATGTGTATGTTGTGGAGCCTTCTCAAGATGCCCTTCTCTATTGGCTCTGCCAGCTTTTCGCTGTTTGTCAGGCCCTTAACGCCTTTTATGTCGTCAGGCAGCTTTGCTATGCCAAGCCTCTTCATAGCATCGCTGATCAGCTTTATAACATCTACCTCATTTTCTGAATATGCGATGGTCTCTGCTCCGCATCTTGGACATTTAACCTCAAGGGTTCGAAATCCGCATCTTGGGCATACCCTCTCTATTACGGCCTTCTCGCCGCAGTCATAGCAATAGCTGGTCCCTATCATCCTCTTGCATTTGGGGCATTTGTAGTTTGCAATCTCGATCTTCAGGGCAGGCTCCTCAAGCCTTTTTGAGTATATCGCATAGGCTTTTGAGAGGCTCCTCTCTTTGCCGCCATAGCTCCCTATTGGGTAAAGGACATTTGGTGCAGGCTTCATCAGCCTTTCCCTGGCTTTTTCAGGCCTGCCAATCCTCGCCCCTATAAATGTGGAGCGTTTGGCTATCTTCACAGGGGAAAGCAGATTGACGAGCTCAAGTGCGTCTTTCGCCTCATTCTGGTATTTGTCAAGGGTTAGCTCGTTGATCTGGAGCGCCCCATCCTTCCCTGAAGCAAACCCCAGAGATACCATAAGCGCCTTAGCGTAATCACCGTAAACAGCTATTGCACCACCTTCAATCTTGTGCGGCAGGTTTATCAATTCAAAAACCCTCTTTGTCCTTTTATCGTTCTCTATAAGGACTTTCTCGATACCGAAGAGCGTCTTCTCGCCAGCGTATACCACTCTGGCATTTTTTACTATCGCATTTGCAACATACTCCAAATCCTCCTTGCTGCAATCCTGAAATTCAAGTGTGAAAGCGGGGTGCATAGGTATGCCAAATTTGAGGGAGAGTGCATATGAAGAATCGAAGTCGATGCCATAAGCCTTGGCATCCCCTCCCTTGCTCTTAAGCTCCTTCTCCCAAAGTTCCTCAACATAGCTTGATGGCTGCAGTGGCGTGTTTGATTTTTTGAAATCTCCATAGGTTATGAGAATGTCGCCAAGGGAAAGAATCTCCACTACCTCATCCTTCAATCTTCTGGCCAGCTCGGCGCTGTTGATGCGCAGCGCTTCGCCGCTTGCAAGCTTTACAAAAGGCCCCTCTATCGAATCGACCGGCATGGCCACACAGCCCTTTCCAGGAAGCTCTACCTTCAGCTGGGTCCCCATCGCTATGAAGTTATCGAGTATGATCATCGTTGCTGGGTTGAATCCCTTCGCTGCGATGCCTGTGAGCCTGCTTCTGCCGTACCTTAGCCTGAAGCCTCCGCTGAGCCCGGGATAGGCGAGAATGGGCCTGCCCGCGACGAGCTCTTCGAGGAAGACCTCTCTCTTCTCTGCGCCCTCATTCTTCCCTATCTTTTCTATCTTTATTATATTGTTAAGCCAGCTCCAATCAAGGTCAGCATGCTTGACCTCCTTGAGCACCTTCTTGGCCTTCTGGGCTATACCTTCGCAGATCACCAGCGGCATTCCATTCCTAACATCATTTGTTATCCTCTCAATTTTGCCATCGAGAAGTATCCTTTTTGTGTCTCTGTGGACGCCCATCTCAGCTTCGCGTGAGGCAACACCATCTATGCATACCGGGCAATTCCTCACAATGACTCTGATATCTTCCTCAGGCGGCTTGTACTGGAGCCTAGCTATCCTCATGTCGTATAGGTCAATCTCTTCAACATACCTCTCCACTTCTTCATCTGTGGGCTTGTAGCTGCCCACATTGAAGAATTTCCTCGCATAGTCGGCCATGGCTACAGAGAGTGCAGCAGCGGTTCCCCCTGCTCCCCTTATTGGCCCTGCGAATTTTATTGAAATATAGTTTGAGTTGTCCGCATTTTTATACATCCTAACTTCTTGTATGCCTTCTGTCGGAGCAACAAGGACGCCTTCTGTAAGTATTGCAAGACCTGCCCTTGTTGCCAGCTCTATCCTCTTTAATGCATCATAGCTTCCAAAGAATTCGCTTGTGCATATCTCCTTTACCACGTCGAATGCGAGCTCTGAGCGCGTCTGGTTGTGCTGTTTTCTTATTATTATATCTTTCAGCTCCTTTATGCCTATGATTCCCGCGACCCTGCTGGCCAGATCAGGCGCCGCCTCAATCTCAACAGTCTCTTTTGGATCTATACCTTTCTTCCTAGCCTTCTCAGCCACCTTATAAGCTCTCTCGAAATTTTCTGAAAGGCTCATGAAGTACTCTTCAACGTCCATCGTATCAAGCCACCGAGTTGAAGTCTATGATGCTCACATTCAGGCTCTTAGCTTCGTATACCGGGAGCAGCGCAGGCGAAGGTATATGCCCCTGCTTTACCTGGAATATGGTTCGGGCCTGCCATGTGCCACTGTTTATCATGATTGTACCATGGTAGTCAGCTACAGCGTTCTTATGCACATGTCCGGCATGGAATATGTCAGGAACATCATCTATGACCATCAGGTCGTTCCTGGTTGGGGTGACTATGTTGCCTCCATATATGGGTGAAAGGTGCCTTCTTCTCAGAAGCTCTGCCATTGCAGTTTCAGGCCTCGCATAGCTGCACTGCGGAAGAGAATGTATTATTGAATCAAGAGATGTGCCATGGTATGCGAGTACCTTTATGCCGTGTATGGAAATGTTGCTCGGGTTTTGGAGGAGATGTATGTTGCTTTGCACGTCGCCAAAGAATTCCTTTGGCAGCTCTGGCTGCGGCTCAGCCCTCTGCACAGCATCATGATTTCCAGGAAGGACGAAGACATGTATATAATCAGGAATCGCATCAAGCAAATTGAAAAGCACAGAATACTGCTTGTATATGTCTGGTATAGCCAGTTCCTTTTCCTGCTCTGGGTAGATACCTATGCCATCTACAAGATCGCCATTTAAGATTATGTATTTTATCTTGCCAGCAAAATCTTTTCTATAATCTATGCGTCCATTGAGCCATTTCAGGAGCGTGTCGAACTGCTTTTCGAGGAAGAGTTTGCTTCCCACATGCATGTCAGAGATAAATGCTATGGCCACATCATCTTCGCTTGGCATGACCCTGTGTATGGGTATGTCAGGCCATATGACAGAGGATGCAATGAGCAATGATCCTGATATCTTCCCCTTTACGACTATCATATCCTCTGGTAGTATCCTGTTTGCGGTTTCAAATGTGCTTTTGGCAGCGCCACTCTCGCTTCTTGGGAAGAGAACCTTGGCTGAGCCGCTTTCATCCTCAAGTGTAAGGAGTACATGGCCGTTTTTTGTTGTGATCTTGTCATAGACCATGCCAAGGATTGTTATCTCCCTACCATTTGCATAATTCTTTATGCTGGATATATGGTTGAGCATCCCATTAAGGAGAATACTCCCGTTCTTATCTAGTATGCCAGCTATTTTTGAGAATCTGCTTCTGAAATAGTCCCTAAACGTCTCAGAGTTGCTAGCGGTAGTCTCAAGTTCCAATTTTCTTATCTTAAAGTTGTCAGCGGTCTCCTTTGCTATAGGTCTGAATTCGCTTGAAGGTAGCACCTCTATAGGCATTGGCGCCTTTTCCTCCTTTATCTTGCTGAGTATATCTGAGAGCGAACCGTTGTCAAGCACCTGTATGCCGCTCTTATCGCTGAAATAGCTTATGATCCTTGCTATGAGTGATTCTACATCATGCCCCTTAAACAATTCTCTATCTATATCGGCGCTAACAATTACTCTGCCACTGAGCCTTTCAGCAAGTTCTGCTACAATGTCCTTGCCATCGTCATTTTCCCCCATATCACTCCTTTATCGATTCAAGCATGCTCAATATATTCCATACAATGGTCCTTGCATATGGAGGGAGATTTATGTCGTTGCTTACCTCATCTATCTTGTATGTTGCCGCAGACGCACGCGCAGCATATCCCTCCTTGCTGTCTAGGGAGGCGGCGGCCTCCTCGAGCGCCGCCTTCACGTTTCTTGGCACAGTGTTGTCGTTCAGCAATAGCTCTATCTGCCGCTTTATCTGCAATATGGTTTCATCGTAATTTTTTTCTTCTTTCATCTGCTCACCCGCATCGGGCCCGGCGGGATTTCCACACTTGCTTGATGCAAGAAGCTTTGAACCCACGACCGTCAGCTTAGAAGGCTGCTGCTCTATCCAAGCTGAGCTACGGGCCCAAGTATTAATACGACTATCATATATAAAAAAACTCTTTCACATTGCTCGTAGTCGCGCTTATAGCATCATCAAAACTTATCCCTTTTACCTCCGCAATATTCCTTATAGACAGAAGCACATCTGCCGGCGTCTTCCCAACAAGCGGTGAGTCCGTCTCAGCCACAATATGCTCTATGCCTATACCACTTATGGCGCGGTCCCTCTTCTTCGATGCGATGGGTGGCACAGAGATAAGGTAGCCTTTGCCAGCCGCCTTGATAGCCTGCTCTGAGTTACCTTCAAAATAATGGAGCATGACCTTTCTCATCCCAAACTTTTCAAGGCTGGCAAAGACATCATCCAGCGCATTGCGCGAGTGTACCACAACAGGCACATCAAGGTCCTTTGCGATCATGAGCTGCTTCTCAAAGAAGATCTTCTGTCTTTCCTTCTCTTCTTCTGTCACTGCTTTTTTATAATCAAGACCTATCTCACCAATGCCGACGACGTTGCTGCCATTCTTGAGCAGTTCTTCTACCATATCCAAGGCTTTGTGGCTTTCGGTTAATGCGAATTCTGGATCTATGCCAACAACCGCGAAGACACGGCCTCCAGCAATTCTCAGGTTGTCGAGATTGCTTTTCGCATCGCTGCCTGCGGTTACTATTGTGCCCACGCCCCTCTTTGCTGAGATCTTCAGTATTTCGGCATAGTTGCTGAAGAGATTCAGGTGGCAGTGTGCATCAGTTGCACCTATGGCTTCAGCCAGCTTCTCTATACTCTTTGTTGTCTGGTACAAAGAACCACCACAATACATAATTCATCTAATCGCCTCGCAATGGGGCCATGCTTACACATATGAAATTGGGAGCACAACTACAAATGCTTTGCTGTTGCATAATTGCGTTGAAAGCCTTTTGGAGCGGGACCCATATCTGCAATATAATTCATCTTTCCAATAGGGAAGGCCTTGCAAAGCCCCTCTGTGCCAGGCGAAGTTGTTTGCGAAACGTTGCTGTCAACATGCCTAACTTATGGTCCCTCTATTAGAGCGGCATCTGCGCTGGAGTTTATATTTTTGCCTAAATAAATCGCAAGGAATATATAACCGAGCGCATGAAATACTTCTGTGTGTTAAATGGTCGAAGTGGAAAAGGAAATAAAAGAGGTCAAAAAGCTTGAAGCCACACTCTCATCGGATAGGAACCTTATTTACGTAGCTCTGGCAATAGGCATAGTAGCAATAGCATCTTCTTTAGCTTCCTTGGCTTTTGTTTTTAATCTCAATAGTCGCATCAATGCGCTCAACTATACAACTCATATAACAGCAACAACCACAATACAGGGTGTGTCAGGATATAGCATAAATTCGGCGCTTATAACACCGCCGCTGAGCCTTGCCGAAGCACCGGTGATAACCCAGCAGCAGCCTTTTGGCAGCAGGTTGACTAACATAAATGCGCCACTGAACAGCACAGAACTCGCAATCATAAACAATGCACCTGACGCGTACTTCGAAACCGCTGGTGAAATGTATCTTAATCACGAGATCAACAACACTGTTAGCGCCCAGGCAGCAAAGGTCCCTCTATTTGTTGTGAATGGAAAGCCAAGCGTGATATATTTTGGTTCTATAACGTGCATCTTTTGTGGTGAAAACAAATGGGCTATGGCCCTTGCACTTTCAAGGTTCGGAAATTTCACAGCACTGTTCAAGGGTTACAGTGCATTAGGTGATGGCGACCTGCCAACACTCTATTGGGCTCCAGCCCATTACAACCAATCCTCAATCGACCTTGGCAACTTCTACAACAGCAAATACATCAACCTCATCACATTAGAGGATACGGCTCCCATAACTGGCGGCTTCAATCTCCAGCCACTGGGCAAAATACAACAGGAAATAAATGCCACAGGCAACCTTGCATACATCGACGCTATAAAATTCATACTGCAGCTCAATACGTTCCAAGGCACCCCATACACAATATGGGGCTCCTACAATGTCGGAGGGGCTGATGCTGTGGATTTCGGCAATACCATGCCAACAAGTGGGCAGCAGCTTCCGCTTACCTACATGACGCACGAGCAGGTGCTGAGCCAGCTTGCAAATCCAAGCAACCAATTCGCATGGACTGAATATGCAGCGGCAGACCTCTACGTGGCAATGGTCTGCGGGAGCATAAACAATGCAGCGCCTGTCTGTAGCCTACCTGCGATAAAGCAGATAGAAGCAGCAAACGGCTACTAATGTAAGTAATAGCGATGGTGGTAAGCAAATCATACCTGGCAAAAAGCATATTTTCATCACCATTTTATATAGCCGCAACAGTGGCTTTTACAGTTATGTATTATTTGCTCTTTACCTATCTGATGACAATAAACGGCAACATCCTCTTAAGGCTTCCATGGTACCTAATCTACGCGCTGATTATAACATCTGCAATGCTACTCACGATTGCCATATATTCGATAAAGAATTCTTTAGCGGTCTATGCGGGAGTCTCGACAGGGGCATGGAGCGCGGTTTCATCTTCATTGGGTAGCCTGTTTGCAAGCTGCGGCTGTACTGCGCCGCTGCTCACCTCAATACTATATGACGTAGGCATGAATACGATAGCGGTGAGCTCATTTCTCTCAGTCGTCACTGCATATCAGCTATATATATTTGTGGGTCTGATACTGCTGAATCTATTTTTTATCTACTACTCTCTAAGTTCCGCATCCAAATGTACCATAAAAGGCGGGAGGATGCCCAGATCCATAAAGATCAGATGATGCAGAAGCCATGGGATTGGCACATTGCATAATACTGGCAGTTTTGCACGTATAAAAAACTTTAAATACATTTCTATGTATAATTATACTAACCAACCTACAGATTCGTGTTCGGTTAGCGTTGATGCTTGTTTTAGGTGGATCCTTGAGCAAAAAGAAAGGGCATGTCCTCTTGCCAAGGCATGAGCTACTTAGCGACGATGCTGCAAAGCAGGTCCTAAAGGAGCTCCGCACCACGATCGACAAGCTACCCAAAATACTAGCCAGCGATCCCCAGGCACTTGCGCTCAACGCCAAGCCAGGGCAGATAATAAAGATAGAGAGGAAAGACAACGGCGTAACATACAATTTTTACAGAGCTGTTGTGGAATAGTGGTCTCATGAGCAATGAGCTAATAGAATCATTTCTGAGCACCACATCTATAGTGCAGCAGCAGATAGACAGCTTCAACAAATTCGCCAACTTCAGCCTCCAGGAAATCATCGACAGACAAGCAACAATAGTCCCCAATGTTGAAGGTTTTTCCCTTAAGCTTGGCAAGGTAAGGCTCGACAAGCCTTCTGTAATAGAGGCAGACAGCTCAAGGCGGGTCATAATGCCAAATGAAGCAAGGCTCCGCAACCTGACCTATGCTGCGCCGATATTCATCCATGTCACACCCGTCATACGCGGTGTAGAGAAGACAGATGCGTATGGCGAGGTATTCGTTGGCGAGCTTCCCATAATGGTCAAGAGCGATTTCTGCAACACCAAGAACATGCCGAGAGACCGCCTTATAGAAGAGAATGAGGATCCAGACGACCCTGGAGGATACTTCATAATCAAAGGCACAGAGAGAGTGCTAATAGGCCTGGAGGATCTTGCCCCAAATAGGATAATAACAACCAAGGAAAGTGCAGGCACAGAGGTGGTGAGCAAGGTCTTCTCTACGACACCGAGCTTCAGGGCGAGGTGCACGGTCACGAGGAATCAGCACGGCATGTTTAATGTGAATTTCCCTACCTCAGCAAAGAATATACCATTCGCCCTTCTGCTCAGGGCTCTTGGTATGCAAGAAAAGGAGGTGCTCAGTATTGTATCAGATCTGCAACCTGTAATGAATGACATACTTATAAATTTTGAGGCCAGCGAAGCTAAGGATATGGGGCCGAGCGAGGCCTTACTCACACTTGGGCAGGCTGCCGCTCCGGGCCAAGCCAAGGAGTACCAGCAAAAGCGCATAGAAACGCAGATTGATACATACCTGCTCCCCCATATTGGTGTTACGCCAGATTCCAGGAAGCAGAAGGCCAAATACCTTGTAGAGATGGCGAAGAAGGCATCGCTTGTTGCCAATAGGTACCTAAGGCAGGACGACAAGGACCACTACGCAAACAAGAGGATAAAGCTTTCCGGAGTGCTTATGGAAGAGCTCTTCACATATGCATTCAAGTTTTTCGTTAAGGACGTCAAATACCAGATAGAAAGGACGAGCGCGAGGGGCAGGCGCCTCAACCTGCAGACAATAATAAGTCCTGACACAATAACAGAGAAGATACTTTATGCCATGGGCACTGGAACATGGCCTACAGGCCAGACCGGCGTCTCACAGGTGCTCGACACTACCAATATTGCAAGTGCCATAACCCACATAAGGCGAGTCAAGTCGCCTCTTGCAAAGAAGCACCCCCACTTCAGGGCCAGGGACGTGCATGGCACGCAATGGGGCAAAATATGCCCCTCTGAAACGCCAGAGGGCATAGAGGTTGGACTCACAAAATACCTTGCCCTGATGGCAAAGGTCAGCATAGGCGCAAAGGATGATCAGGTCGAGAATGCAATAAAAGAGAAGATAAAAATAAGCGCAGAGTAGGGTGTTACGTTGGCTAAAAAGATCAACAAAAAATGCCATGTCTATCTCAACGGGCGCATCATAGGCTATGTTGAAGATGGGGAGGCATTTGCAAAGGAGATCAGGTCAATGAGAAGGCAGGGCTTGCTTTCTGGAGAAGTCAATGTTGTATATTACAGCAACATGAATGAGGTTCACGTCAACTCAGACATAGGCAGGGCCAGGAAACCTTACATAATAGTCGAGGGCGGCAAGTCAAAGTTAACCCCAGAGCTAAAACAGAAGCTTGCCAACAAGGAGATAGACTTCAACTACCTCATGAGAAGGGGCGTAATTGAATATCTAGATGCGGCAGAGGAAGAAAACATAAATGTTGCATTTTCAGAAGATGAGATAAACGAGAATACAACCCACCTTGAGGTTGATCCGGTAGCAATCTTCGGCTTTACCTTGGGAATAAGCCCATTTCCGGAGCATAACAGCCTTGCAAGGCACGCAATGCTCGCCAACTTCACCAAGCAGAGTGAAGGCCTTTATGCAACAAACTTCAATCAGAGGTTCGACTCAAGGGCATACCTCCTATTCTATCCGCAGAGGCCTATCGTGACGACAAAGGTTTACGAGACCCTCAATCTGAAGACCCACCCAGCAGGCCAGAATTTTGTTGTTGCATTGTCCTCATATTACGGGTACAACATGGCAGATGCAATAGTGATAAACAAAGCAGCTGTAGACAGGGGCCTTGGCAGGAGCATGTTCTACAAGACATATACTGACGAGGAAAGGAGGTATCCTGGAGGTCAGAAGGACACCTTCAAAATACCACCACCAACAGCAGAGGGCTACCTCGGCGAGCATGCCTATTCAAAGCTCAGCGAAGACGGCGTTATAGAGCCTGAGACAAAGGTTGAAGAGGGCGACGTGCTCATAGGAAAGCTCTCGCCGCCAAGATTCCTTGAAGAGCACATAGGCGTTAGCGGCCTTGAGGAAAAGCTTAGAGACAGTTCAACCTATTTAAAGAACAACGAAAGCGGCGTCGTCGACGAGGTTCTGCTTACGCAGTCGACAAGCACAACCAAGATAATAAAAGTCAGGGTAAGGATGCTGAGGATTCCTGAAGTAGGAGACAAATTCGCGAGCAGGCACGGCCAGAAGGGAGTCGTTGCGCTGCTTGTCCCGCAGGAGGATATGCCATTCACAGATCAAGGAATAGTTCCAGATCTGCTGCTAAACCCTCATGGCATACCAGGCAGAATGACATTCGGCCACTTGCTGGAGGAGCTAGCCGGCAAAGCAGGATCGATAAGCGGCAGCATAATCGACGGCACAGCCTTCACAGGCAAAGCCGTAGACAAAATAGAGGAATACTCAAAAATACTCGAAAGCCATGGCTTCGACAGCTTTGGGGAAGAGACCTTCTATGATGGTATAACTGGGGAGCAGTTCAAGGCGAAGATCTTCAACGGCATCGTCTACTACAACAGGCTCTACCATATGGTAAGCAACAAGATACAGGTTAGGAGCAGGGGTCCTGTGCAGATACTCACAAGGCAGCCGACCGAGGGCAAGGCCCGCCAGGGCGGCATAAGGTTCGGCGAGATGGAAAGGGATGTACTTGTGGGTTATGGTGCAAGCATGCTCCTCAAGGAAAGGCTTCTAGACCAGAGTGACAAGGCAAACGTATACGTCTGCAAGGACTGTGGCAGCACAGGCTATTATGACTACACAAAGAAGGTAGCTTTATGCCCTATCTGCAAAAGCACAAATGTTGTGCAGGTCGAGATGAGCTATGCATTCAAGCTGCTGCTCGATGAAATAAAATCAATGCACATACTGACAAAAATAGAGATAAAGGACTGATACTCATGAAAGCAGAGTTTATAAAAGGCATAACCTTTGGCATAGTATCGCCAGAGCAGGTGAGGAAACTCAGCGTCGCAAAGCTGACTGTACCTGATACCTATGATGAGGATGGCTACCCAATAGATGGTGGCCTTCTCGACCAGAGGCTTGGCGTGATAGATCCTGGCCTTGTATGCAAGACCTGCGGCGCGCGCGCGAAGGTATGCCCTGGCCACTTCGGGCACATAGAACTTGTAAGGCCGGTGATCCACCCAGAGTTCGCAAAGTTCATATACATGCTCCTGCAGTCTACATGCCAGAGCTGCCATAGGATAATGCTTAGCAATGAGGAGATAGAGAAAATAAAGGAGAAGGCGAGCATAGAAGAGGTATTCACGGATGAAGAAAACGCCACCATAATCAAGAAGCTTAAGTCCACAAAGAAATGCCCGCACTGCGGCGCTGTACAAGGCAAAATAAAGCTTGAAAGCCCCACATACTTCTACCTGGACGGCGAGCGCCTCAAGCCTGATATAATCAAGGACATGCTCTCGAAGATAAGCGACGACGACTTAAAGCTTCTTGGGATTAATCCTTCTCTGAGCAGGCCCGAGTGGGCCATCCTCACCGCATTGCTTGTACCCCCTGTAAATGTGAGGCCATCCATAACGCTGGAATCAGGGGAGCGAAGCGAGGACGACCTGACCCACAAGCTGGTCGACATAATGAGGATAAATCAAAGGCTTGAGCAGAACATAAATGCAGGGGCCCCGCAGATAATAATAGACGACCTCTGGGAGCTGCTGCAGTACAACGTAACAACATATTTCGACAATGAGATGGCAGGTATACCCCCGGCAAGGCATAGGAGCGGCAGGGCGCTCAAGACCCTTGCGCAGAGGCTGAAGAGCAAGGAGGGCAGGTTCAGGTACAACCTGAGCGGCAAGCGTGTGAACTACTCTGCAAGGACTGTAATTTCGGTTGATCCATACATAGGCATAGATGAAATAGGCGTGCCGCTGAGCATAGCAAAGACACTCACTTTTCCATTCTATGTGACCGAGTGGAATATAGACAAGGCAAGGGAGCTGCTTAAGCGCACCTCTTACCCAGAGGTACTCAACGTTATACTAAAAGATGGCAGTAGGAAGCATGTATCAGAGCAAAACAGGGAAGAGCTTCTGGGTTCGCTGCAACCAGGCGCAATACTGGAGCGCCAACTTGTTGACGGCGACATTGTGATATTCAACAGGCAGCCCTCGCTGCACAGGATATCCATGATGGCGCACAAGGTCAAGATCACAAGCGGCAAAACATTTAGGCTTAACTTCTGCTCGACGACGCCCTACAATGCGGATTTTGATGGCGACGAAATGAATATCCACGCGCCGCAGACTTTGGAGGCACAAGCAGAAGCTTTGTACCTAATGGATGTGAAGGATCAGATCTTCTCTCCGCGCGACGGCATGGCCATAATAGGTGATAGCGAGGATGGGATTTCAGGAGCATTCCTTTTGACAAGCGATGGTACATTCCTGACCAAATCAGAAGCCACATACCTTCTTGGGATTGCTGGGGTATACGAACTTCCTAAGGAGGAAAAGAATGGCATGTACGCTGGGCGCGCGGTCTTTTCGATGCTTCTTCCAAAGGGGTTGAATTTTGAAGTCAAGACTAGGCAAGGCGTACTCAGGATAGAGAATGGCAAGATAACTGAGGGCTCGATGACAAAAGGGACATATGGAAGGAACAGCAAGCTCTATGCCATTATAGCCGCTGAATTCGGGAATGATGTCTTGCGCGATTTTATCAACAAAGCTTCCAAGCTATCATATGCATTTATTACGCTGTATGGCCTTTCCATAGGGGTCAAGGACTACAAGATATCAGAAGAGGCGCAGAAGGAGAGGAAAGAGATAATAGCAACAGCATACAAAAACATAGAAGAACTGATAAGGCAGTATGAAACTGGCAAGCTTGTCCCGCTTGTCGGATATACGCGCAACAAATCGCTTGAGAACCTCATAATAGCCGAGCTTGACAAGGCCAGGACAAAGGCCGGAGAGACATTTGTAAAGTATGCAAACCCAAAGAATAATGCGGTTCTAATATCAAGCAGGGCCGGAGCGAAGGGAAGCCTGCTCAACATAGTGCAGATGAGCATCTTCCTCGGCCAGCAGGCAACGCTTTCTGGCGGCAGGATAACAAGGGGCTACAGTACAAGGAGGGTCCTGCCACACATAGCCCCTAAAGACATAACGCCGTCAGCCAGAGGCTTCATAACTTCAAATTTTTACACAGGTCTTACTCCCCTTGATCTTTATAT
Organism: Candidatus Micrarchaeaceae archaeon; assembly: GCA_038873795.1. GTDB lineage: Archaea > Micrarchaeota > Micrarchaeia > Micrarchaeales > CABMGC01 > JAVZDR01. The sequence goes on along the minus strand of JAVZDR010000004.1, from coordinate 22,153 downwards.
GCACGCAATAGGATCCAGGGGCTCGGTGGTTTACAAAGCCTTGCTGACAGGAAGGAGCGGCTATCTGCAAAGGAGGATGATAAATGCACTTCAGGACTACTACGTGGAGGAGGACATGAGCGTGAGGGATCCCCACGGCAACATCATAGAAACGGTCTACGGCGGCAACAAGATAGACCCTATATATGCTCAGCTTGCAAAAATTAGTGAGTAGGTGAAGAAGAATTCAAGGTATGAGATAAGCTATGGCGAACCTGTAGGTGTAGTGGCAGCGCAGTCAATAGGGGAACCAGGAACACAAATGATACTTAGGTCATTCCACTTTGCAGGTATAGCGCAGAGCATAGCGACATCCGGCCTACCGAGGCTTATAGCCCTCGCTGATGCGAGAAAGGTGCCCGTCGTAGTCCTTACATACATATATCTAGAGCCCAAAATTAAGAACAACATAGAGAAGGCGAGCGAGATAGCAGCCAAGATAAATGAGGTAAAGGTCAAGGATGTGGTAATAAGGTCATTGGAGAAGTTCTCAAAAGGCATAGTCCTCTTCAAGCTTGATGAGCAGGCCCTTGAGCTCAATTCTCTAACCCCAAAAGATGTGCTTAACAGAATCAAAAATCGTGCAGGCGTGGAAGGCACAGTGAAAAATAACATATTAAAGATAGAGTTGCACACAAAGAAGATAAAGGAGATAAGGGAAGCGACAGTGAGAATAATGAACCTCACTATAAATGGCATAGAGGGCGCTGGGCGTGCACTGCTTCAGCAGGACCCAGAAACAAAGGAGTATTTTGTGATTGCAGGCGGAAATGATCTTGAGGCGCTCATGAATGTAGATGGAGTTGATACAACAAGGATATACACCAATGACGTATTCGCAATGTACAGGATGTTCGGCATAGAGGTTGCAAGAAACGCGATAGTGAACGAATTTGCAAAAGTGCTCTCGGACCAGGACATTAATATTAATATGAGCCACCTCCTGCTCCTCGCTGATGCAATGACCGCAACAGGCGTAATAAGGAGCGTTGGCAGGCATGGCATAACAGGCACGAAAGAATCCGTCTTCGCCAAGGCAGCATATGAAGAGACTATAAAGCATCTGGTCAATGCTGCGGCGTTCAACAAGACAGACCCTATAAAAGGGGTAACCGAGAGCGTACTCCTAGGCAAGCAGGTACCATTGGGGACAGGTAGGGTCAGGCTGGCAGCACATATGCCTGATGGCAGCAAGCTCAAGAAATGATATTTGGTGGTATGAATGCAAGAAAGACCATTTGACTTATTGAACAAGTCCATAGGGCAGCAGGTCCTTGTAAGGCTGAAGAACAACCAGGAGATAAGGGGAAAGGTGCTCTCATTTGACGTGCACATGAACATAGTGCTTGAGAATGCTGAGGAGCTAGAAGATGGCAACCTCAAGGCAAAGCTTGGCGTGATCCTGCTCAGGGGAGGCAACATACTCTTTATCTCGCCAGTGTGATTGCGAAGATAGTCTAGAGCACGCATCTTTTGAGGGCTCGTAGCGCAATGGTAGCGCGTCTGCATGGCATGCAGGAGGCTGCGGGTTCGAATCCCGCCGAGTCCATTTTTGGCTTACTAATCTTATTACCTAACTTTGCTGCTTACTTTCCATAACCTACTTCCATGCTGCGCGATGAAATCATGATACATAAAAATCCTAAAAACTTACAACTTTTTGTTGAAAAAAACAAACATTTTTAAATATATTGCAACATAATTATATACATGGGCGCAGAAGAAAAGGTAATTGTCAGACAAGTCGGCAAGCCAAAGTCTGAGAATGTCGATAGCTTGGTTTCATGGTTCTGCAAAGCCTTCGGCTTGTCTGAAGATAAGCACAGCATAGAGCAGGAGATACTGAAAGAGATAACCGCAGCAAGCCTGGTTGGCAATGGGCTAACCAGCAAAGAGCTCGCCCAGAAGCTGGAAATACCACGGACAACAACAATTTACCATATAAACAGGCTTATAAGCATAGGCCTTGCCACAAGAAGGGGCAGGAGGTATCTGCTGAGGGAGGCTGACATGGAGAGCACAATAGAGGCGATGCAGGCAGATATCATAAGGGAATTCGAAAGGATGCTTGAATTTGCTAGCAGGCTGGATAAAATTCTAATTGGCGGTGATTATGGCAGAAGAGAAGAAAGAAGAACAAAAAAATGAGGCAGAGGGCAAGAAGGATGCTAAGCAGCAGGAGGCCAAGGCTTTGGAGGAGATAAAAAACAGCGAGGCATACAAAGAGCTCTTCGATAGGTATCTGAGGCTGGCTGCAGAGTTTGACAATTACAAGAAGCGCGCCGCAAAGGACGCAGAGAGCATCAAGACGCTTGCGAAAGCTGAGCTTGTTAAGAAGATCCTCCCAACAATAGACGAGATTGAAATAGCCATAGATTCTCTCAGCAGTTCTGACAGCGCCAGAAAGGGCCTGGAGCTCATATATTCAAATATGCTCACAGAGCTTAAGAAGGAAGGACTATCACAGATTGAGACAGACGGCCAATTCGATCCGTACAAGCACGAGATACTTATGACAAAAGAAAGCACAGAAAAGCCAGGTTCAATACTTGAGGTCGTAAGGAAAGGGTACATGCTCAATGACATTTTGCTGCGCCCAGCAGCCGTAATTGTCGCAAATGAGAAAAAGAAGGATGATGCTCAAACAAAGCAAAAATAGTGGTGAAAACATGAAGATAATCGGAATAGACTTGGGAACTTCGAATTCGGCAGCCGCTGTTCTTGAAGGGGGAAGGCCGGTAATAATACCAAGTAGCGAAGGCTCGACGCTTTACGGAAAGGCATTCCCAAGCTATGTTGCCTTTACAAAAGATGGGCAGAGGCTTGTGGGCGAGCCCGCCAGAAGGCAGGCCGTCGCAAATCCAGAAGGTACAGTAACGGGTTTCAAGCGAAAGATGGGCACCAGCTACAAATACAAGCTCCTTGGAAAGGAATACTCGCCCCAGGAGCTCTCAGCAATGCTGCTCCAGAAGATAAAGAAGGATGCTGAGGCATTTCTTGGCGAGGAGGTGAAGCAGGCTGTAATAACCGTGCCAGCATATTTCAACGACAACCAAAGGCAGGCTACAAAAGATGCGGGCGAGATAGCTGGGTTGGAGGTGGTGAGGCTTGTCAATGAACCAACCGCAGCATGCCTCGCATATGGGCTAGACAAGGCAAACAAGGAAATGAAGATACTTGTCTATGACTTCGGCGGCGGCACGCTTGATGTTACAATAATGGAGTTTGGTAATGGGGTATTTGAGGTAAAGGCGACAAGCGGCGACACTCAACTAGGTGGCACAGACATGGACAACGCTGTGACAGATTTCCTAGTTGGAGAGATAAAGAAATCATCTGGCGTAGACATTTCAAAGGACAAGCAAGCCATGCAAAGGGTCAGGGAAGCAGCAGAAAAGGCTAAGATAGAGCTCTCAACGACACTGAATACAGAGATTAACCTCCCATTCCTGACAATGGGTCCTGGCAATGTACCAGTTCATTTCACATATACTCTAACACGGGCAAAGCTTGAGGATTTGGTATTGCCAATAGTAGAGCGCACTACCAAGCCGGTTTCGCAGGCCCTGAAAGACGCAAAGCTTGAGCCAAAGGACATAGATAAAGTGATACTAATTGGCGGGCCGACGAGGATGCCTATAGTACAGAGGTACATAGAGCAGCTTCTAGGCAAAAAGATAGAGCGGGGCGTAGACCCAATGGAAGCTGTCGCGCTTGGCGCAGCAATCCAAGCTGGAGTTTTGACCGGCGAGGTAAAGGACATAGTGCTGCTTGATGTTACGCCTCTTTCGCTTGGAATAGAAACTCTGGGCAACGTTATGACCAAGATAATAGAGAGAAACACAACAATACCGGTCAAGAAGAGCCAGATATTTACAACGGCTGAAGACGGCCAAACCACAGTTAACATACATGTGCTGCAGGGGGAGCGCACGATGGCAGCAGATAACATAGACCTCGGAAGCTTCATGCTTACCGGTATTCCGCCGGCTCCTAGGGGTGTGCCACAGATAGAAGTGACGTTCGACATCGATGCAAATGGCATTTTGCATGTGACAGCTACCGACAAGGCTACCGGGAAGGCCCAGAGCATGCAGATAATAGCCCCAAACAAGATGTCAAAGGAGGAACTGGATAGAAAAATACAAGAAGCAGAAAAATATGCAGAAGAGGATAAAAAGAAGAGGGAAGAGATTGAGCTGAAGAATTCAGCAGAATCCCTAATATATACGTCTGAGAAATTCCTCAAGGAAAACCAAGGGAAAATTCAAAGTGAAAGCGCAGAAAAGGCAAAAGAGGCAATAGCTGCGCTGAAAGACGCAATCAAGGGCGAAGATTATGAAAGGATAAAGGAGAAGATGGACGAGCTCAACGAGATAATAAGGGGCATAGGCGCAGGTATGTATTCCTCTGGGCAAGGCGGCACCGGCTTTACCGGAACAGGTGGAAGCTCAACTGAGGGCGGGCCAAGTGGTGAGGCCGGTACTGCGGATGCAGACTTCAGAGTAAATAAATAGCAAAATGGTGCAATGGCAAAAGACTACTATGAAATTCTAGGCGTGCCAAAGGATGCAAGCGAAGACGAAATAAAAAGGGCGTTTAGGGCTCTTGCATTCAAATACCATCCGGATAGGAACAAAGGCGACAAGAACGCAGAAGAAAAATTCAAAGAGATCAACGAGGCATATGCAGTCCTAAGCGACCCAGATAAGCGCAGACAGTATGATATGTTTGGCCCAGAGCAGTTTGGGCAGAGGTACAGCTCCGAAGACATTTTCAGGGGATTTGACTTTGACCAGATGTTCCGTGACTTGGGACTGAACCTCAACATTGATTTTTCAAATCCTAACGACCTTTTCGATAGTTTCTTCTTCGGCGGCCAGGGAGCTCGGTCCAGAGATACCGGCCAAAACATACTGCGCAAGATGAATATAAGTCTAAAGGATGCTGCGGAAGGCGCTGAGAAGGAGATTTCTATAAAGCATATAAAGAAGTGCCCACACTGCAATGGCACGGGTGCAGAGCCAGGATCAAAGCTGATCAAATGTCCAACATGCGGCGGCACAGGAACTGTTAAATCGATGAAGAATACATTTTTTGGCAGGATACAGACCATAAGCACATGCCCAACATGCATGGGAACAGGCAAGGTATTCGAAAAGAAATGCAAGGTCTGCAATGGCAAGGGTGGCATTGTTGCTACTGATGATATAACAGTGACAATACCAGCAGGGGTTACTGATGGAATGCGATTAAGGCTAAAGGGCATGGGCGACTATGGTAGGGATGGCGCCGGTGACCTTTATGTGGAGGTCCATATCCAGCAAGACGACGTATTTAGGCGCGAGGGCGACAATATCTATGTGGATATTCATCTGCCTTTCTATCTTGCTGCTCTCGGCGGGAATATCAGTGTGCCTACGCTATACGGAAGCGAAAATATTGCCATAAGCCCTGGAACCCAGCAAGGCCAGAAGATTCTGCTTAAAGGAAAAGGCATAAAGTCATTTTATGGCAATAGGCGCGGTGATGAAATAGCAATTGTAAATATAGATATACCAAAAGATATGACGAAGGAGGAAAGGGAAACGCTTCAGCGCTTCAAGGAGCTACACGAAGGATCAAAGGACAAGAGGTTTGGCTTCTTCTAACTTGCCTTTTTCACACCAAGCATTATAAGTAGAAGAAAGCATAAGGCGATTGCGGCAAACGCGCCAGAGAGCATTGCCCCAAAACCCTTCAAGAAGAAAGCAACAGCAAATGCAAAGCTCGTGAATGCTAATATCGGAGGTATTGCTGGCAAAGGCTTTTTATAGCGTCTAAGGATCCACATCGTGAAAAGCAGGCCCGAAGCGCTTCCCACAACAGTGGCTATGCCTAGGAAATAACTGCCAAAATATCCAGCTGTGCTGATTGCCATCATCAGCGGTATGCCAAGATCGCCGGCCCCAAGCTGTATCTGGCTTACTATTGGTATCTTACCGCCCATGAGAAGTTTGTTAAGTATTGGGTTCTTGGATTTCTTGATCTCTTTTATGTATTGTGCAACCTTTTTGCTATTTGGGAAGATGCCTCTTGATACGGTCTCCACATCGGTGCTGCTCACAAGAAAAGCAAGATTCTTGCTTGAGACAGCCCTGGCTAGAGTAATCATATGCTTTGTTATGAATACAGCGACAAAGTCGTAAACACCTATTATTATGAAAAGCACGAATGCGGCATAGAAGCCGAAGCTTATGCCGAGCACGACGCCAACACCGATGCTAGCTATTATTGCTGTCGTATTCCTAAGCGAAGGCCTCCTGTTTTTTGCAATCACAAGCAGGACCGCTAGCAGAAGCGCTATGGACGAGTCGAGCAGCACGGCGGTAGGTGCAGCATATCCGAGGATAATCAGAAATACGAAAAATGACGAAGCAATTACCACAAAGCCCTCAATGAGCTTGAATATTATCTCGCTGCTGTAGAGCTTTATTATCAGCACCATGACAAGTGCAACCAGTATTATATATACAGCATACCAAAGAGTCTGGGCTGGCGTGCTTACAGCATAGCTGTGTGCCGTGCTAATGCTTATGCCCCCTGCGAATGCAAGGAGAAAACCACCGAATTGCACTATGAGAAATATTGTGAATATCTGTAGAATCTGCCTGCTGCTTATCTGCCTGAGCTCCATTTACTCCTCTTCGTGCCTCACTATCTTTATGATGCCAGGTTTGGGCGTGTAAATGTCACCGCTTCTCTCAAGCTCGTTTATATACCTTGTGGCAGTTGCCCTGTCTATACCATTCTTTTCAGCATCATCAAGCACACTCCCTATCTTCGCGCTCCCCTCCTCATCCTCGAATTTCTTTATTATGCTCATTATTACGTTGATCTTTTTAACCTTCTCTCTTGGCATGCCCGTAATAAGCGTGTCTATGTCAAACCTCCCTCCTCTGTCAACAGCTAAGGTCCTAAGCATATACTCTACAAGGGATATGGCGTTCGCCGCGTCTGCTTCCCCAACCTTATCTGCCAGCCTTGCCTTTGCGCTGGCTTCAGCAAGCCTGACAAGCCCTTCTATCTGCCTCGGCGTTATTGGGACTGCACCCTGCTTGATGCCAAGCTTCCTAAGCGAGATGTAAAAATCCTCTATCTTTTTGCTGGCTTCGCTTGTCAATAGAGGCTTTATGTTCTGCCTGGCGTAGGCGATATACTTCCTAAGCATTTCTGGCGAGATCGGAGGCGTCGGAACCTGTTCATAGTTCTCAAGCTCAAGGACCCTCGCCCCAGCGGCCTCATGCTGTATAAGTATGTGCTCAGCAATCTTCTTGTCATGTTCCTCATCAAGCACATCCATTATCGGGAAGATAAGGTCAAATCTCGAAAGCAAGGTTGGTGGGATGTCAAACTGCTCTGCCGGATAAATATTGGCATCAAATCTCCCAAACTTTGGGTTTGCAGCAGCCAATACTGACGCCTTTGCGCTAAACCTCGCGACAATTCCTGCCTTTGCAATGCTGATCGTTTGGGATTCAAGCGCCTCAAGCAGTGATGATTTATCCTCATCGCTTATTTTGTCAAATTCGTCTATGCTCACCTCGCCACCTGAGCCTAGTACCAGGGCCCCAGCGCGCAGAGTCCACCCTCCTTCTGAGAACTCATCCCGCTCAGCACTTGCAGTCAATCCTGCCGAGGTTGTAGCCTTTCCACTTACATATATGCCCTTCGGCACAATCTCTGAAACCGCCTGGAGCAGCCTTGTCTTTGCCGAGCCGGGGTCTCCTATGAGCAATATATGTATATCGCTTCTTATTATGCCGCCATCTATGAGCCTCTTGCCAGGCGTGCCACCAAATAGCTGGAATGCAAGGGCCCTCTTTATCTCATCATGGCCATAGATTGAAGGTGCTATAGACGCGGTTATCTTTTCAATTATATGCGGATCCTTAGCAAGCTCGAGTATCTCCTTTTCCTCTTCAGCACTTATCTCTATCTCAGCAAATTCCTTCTGCTTTGGCACAATTGATACCGCATCGAAGAACATTGTGAAGAGCGACTTCTCCTCCTTTTTCCTGAAGCCTAGCCTAGGCCTTATGCGCAAAATCCCAGTTATTGCAGCCCTGTCTCCTGGTATGAGCGTATTTACCATATCGTCGCTGAGCCATATCTCGAGCTGCCATGTAGGCATTCCACCCTTCAGCTTTTCCAATGGATCCTGCACCGCAATTCTCTGCATATCCGCAAACTCACTCTCTTCATTTATCTGCTTGAGCGATTTACGTTTGCACTGCGGGCAGGTCTCAGGGACCTCGCCATTTTCAATCTGCACCTTCACCGTTGTCCCACAGAAAGAGCACTTAAACAGGCCTATGCGCACTTTTGGTATGATCTCCGACCTTTTCACAACAAGCGAATCTATGGTTAGGAGTTTGCCGATAAAGCGGGATCCTATGTTTTGGATAAGCATATCTTCATTCTCTGCACCGAAGAACCTCGCATAAACTGGCTCTTTGGCGTCCTTGTGCGGGTTCATGGATGCCATCGCAGAATTTGCTGCAATTATCACCGCATCTGGATTGTTAATGAGCTCGTTTGCAAGGTCCACATCAAACTTCTCCAGATCCTTTATATCGATGAGTACGCTTCGCCTTTTCGGATAGCTTATGAACATGTCGTTTATCGCATCTATATAGTAGGCGTTAAAGAAGTCTACGAACTTGCTCTTCAGCTCTTCGCCGGCTATTGTTTCCATGGTCCCCCATTACATGACAATTATAATTGTGCGCCAACTAATAAAAAATGTGCATTGCAAAGTCGCACCGCCAATAAATACTAGGCCTTGGCAATCTTGTTAAATAGATAAGGTCCTTTATTAATCTTTCCATAGAAATGGTCCATAAATCTGCAATCGCTTAGCAGCTGGCCCTTTATGCCCAACTGTGCATTAATTTTTTCTGAAGTCTCTGGCATGAATGGGCTTATGAGTATAGATATTATCCTTATAGCTTCAAGCGTGTTGTATAGGAAGTTTCCGAGGTCAGCACCGCCAAGCTTCCACGGCTCCTTCTCATTTATGTACCTATTTACTTGCCTTATGAATCCGAAGATCTCTCCAAGCGCATTAAACAGGTCAAGGTTCTCCATCAATGCATCGATCCTTCCAATATTCAGGTATTTTTCAATTTCAGGCCTGCCCTCAATTTTTCCCTCAAATTTTTCGCCGAGGCTTAATACTCTATAGACAAGATTACCCAATTCCGCAACAAGCTCACCGTTTATCCTAGAGACAAGCTTCTCTTTCGAAAAATCGCCATCATCACCAAGCGGCATCTCCCGCACAAGAGCATACCTGAATTGATCAACACCATACTCTTTTGAAATCTCAACCGGGTCAACCACATTTTTCAGCGACTTGCTCATTTTTTTGCCATCCACAGTCCACCATCCATGCGCAAAGACCATCCTGGGTGGTTCAATGCCGGCAGACATCAGGAGCGCAGGCCATATTACTGAATGGAACCAGTTTATCTCTTTACCAATCAAATGCACATCCGCAGGCCAAAATCTTGAAAAGTTGCCATCAGGCCAACCAAGTGCGCTGATGTAGTTTGCGAGGGCATCTATCCACACATAAACAGTATAACTTTCGTCTATTGGGAACTTTATGCCCCATTTTATGGCCTTCCTTGTTATGCTCACATCCTTCAAGCCCTCCTTAACCCTGTTTATTATTTCGGCAGCGCGGGATTCCGGTGACAAAAATTTTGGATTTGATCTGTAGAGTTCAAGCAGCCTGCCCTGATATTTGCTAAGCCTGAAAAAATACGATTTTTCTTTTACTTTCTTGACCTCCCTGCCGCATTCTGGGCACTTGCCATCTTTAAGCTGTAGATCTGTGAAGAAAGATTCATCATGGACGCAGTACCACCCTTCATATTCACCTTCGTATATGTCTCCAGCATCATAGATCTTTTTAATAAATTCCTCGACAACCAACTCATGCCTTTCATCGCTTGTCCTTATGAATTTATCGTATGATATATTGAGGGTTTTCCAGGTCTCAAAGTACTTCTTTACTATTTCATCTACAAATTCCTTTGGCTTTTTTCCTGCAGCTTTGGCGCTGGTTTCAACCTTTTCGCCGTGCTCATCTGTGCCTGTGAGGAAGAAAACATCCTCCCCTTTGAGCCTGTGCCACCTTGCAAGAATGTCTGCAATAATTGTTGTATATGCATGCCCTATGTGGGGCTTATCATTGACATAATATATGGGGGTTGTTATATAGAATTTCGGCATTCAATCATCTTGCTAAATAAGCAGGTTGATATACACGTTTGCATAATAAATATAAATAATTTTGTTGGGTTTTTAAGAGTGTGATTCATATGGCAGAAGAATTAAACCCGTTTAGAATAGCCCAGCAACAGCTCGATGAAGCAGCCGAGATAATGAATCTTGACAAACAAGCGCATGCTATACTAAGGGAGCCTATGCGGACCCTTATAGTGAACATACCGGTAAGGATGCGCGATGGTGAGGTAAAGACATTTACAGGATTCAGGGTGCAATACAACGATGCTAGGGGCCCAGCAAAAGGTGGCATAAGATTCCATCCAGAGGAGAATCTTGACACTGTAAAGGCACTTGCTGCATGGATGACATGGAAGACAAGTCTGGCAAATATACCATATGGTGGCGCGAAGGGTGGCATAATATGTGATACAAAAACCATGAACTCTGCAGAGCTAGAAGCCCTCTCTCGTGGTTACATAAGGGCCATAGGCAGGTTCATAGGGCCAAAAGTCGACATACCTGCGCCAGACGTATATACAACGCCGCAGATCATGGCGTGGATGATGGACGAATACAGCAAGATCGTAGGCCACAATGAATTTGGAGTCATAACAGGCAAGCCGCTCGAAACGTGGGGATCGGAAGGCAGAAACGATTCCACAGCAATGGGCGGAATGTTTGTAATGAGGGAAGCGGCAAAGGCACTTGGCATAAACCTCAAAACTGCAAAGATAGCGGTGCAGGGATTTGGGAATGCAGGGAAATATGCATATAAACTCTCAAAGGAGCTCTTTGGAGCAAATGTCGTGGCGATAAGCGATTCCAAGGGCGGAATTTACGATCCAGACGGTCTTGATCTGGCAAAGCTGGAAAGCGCCAAAGAGGCTACAGGGAGCGTTGAGAATTACGAAGGCGGCACAAAGATAACAAACGAGGAACTGCTCGAAAGCGATGTGGACATCCTCATACCTGCCGCAATAGAAAACCAAATAACAGGAAGCAACGCAGATAAGATAAAAGCAAAACTAGTACTTGAGCTTGCAAACGGCCCGGTTACGCCAGAAGCCGATAAAATACTCTACGAAAGGGGCATCTTAGATCTGCCAGACTTCCTTGTTAACAGCGGCGGGGTAATAGGTTCGTATTTCGAGTGGGTGCAGAACATAGGCGGCTACTACTGGACAGCAGAAGAAGTGTACAGCAAGCTTGACAAAATAATTACAAAATCATTTGTGGACGTGATGAACACAAAGAAAGAATACGAAGCCAAAGGCCAAAAAATCACGCCAAGGACCGCAGCATACATAATTGCAGTAGACAGGGTGGCAAAGGCAATGAAGGCAAGGGGATGGTATTAGCTAAAATTCTTATCGACTAGCAAGAAGTCACCTCTTCTCGGCAAGGAAGCCCACACGCTTCAGCGGTGGGAGGAATTGTCTCATCCCCTATAATTTTTCAACCGTGCAATATACTTTCTATGTTGCTGCCTTCGCTTACTCTCTCAACCTCTATCTTTAGCGACTTCAGGTTCTTCTCCATCCTCGGGTTGAGATTGAAGCATATAACCTTCTCCACTTTGTTCTCCACAAGCATTTTTAGGAGTTTTCCATGGCCGCTCTGCTCGTTCTCCTCCTTTTCATGGGGGTTTTCAACGAGCCGCCTTGCCTGACTGCCATTTTCCGTATCAACTATCAAGAAATATTTCGCCCTGCCGAAATGTTCTGAGATAATGCGCCCATCGTCTGTCGGAATTCCTATCTTCATAAAACCATCAAAAATAATAGACAAATACAATATATATACCTATTTGTGGTATTAGAAGTGATGGTTGAGTGCTCTGCGATAAGTACATACCATATACCCTAAACGGCATAATTGGGAATGAGGATGCGGTTTCTAAGCTAGTAGAGTTTAGCGCCGAAGCCCAAGTCAGAAGGGTGAAGCCCATCTTCATCTTTGGTCCGCCAGGAACCGGCAAAACAGCGGCAGCCCACGCGATAGCCTATTCAGGCGGCTTCGAATTGCTAGAGCTGAATGCAAGCGATTACAGGGACGCTGCTACCTTGAAAAAGCTTCTGCTTCCGGCAAGCCACACTGGTACTCTAACTCACAAAAAGCTGCTTGTCCTCTTCGATGAGATAGACGAGCTCTCCGAGAAATTTGATGTGGGAGCGCAGGGTGTCATACTCAAGTTCATAAGCGAGAGCAGCAACCCAATAGTTTTTGTCGGAAACGATTTCTGGAGCCAAAAAGTCTCATTCCTTAGAAATTATGTAGAAAAGGTCGAATTCAAGCGCATTCCCAAGGAGAAGATAGCAGCCAGACTCAAATACATAGCGAAAAAGGAAGGCAAGAATGTTGAAGAGAGCACCATAGAGACTATTGCGGCGATGAGCAATGGAGACATGCGTGCGGCGCTCAATGACCTCGAACTAATCTTCGACGCTAAACCCGAACTGCTTGAAAACATAGGCACAAGGAGCTACAAGCTTGAAATATTCGAGATACTCGACAAGATATTCTCAAGCAGGAATTTCTATACCGCAAAAGATGCCGTAGCAAATTCTGACATAAGCCTTGACATGCTCCTTAACTGGGTTGACGAAAACATACCTAACAGATACATAGCGCTTCAGGAGCTTGCAGCGAGTTACGAGATGCTTGCCGCGGCCAGCCGATTCATCGAAAAGGCAGAGCGCACTAGCTACTATGGCTACCTGCGCTACGCCTCAATACTGCTCTCTTCCGGCGTCGCGCTTGCAAATAATGGTCATATAAGTACACTCAGACGGTACTCATTTCCCAAAAAGATAAAGCAACTAAGCGAAACAAAGACGGAGAGGGCGCTGCTCAGCTCTATAGCCTCTAAGCTGGGCAGGTCCGTGCACTCAAACAAATCGGAGATAATACAGATTTACATGCCTTTGTTTGGCGCAATGCTCAAAAGCTGCAGGCTGAATGGAATCGATGGCTACAGCTTCTTCGAGAGCGAATATGGAATAGAGAAAGAAGAGGCAAAGGCGATAGAAGAGTTATACGGCGCTTAGGTTTATCTCCATTGCCATTGTCGATTCGGTTATCCCGAAATTCAAGAGCACAGCCGGGTGGATTTCCCCAAACAAGCCAATCTCCTTCCCTGCCACTGCTATCTTTGCACATCGGCCTTCTATGAAGCTTTCATCCAGCCCTGGCTTAAGCTCGTATTTGAGGCCAAGGGACCTGAGTACAGCTTCTGCGACACCCTTCATGTCATTGAAGTTCTGTTTGGCCTGCTCTGAGACGCATGCGAGATGGTATTCTTCTGCTACCCCATTCTTCCGCATGTTGAATGCCATATCAAGTTCGAATATCTTGTGTGGCAGAGGGTCATGTCCAGAAATGCCAAGATTGTACAGCAGGGATGGAATAAGCCAAGTCCTGAGCATTGTTATGCTGCTCGTCTTTGCATTTGCTATTGCGACATAACTGCCCATATTGGCTTTTTTCAGCATCTTCTTGAAGTTCAGATTCTCGTTTGTTAGGTAGGTGTTCATTACTTCGCTGAAGCCAAGCCCAATCATAGTCTTAGAGAGATTGGAATTGCGCCTGGTTGTGCTTTCCAGCGAGCCCTGCTGAGCCGAAAATATGGGCAGCGGCTGTATATAATCATAGCCATATGCTATTGCTATATCCTCTATCACATCTTGGTAGTTCAGTATGTCTAGCCTGTACTGGGGAATGTCAAATATTATATTATTTCCAAGGAATTTAGCGGCATAACCCATTTTGTTAGCCAAAGATATAGCCTCATTGAAAGTCAGCTTTACCCCTACCTCCTCTTCTATCTGCACAAGAGGTATCTTTATGCTTGCTTTTTCCATCTTTGGCGTAATCGACTCCACTTTGCCATATTCAATCCTTACAGGCTCTATCTTTGCGCCAATGTCCATAAGGTCCGCAGCAATCATGCATGCAGATTTTTCTATAATCTCCTTCGATACGCCTGTTATGTCTATGAAGAGGTTATTCGTCTCTTTCGAGACCTTTGTCCTGTTTGAATTTATTATGGGTATCAAGGACAATACGCCATCTGCGTCCTTCAGCGCAGGAAATAGTTTCCTCCCAGATTTGGAGATTATGTAGCCGTACTCTTTGCCTTTGTTAATGCTTTCAAGTATCTCGCTGAATTTCATGCTTTTACTAGCGTTGAGCGGAACGAAGCTTTCATCTCCAAATGCATCATATACAATGGGCTGCTTTATTGCATCAAAGTTGTGGATGCCCATCGCTATCCTTTCCCTGTGCCTGCCAAACGTCTCGCAGAACTCCTCAGAGAAGTTTATCAAGTCCTTGAGCGAGCCCTCATCCAGCTTTACGCCCTTCGCAACAAACGCTGCTATGTACGGCCTGACCTTGCCCACCTCTTTCCCAACTTTTATAGAGAGCTGCGGGCTGGACTTTATGGAGTAGGTGAATTTTTCCTTTCTGTGCATGAAGTACTTCAGCGCCCTTGCCAAGCCTATTGTGCTGAGCATGTCTGGTCTATTTGGCGTCACCTCAACGCTTATTTCACCGCCGCCAAGGATCTTTAATTCAAGCCCAAGCGAATTTGCGTATTTTTCTAGCTTTTCATCATCTAGCCTGAAGCCGATTGCACGCAGCAGGCGATCCTTGTCTAGAGTTACAGTAGGCATCGCATCACCTATCGGCAGGAGAGTCCATGCCGTTTATGGGCTGATATTTTACCCTTCTGAGCCAGCCTATGCTGTGGTTGTATAATTCATTTATACCGCTTATTCTAGGGTTTTGCATGAGCATTATCCTCTCCAAGCCGAGCCCCCAAGCCAGCACAGTCATGCTCTTCCTCTGCATGCCGGTTACCTCATTCCTTATGATTCCAGCACCCCCAAGCTCCAGCCACTCATCCTTTGGCGCGTAGTATGCTGAGACCTCTACTCCAGGCTCGACAAAAGGGAAATATGATGGCCTGAATTTTATCTTTATGTTTGCTGCTGCGAATACCTTTATCAGCACATCGAAAAGATTAGAAAGAGTAAGCCTCTTCCCTATGACTATGCCATCCATTTGATAAAATTCTGCCAGATGCTTGTAATCTATATTTTCGTTTCTGAATATCCTTCCTATCGAGAAGAGCTTCATCGGCGATATTATATCCGCATTCTTTTCCAGTGCATATATATATTTAGCCGAGACGCTCGTCGTGTGGGTCCTCAGTACTGCATGCATTGCAATGCCTTCGTCCCATTTTCTGCCCCATCCTTTCTCATGTGCCGCTTTTACGCGCTTCACAGCATTCCTGTCATTTATAGCCAATGTGCGTGGATTTGAAAGATAGAAAGTATCTTGCATATCCCTCGCTGGGTGGTCTTGTGGCACAAAAAGTGAATCAAATACCCAGAATGCCGGCAGCACTATCGGCCCGCTTACCTCTGAAAAACCCATGCCCAAATAAGCATCTTTGAACAGATCTATAACCTCCCGCATAGGATGCTCAATCGCTGGATAGACCATAGGAACACTGACATTAATGTCATACGGCTTAAATTTCATACCCTTCCAGGATTCGTGCACTATGATGCTTCTGTCAACCGCACCAATCTCATTCTCTACGGAGCTACTCTTTAATGCATTTATTCCAGAGTCTGTTATCTCTGCATATTCTATCTCTTCTCTTTCCTGTGATTTTACAAGTCCCCTCTTCACAAGTTCGTCAAGCTCTTTTTGAGTTGTTACATCTTCATTTTCAGGCAGGCTCCCCATGGCTATACTCTTCAGAAGCCTGGCAGAAGGTAGCCCGCCTGCTAGGGCGGCTAGGCCCTCTTTCGTTATTTTGGCAATGCCTCCTTCTATAACAATAAGCCCCTTCTTTTTAGCCCATTGCAGACCTATCCTTTCTCTCTTTGAGACGAAGTTGGCAGCTGGCAGTTCGACCTTTTCCAGCCTTTTCAAGACATCTATCTCAGGCAGGCCATTTTCTGCATAATCCTTGCCTTCGTCAGTAACTTCTATGGAAATCTTCCTCGACCTGCCTACAGTTATCATCTTCTTCTCTAGCAGGTTGCCCAAGGCCCAGAGTACAGAGTCTTTGTTCATGCCCGTTTCTTTTATTATGCTGCTGAGGCTTTCCTTCTTTGATTTTTTAAGGGCTTTCAGCACCTCCATTTCATATCTGTGCACTCTTACACCTAGAACTACGCCCTGGATTTTACAACCTTGATGTATAGGTATGCCCCTATTGCCACAATTATTATTATCGCAGCCATATATAGCTGGGCAGAATACATGCCATAAATCCTTCCGAAGTAGCCTGCGACTTCATCCCCAAGCGACTCTGTGACTATATATGAAAATGTGAACTTTGCAAGGGGCTCGCCCCTATACCACGAGAACATTGTACTGTTTGTTGAATTGCTGACGAAATTTATGTATGGATAGTCTGGCAACGGATAGACCGAAGCCAGCTTTGCATTTGCCGGGACTATTATGTTGAGCCTGGCATTTTGTGGGAGCGCCTCACCATATGGAGTATGCACGAAATTGAAGAATGTGTTATTAAAGTTATAAAGGAACTTTCTTGGTGCTATGACCTTCTCAGATGTTATATTTCTAACATTATAGCTAATCACTATCTGAGCTATCCCGCCGTTGGCTGTAGTTTGTACAGGCCCAGGGAGGAAGTCAAAAGCGTATATGCTTGAAACAGGGCTGAGTACATGTTCGACGAGGAGGTTTGTATTCAAAACCTTCTGCCAGCCGCTCAGCGTAAGGTTTATGGCTTGCCTACTTGTGTTGTACTGGCTTATGGAAGAGTTGCTTATATACAATGAAAAGACTTCAATGACGTGTGCGCTATTGTTGCGGTTTAGTATGATAGTCGTATTGATGTAGGTAACATTCATATATGCGCTGGCACTGCCTAGCATTATGGATGCAAAGATTGCAAAAGCAACCAGGTCTAAGCCCCTCATCCTAACCACGCAAATCATATCTCAACTAACCTTTAAATTATATTTGGTCAGCCACATTTCTGCCGCAAATTTGGCTCAAATATTTAAGCCTTCATGTGTAAAGTAGTATAGTGATGTTATGAAGCTTCCTAACCTATTTGGAAAAAAGAATGCGGGAGAGGAGCTCGAGAAGAAAGCGCCATACAGGATAAAGACAGAGCTCTTCCCATACAAGCTTTATGCGAACAAGCGAAGCAACAGCTCCCTTTCTATAAGCCTCAAGAATGATACAAACGAGCCAATGCTTACTTCTGTGGTAATAGAGCTCCCAAATGGTCTCAGCTTTGATGAGATAGGTCTGGAAAAGACAAAGGAGGTACGGATAGGCGAAATGGCGCCGAATGAGGAGAAATCAATTAGCGTAAATATACGCTCAGACGTGGGTACGGATGCTGGCGATTATACCATTACGATAACTGCATTTGCCCACTATAGGGACTACGGCCATGTGCTCAACGGCATAAGGAAAAGGATGATGATAGAAGTAATATGACTATGGCTGCTGTTGCTGCCCTGTCTGAGGCTCTCCAGTGGCCCCCTTTTCATTCAAGTCATTAATTATGCTTTGTATGCTCTCCACTATGTGGTTGCCCTTGCTTGTGAGGTTTATCGTCTTTATCCTGCCATGCTTCTCTATAGAAATAATGCCGTATTTCTCGCACTCATTTATGAATTTTGTGGTGTGCACATAGGTTACATTGGCATCATTGGCCAAGTCGGAGATGTGCCACTCCTTGTTTTTGTTCTTCAGCGCCAATAATAACCTCGCGTGCTTCTTTTTGAAGATTATAGGAGGGTATCCATCTGCCAATTGCTGTGACTCCGCCATATAACACACTAATATATGACTCTAATAGATTTTATATCTTTTGCTTGCAATTAGTATTAGTTCTTTACCCTCAGCCGCTTAGGATAAGAAAGGATTTAAATCTTAGATATATATACATATATGGTGCTAAAATCGTTAAAGGTGTAAAAATGGTAAAATACATACCCGCGGAACAGCTCGTTGGTAGAGAAGCCGTAACCACAGATGGCTACGATCTGGGCAAATTCGTCGATGCTGAGCTCAACGAAGTAACAGGCAAGCTCACAGCCATAGTTCTCGAGCCAAATGTAGACAGCAGCTATGTGAACAAGCTCGACATAAAAGATGGAAAGCTGAAGATTCCATATGCATCGGTTATGGCTGTAAACGACTTCATAATGATCGACAGGAAGCAGCTGTAGCAGGTGGGTAAGATTATAATAGCCGGTGGCGATGAAGCTGGTCGTGGAGCAGTACTTGGTCCTCTTGTAACTGGCGTCATAAGCATTAAGGCCAGCAGCGCTCAGCGGCTCTCTGAGATAGGGGTAAGAGACTCTAAGATGCTGAGCAGGAAGAGGCGCGAGTATCTGTATGACGAGATATATGCGATAGCAGAGGAAGTAAAGGTCTCATTGATCAGTGCAGCTGAGATAAGCAGGGCCATGGTAAGCGGCATCTCCATCAACGAGCTCGAGGCCGCGCATTTTGCAAAGATTATAGATTCGTTGAAAAGCCCTGTAAGCACAATCTTCATAGATTCGCCAGAA
This sequence comes from Candidatus Micrarchaeaceae archaeon, assembly GCA_038873795.1. Lineage (GTDB taxonomy): Archaea > Micrarchaeota > Micrarchaeia > Micrarchaeales > CABMGC01 > JAVZDR01. The sequence continues at coordinate 3,254 of JAVZDR010000004.1, read as the reverse complement.
GTGATACAAGAAAGGTTCGGCATCAGGATAAGCATGATCTCACGCAAGCCCATGGAAATCAACAGGCAGCGAAGAAGCAGGAAAGACAGCATCAAGCTCATCTCGGAGCACAAGGCCGATGTGAAGTATCCTGTGGTTTCTGGCGCAAGCATAATAGCCAAAGTTGTGCGTGACAGGGAGATAGACAAGCTCAAGAGCAAGCTCAAGATAGATATAGGCTCTGGTTACCCTTCAGATATGCGCACAATAGACGCTATAAGGAGCAACCTATCCAATGCCGCACTGGCACAGCACATAAGGACTAAATGGAGGACCCTCGAACTCATAAAGCAGATGAAAATAGTTGACTTCCTTACATGAAAATGTTTAGCACTACTATTTTTTGCCCTTGATCAAAAAATGCAGCCTGCGCTAAATGTTTTATTTGCGCATATTTAAATATTTATACAATATATTGTATCTCTTGCTCTTAATTATACTACATATTGTGTTTTTGCGGTGTTCGAGTGAAGTGCCCATACTGTGGCTCAGGCGATGTAAGGGTTGTAGATACAAGGGATGTGGGCGAGGAAAATGCAATAAGGCGCAGGAGATTCTGCAATGCTTGCAAGAGGCGCTTCACCACATATGAGAGGGTAAGCCAGAACGAGATAATAGTCGTTAAGAAAAACGGCACAAGGGAGCAGTTCGACAGGCAGAAGATAATATCTGGCATAGTCAAGGCCTGCGAGAAAAGGTCCGTAAGCATGTCGACGATAGAGGGCATAGCTGACAAAGTCGAAAGGGGGCTCAGATCAAAAGGGGTAAAGGAGATAAAGAGCAGGCGCATAGGCGACCTGGTTATGAAGGAGCTATACAAAATTGATCCCGTAGCTTACATAAGGTTTGCAAGCGTATACAACAGTTTCGATTCGCCTGACGAATTCAAAAGGATTGCAAGCATGTTTAAAAAAATAAAGAAAAAAAGATGAGGGTATGGATATAAAGAGCGTTATAAAGAGGAATGGCGCGAAAGTTGCTTTTGACAAAGAGAAGATCTCAATAGCCATAGGCAAGGCCATAGAGAATGTGTATGACGATAAGATAAGCAAAGAAGAGATAAAAGGAAGGGCCGACGAATATGCAGAGGAAGTGGTAAAAAAGATAAGGGAGCAGGGCGTTGAAGAGATAACTGTCGAGCAGATACAGGATATAGTGGAGCAGACGCTCATGGAGAAGGATGCGCTTGTCGCCAAGGCATATATAATCTACAGAAACAAGAGGGCCGAACTCAGGAGTTACCTTGCTACCATTGGCATAGAAGATGACCTCAAGCTGCCCCTAAATACACTTATAGTGCTCGCCGCACGCTACCTCCAGAGGGATGAAAACAGGAGGATAATAGAAACCCCAAGGCAGCTTTTCGAGAGGGTTTCGAAATTCATAGCTGGCGTAGAACGAACATACGGCGCCAGTGAAGAAAGGGTCAATGACTTCGAAAAGAGGATATATGAGGCCATGACAAAATTCGAATTCATGCCAAACAGCCCAACGCTGATGAATGCCGGCACCAAGCTTGGGCAACTAAGCGCATGCTTTGTCTTGCCTGTTGGTGACTCAATACCAGAGATATTCGATGCAGTGAAGTGGGCAGCCCTCGTCCACCAGTCGGGCGGCGGCACAGGCTTCTCCTTCTCAAGGCTCAGGCCTGCAGGCGACGTTGTAAAATCAACGGGAGGAATAGCATCCGGTCCTGTTTCATTCATGAAGGTGTTTGATTCAGCCACAGAGCAGATCAAGCAGGGCGGCAAGAGAAGAGGCGCAAACATGGGCATACTGCGCGTAGACCATCCAGACATACTGAGCTTCATAGTCGCAAAGGAAAAAGAGGGCGTGTTGGAAAACTTCAACATCTCTGTAGCCGTCACGGACGAATTCATGAAGGCATTGCAGAACAATTCAGACTATAACCTCATAAACCCAAGAACCAACAAGGTTGTCGGCAAGCTGAATGCAAGGGCTGTATGGAACCTTATCACAACAATGGCATGGCGCACTGGCGACCCTGGCGTCGTATTCATAGACAGAATGAATGCCAGCACTGCGAATCCAGTTCCAAAGCTCGGACCTATAGAATCGACAAATCCATGCGGCGAGCAGCCGCTGTATCCATTTGATTCATGCAATCTCGGCTCTATAAACCTCTCCAAGATGGTTAAGCAGACAAAAGCAGGCTATGATATCGACTGGGAGAAGCTGCGCTATACGACAAGGCTTGGGGTCAGGTTCCTTGACAACGTTATAGATGCAAACCAATACCCTCTGCCTCAGATAGAAAAGATAACAAAGAGCATAAGGAGGATAGGCCTCGGCGTGATGGGCTGGGCCGATATGCTGATAAAGCTAGGCATACCATACAACTCCGATGAGGCCCTCCTGCTTGCTGAGAGAGTGATGAAATTCATAACCGAAGAGGGCAGGAAAATGTCGCAAGAATTGGCAGAAGAACGCGGCCCATTCCCTGAATTCGAAAACAGCATCTGGTACAAGTTCGGAATGAAGCCGATAAGGAACTCTACAATAACCACAATAGCCCCTACAGGGACCATAAGCATAATTTCAGGGGGTGCATCTTCTGGGATAGAACCGCTCTTTGCTGTTGCATACATGAGAAATGTGAGGGAGAGCCTTGGTTCAAACCTAATAGAGGTGAATCCGACGTTCGAGGAATTTGCAATAAAGTATGGCTTCTACAGCGATGCACTGATACACAAGCTTGTAGGCAAGGAGTCAATACAGGACATAGAGGAGATACCAATGGATGTGAGGAGGCTTTTCGTTACAACCTTTGATATAGCTCCAGAATGGCATGTGAAGATGCAGGCAGCATTCCAAAAATACGTCGACAACGCTGTGTCAAAAACAATAAACTTTCCAAACAGTGCAACCCCACAGGAGATAGAGGATGCATATATAATGGCCTACAAATATGGATGCAGGGGCATCACCGTCTACAGAAATGCCAGCAAGAGTACGCAGGTTTTGACAACAACATCAAATAATGGGATGTCTGCGGCAAATTCACTTAAAAAATCTGCAGAGGCCCATAGGAATGCGAGCGACGAGGATATGTCAAGCGTAACGCTGATACACCTTAAAGACGAGCTTAAGTCATTCAAGCTTGAGGAATATAGCGACATCAAGTGCCCTGAATGTGGCAGTACAATGATAGCCGCGGAGGGCTGTGCCACATGCCCTGTATGCGGTTATAGCAA
>JAVZDR010000003.1:0-40026 GCA_038873795.1 Candidatus Micrarchaeaceae archaeon | reverse complement strand
AAGGAGCTTTGTGTCTGTGGCGGCGTTGCCCAGAGCAAGCGCCTAAAGGAGATGCTCTCCATAATGGCTAAGTCACACAGGATAAAATTTGGCTATGCCAGCGATGAGCTCAATGCTGACAACGGCGCGATGATAGCTTACGTTGCGGAAAGGATGCTTGCCAATGGATATTCAACGCCGTTGCGGGAATGCAATGTGCAGCAGCGTTACAGGGTAGACCAGTTTGACATGGGGTGGGTAATTGCATAAGATAAGTGAGGGCGCTGAGGCAGAAATCTTTGTTGTAAATATCTTCGGCAAAGAGGTAGTGGCAAAGGTTAGAATGCCAAAGAGATACAGGATAGCAAAGATTGACGAAGAAATAAGGCAGGCGCGCACAAAGAAGGAGGCAAGGGCGCTCCACAATGCTGCCAAGGTTGGGGTCAAAGTACCGAGGCTCATTGCGTTCAGCAAATATACAATATATATGGATAAGGTTCATGGCAGGCAGCTGAAGGATGTAAAAGTGGGGACCGAAACTTTTTCAAAAATAGGTGCGTATCTTGCAAAGCTGCATAATGCTGGCATAGCTCATGGTGATTTTACTCCCGCAAACATTTTGGTCAGCGGCAGCGATGTGTATGTGATAGATTTTGGCCTTGCTGAGCAGACATCAAGCGCCGAGGAAAAGGCGATAGACCTGCTCCTTATGAAAAGAGCGGTGGACAAAACCCAGTACACGACGCTTGAGCGGGCATATGCAAGGCTAGCCTTAAATTCAAAAGCAACAATAGAAAGGCTCCACGAGATAGAGAAAAGGGGCCGCTACCAAAGCCGGACCCTCCTAACAGCCTAGACTAAAGCTCGCCTACCCTTCTCTTCTGGGCTCTCTTAATCCTCTTCCTCCTTTTCTTAACCCATTTCCATCTCATTCTTCCTTTCTTTTTCCATTTTCTAGGTATGCTTCCCAAACTAACACCATACGTAAATGCAATACGCTTATAATAGATGCAGACTTTTAAATACTTTCCGCCGAGGTAAATCAACCTCTACAGCAATGGTTTATACCTTCCTCCTACGCCAAAAGAAATTTTTGCTTATATACCCTGCCAAGAAATGTGGGCCCGGAGAGATTTGAACTCTCGACCTACGGCTTATAAGACCGCCGCTCTAACCATGCTGAGCTACGAGCCCTAACTAACAATATTATATTTTGCTATACTATTATTTTATACCTTATCTTTGGTGCTATCCGATGGATTTCGGCGAAGGTTTGAGGAAGGCGATTGCAAGGCTCAGCGGTGCCACTATAATAGACGCCAAGACAATCAGGGAGTTCAACAATGAGCTGCAGAAGGCCTTGCTTAGCGCAGATGTCGATGTAAACCTTGTACTCGAATTCACTAAAAAGATAGAGGATGCTGCGCTTCATGAGAAGCTGCCACCTGGAGTAACACCAAAAGACTACATAACGAACATGGTCTATGATGAGCTGGTCAAGCTTGTCGGCGATTCATACACCCCAGAAATAAAACCGAAAAGGATACTGCTACTTGGGATATATGGCTCTGGCAAAACCACCACTGCTGCAAAGCTTGCAAAATTTTACCAAGAGAGGGGCCTAAGCAGTGGACTCATCTGCTGCGATGTCTCGAGGCCAGCAGCATATGAGCAGCTTGAAACCTTGGCAAAACAAGCTAACGTCGCATTTTACGGCATAAAAGGTGAAAAGGACGTAAAAAAGATAATTTTTGGGGCGCTCCACGAGCTAAGGGACAAGAAAGTCCTAATCTGTGATTCTAGTGGCCGAAATGCACTCGATAAAGAGCTCACAGATGAGCTCAAGACAATAGCGGATGCATTCAAGCCTAACGAAAAGCTTCTGGTAATAAATGCAGACACAGGGCAGGTTGCAGGCACCCAGGCAAAAGGATTCAACGAAGCTGTAGGAATTGACGGCGTTATAATAACCAAGCTTGATGGCTCAGGGAAGGGCGGCGGAGCCTTGAGCGCAGTAAAAGAAGCCAAAGCAAGGGTGACAATGATCGGAGTTGGCGAGAAGCTCAATGCCATAGAATTGTTCGATCCAAAAAAGTATGTGGGCCGCCTTCTTGGCATACCAGACATAGAGGGGCTAGTAGCAAAGGTAAACGACGCAATAAGGGAAGCAAACATAAAGCCTGAAGACGTAAATGTCGAGAAGCTTACCTTTGAGACATTCTATGCTCAGCTCAAAGCGATGCAGAAGATGGGCCCATTGAAGAATATCATAGGCATGATGGGCATGCCGGACATACCTAGCAACATTCTAGACCAGAGTGAGGGCAAACTAAAGAAATACGAAGCCATTATAGGATCTATGACCAAAGATGAAAAGGAGAATGAGGCACTGATGCACAATTCCTCTAGGGTAAGGAGAGTTGCAAAGGGTAGCGGTACTGACGAGAGAGATGTGAGACAGCTGGTGAGCGATTTCGAAAAAATGAAAAAAATGATGGGGATGCTTAAAAATGATAGGAACCTAAGAAAAAAGATTGGCAGATTCATCCAGGGCATGTAAAACAAAAAAAGAAAACAACTCAAAACTTATCATTCATTTCTTTCCTTTCTTTCCCTTCTTCTTTGCCATTTCATCTACCAGTGTTAAAATTATTTTACATAAAAATATTTAATATAGACATTTTTATTCATATATAAGTGTATATTATTGTGTGATTATCTGCACGATTTTATGGAAGGCAGCGCGCCGAGCAGGAAACTTGAGGAGAAACTTGAGGAGCTTGCCGATGAATATTCAAAGACGAAATACAACAAGGCCACAGACAAGCATCTTGGCTTGCTTAGAGCTAAGATTGCAAAAATAAAGAAGGAGATTTCTGCAAAGCGCAGCAAGAGAGGCTTCGGATTCTCGATCAAGAAGGAGGGAGACGCAACAGTGGCACTTATAGGCCTCCCAAATTCAGGCAAATCTTCCATCCTGAATGCGCTGACAAACGCAGAATCTACTGTTTCCGAGAGAGCTTTTACAACTGTTGATGTAATACCAGGAATGCTTTTGTATAACGGCGCAAAGATACAGCTGCTTGATTTGCCGGGGCTCATAGAAGACGCATACAAAGGCAGCGGGGGAAGCATGAAGATAATGAGTGCAGCGAGAAATGCTGACCTTTTCTTGTTCGTGGCTGATGCGACAAACACAGGCCCGCTTTTGGATCTGATCGAAGGCATGAAGAAGTTTGGGGTTCTGATAAATGAAACACCTCCAGATATAATCATAGAGAAACGGGCAAGAGGTGGCATAAAAATAAACAGCGGCGGAAGACTAATACCAAAGGAAGAAGCTATCAGAAAAATACTTGCGGAATTCAAAATCTTCAATGCCGAAGTGACATTCAGGTCAGATGCAACCGAAGATGATGTGATTTACGCGCTTACCAAAAATAGGGCTTATGTAAAGGGTGCTGTGGTCTTAAACAAGATAGACCTCGTCAATGATTTTGAGGCGGAAGCTGAAAGAATAGAAAAGAGGGTGCACATGGAGGTAATACCAATAAGCGCACTGCTGATGAAAAACATAGAGAATCTGAAGAGCAGGCTATTTGAGATGCTTGAATTCCAAAGGATTTATCTCAAGCCCAAAAACGGCGAAGCGGATTATGAAAAGCCGGTGATAGTCAAAAAAGGAAGCACAATAATTGACGTTGCCAAGAAGATACACACCGAGATGGCAAAAAATTTCAAGTATGCTTATGTTAGTGGCCGTAGCGCGAAGTTCAAGAACCAGAAGGTTGGCCCAGAGCACGTCGTGCTTGATGGCGACACGGTGACCATATCCTATGCAAAAGGCTAATATTGTTTTTCTACATATTGCTATGTGATTTGATGGCGTTGAAATACTGGGAATTCGAAGATGCACCAATGAGGGAGAAAATAAAGAACCCCAGCATAAAAGATATAGCAAGCGTATTTTTTGAAAATGAGACAAAGGCCTACAGATTTGCAAAGGCACTCACTCTTGTAAAAAAAAGCGGCACACTCAGGTTAAAGGACTGCGGCAGCGAGCTGCCACTTGCAACATGGAAAAGATATTTGGATTTTGGGGTAACTGTGGGCATGCTAAAGCATGAGAATGGCTCATATTCGTTTACAGACAGATACTCCAAACCCATGAAGAACTTTTCACAGTACATAAAGGCGTGGATGGAATCGAAGGTAGACGAGGACCTTGATCTGCTATTTGCGGGTGCGAAGCAAGGGAAGCAGATCAAAAGGGGCGGGCGCGGGCCAGGGGTGGATGAGAATGCAGCCCAGCACGCCGGAGAGGCCGACCAGAGCCACAGCACTCCCGAAAGCAGCCAGAATCAACAATAAATTGCGCCATGATACTTTCTTTCTGTACCATACAGGTCCGTTTTCTGTGTCTTCTATTTCATATCCATATTCATCGCGTATTTTCTGCCGTATGGCATCTGCGCTTGAGTAGTCACCCTTTTTCCTTAGCTCTTCTCGTTCTTTTATGAGTTCTGCCACATCGCTTGGAAGTGGTTGCTTGTAAGTATCCTTCTCAAGAATTCCCAATGTGCCTGCAAGACCTAATATAGTGGAAACCGCCAGGCCCTTTGCATTTTTGCCTATATTGGAATTTGATTCTGCAATGCTTCTAAGGTCTGAAATCGCAGCTACCAAAGCCGAAAGTGCCAAGGGTGTGTTGAAGTCATCATTCATTGCAGCATTGAATCCCTCAGTCAGCCTCGCTACTATTGCTGCCACACTCGCATCCGCATTGCTCGCTTCAGCCTCTTTTGAATTGTAGAATATGCTGAATGAAGAATAAATATAATGCAGCTTCTTTTTTGCCTCATTTAATAATGATTCGTCATATTCCATATCCTTCCTGTAATGTGTTGACGCATAGAAAAGCCTTATCTCTTCAGCATCAAACTTTGCCAACGCGTCCCTTATCCTCACGAAGTTTTTTAGGCTCTTGCTCATTTTTTCCGATTTTATGTTCAGCACGCCAGAATGCAACCAGTATTTGACGAAAGGCTTGACTCCGAATGCGGCTTCTGATTGCGCTATTTCATTTGTATGATGTGGAAAAATAAGTTCAGAGGCACCGCCGTGGATGTCATATTGTGGCCCAAAAATGGCATAGGTCATTGCTGTATCTTCTATGTGCCATCCCGGCCTGCCATTCAGTTCTACCTCGTTGCCGCCAATCACAAGTTTTATGCGCCATGACGGTTCGCCCTCCTTTGCCGCCTTCCACAATGCAAAGTCATAGCTGTTCTTCTTCCCCTCCCTAGGCTCTATCCTATGCTTAACCAGATCCTCTATCTTCATCATTGAGAGCTTTGTGTAGTCCGCAAACTTAGAAACATCATAATATATGTCATCGTCAACCCTATATGCATAGCCCTTGTCTATCAACAGCTGTATCTGGTCTTTGATATTATTTATGTAATCATGGGATCTGGGATACATATCTACATTACGCTTTACACCAAGCGCTTCCATGTCCTCAAAAAATCGCTTTTCATAATATCTTGCAAGCTCTATAGGATCAATTCCCCGCTCTTTTGCCCTGTTAATTATCTTATCATCTATATCGGTTATGTTTTGTACGTATTTTACTTCATAGCCTAAATACCTGAGCCACCTTACGATTATGTCAAAATTTATGTACGTCTTTGCATGCCCCATATGTGCATCATCGTATACAGTCTGGCCGCAGACAAACATGTTTACTTTCTTGCCATCCCGCGGTACAAATTCCTCCTTCTCCCTATGCAGGGTATTGAATACGAAAAGTTTGCCTGAATCTTTGCCCTCCATGATTAACAACCGAAGCAACAATATATGAATATTTTCTACAGTCAGTTGATCATGGCGTTATTGTCTGGTTCACCACTATATCTGGGGTATAAGTCGGGGTCTTGCTCTGGTAGAAACCGGTAACCGCTATATACTGCGAATGCGTCGCTATTGTACCAACCACACCAGCAACAACTCTTATGCTTATATTTTGGCACATGAATATTGAGATAGGTATCGAAGCATTGACGAATTCGCTTGTTGGGTATTGATTATTCGGTGCGGCATATGTGTTATAGTGCACTGTGAATACGACCTTGCCATTTTGAAGCAGCTCTATATAAAGCAGATTATTTTGGGGTGAAATTATCTTGAAATTTAGATAAGGCTCTACCACCTTGAAAGGCGCTGATGTGATGTTGCCTGGTTGAAGTGCCAGGCCTCCATGGAATGTTGTCGCAATAAAAGTATAATTGATTCCTGTCCATGTGTGGTTGTAGTAGCCGCCATTTTCGTTGGCATATGTTATGTTGAGGGGCGCAGTCCCAAAGCCATAACCGGTAACATTCCACCCTGCATATGTACCTGTTGAAAAATCACCATTCGCTATTGGCACAGTTTCATTGGCAGAGGTGCATAAGCTAAATATGGTTGTCGGCACAGAAGTCGTTTTCGTAGTTACCCCGATTGGTATTGTTGTTGAAGTCGTGGTTTTATTAGCTGTTGTGGTTGCGGTAGTTGTTGTTATTTTTGGGTGCTGGGAAGGTAGATACAGAATCAGAGCCACTATAATAAGTAATACAAGAATAACTATGTATGCTATAATTCCCTTATGCATAAACACACCTAACCAACCAACATTTTTTTTACAAATGATTTTACAGTATTTGCCCCTTCAGGCATTGGATTGCCCGCTGCTAAGATTGCTCAGATAAGATATATAAATAGACAGCACAAGTTTATATAATATATAATCCTATGATGGCGAATGCGCGCCCTGGTGATCGAAATGAGCGAGCTGATATATCTTTTTGCATATGACCTGAGCAAAAAGCTTGATGCCAGCAAAATCAAGAACATATTCAAGGGCGCAGAGGACTTTTCATCTTATGAGCACGAAAAAACGATCCCGGAAGAAATAGCAACATTCAATATACCGACAATATTCAATCTTAAGGCAACAGAAATAGCGTTCGGCTCGACAAAGCTTGCCGTAAAAAGAGAAGTATCAATATATGAAATCGGTGCATTTTCAGTAAGGATAAGGGTGCAGGTTCCTGGGACCAATGCCTCGCTTCTGGAGGACCTTACCTTCGACCAAGACTTCAACAATTCTATAAAAAGCATGGCATCAGACGTGAAGCAAAGGACTGAAAAAGCCCTGCAAAAAGCCACAGATGCCACAACCAAGGACACCTTTGAGACTTACAGGATATATGTGATAGACGCAGACAAGGAGTCTTTCTACAGCAAGAACAAGAGACTTATTGCAGGCCTCCTTCTCGAGGATAAAAACTACGCAAACATATCAGAATCGTACCTCAGAAGCACCATTTCAAAGCGCATCTCATACTACAAAAGCGAAATAGCCGTAATAGATTGGGATGCAACGGTCTTCGTAACGGAGAGCAAAAACTACGAACACGAACTTCTAATAGCAGAAATAGCTAACATTCAGCTTCTCGAATTCAGGGCCTACCATGACGATATAAGCAAGCGCATAAAGACGGTCAACGAAAGGTTTTCTGGCACGGTCAAGTCGAATCCTTTCAAGATATTCGGGGCAAGAAAAAACCTTGCCAGGCTCAGCCTCGAGATAGGCGAATTCTACGATGAAACAAAGGACATGGTCAACAGCGCAAACAACATAGTCTACGGCTTCGGCGAATGGTACCTTGCAAAGCTCTATTCCCTCTTCTCAGAGAGCTTCAAGCTGAGGGACTGGTACAATTCACTGAGCGAGAACCTTGAAATGCTCGAAAAAATAAGGGGCTTCGTGGAGGACATGGTGCAGGAGGAAACAAACTACCTCCTAGAAGTGATAATAATAGTCCTTATTGTTGTTGAGGTTGCTGTTGAATTCCTGTGGCTAGCCAAGCCTTGAGTGCATAAAGCGTTCGTAGCTAGAGAATGCCTCTTTTATTACGAATTTCACGTTTTCGAATGTTTCTAGTTTGGTTATCTCATCCTTGCCGAGCCATCTCGTTTTGTTTCCCTCAGAATTCTTTGCATTTTTCCATGACCCCTTCGAAAGTGCAAGGTACACTATGTCGAAGTGCTCATGGTGGCCTGTTTTGTAGGGAACATCTTCAATGACCACAACTATCGGGTTTTCTACAACTACAGCACCGTCAAATTTTATTCGCTGCCTGCGCACAGGATCCACAATCCTTATATCTATGCCGGTTTCTTCCTTGACTTCCCTTTTAGCGCACTCCATCGGGTTTTCGCCATCTTCAAGGTGACCGCCAGGATAAACCCATATACCCAATTTCCTGTGCTTGATGAGCAACAGTTCTCCGCGCTTGTTAAAGACAGCAGCCCCAGCAACTATGCATCTCTTCATAGTTTCACGATATCAGACGATTTTTCCGAACGCAAATATCCTTGGCACCTTTCCTCTTATCAGAAAGAAATTGTCTCCAGGCACCAGGGGCAGCGGTTTGTCCAGTTGCAGCTTTGCACCATCCCCGCTTGCTTCCTTTACTGAAACGCTGGCATATGAGAAATTTGAAGCAAACATAAATGTTTTTCCCTCTTCTATACTTTCGTTTCCGAACTCGCTTTTCTTCAATTCCACATTGAGCATATCACGCCTTTCAACAATTTTGTCGGTTAGCAAATCCCCCTTTTCTATCTCATCAGGCTCTATATTCTTCAGGGCCAGCCCGACTCTAGATCCAGCCCCAGCTTCACTCTTATCCTCATCTTGAATCTGTATCGACTTTACAGTTACCTTCTTTCCAGAAGTATGGTAAAGCTCGTCATGGACAGCTATCTTGCCAGAAGTCACAACGCCCAAAACCACAGTGCCTATGCCTGTGACCTTGAAGGCCTTGTCTATGTCGACACGTTTTCCGCCTCCTTCTGGAATTCCGAGCCTTTCGATTTCGCCAATCAAGCCCTCTAAGCCCACATATGTAAACTTTTCTATCTTTGCGTTCTTTGCAAATCCATTTATTCTATTGTCTCCGACAAAAATCACCGGCTTTCCCGATAAGGCCGCAGCAACGAGCATCTCGCCAAAAGCGGCATTGACGTTTTCAGTGCTCAAGACTATTCCGCCTGCAATCAGTATGCTTTCTGCGACAGCATAGAACTTCTCATCGATGCTTGTAGGCGCCAGCGCAACTATAGTGCCGTTTTCAGTGCGCCTATTGTAAAACGTTATGCTATTCTCGGTGCCCTTCTTTCCTATGAACTCAGCTAGCTTCTTGTCTAGCGGTACAGCAACAACCACATTTGCCATTGTTTCACTTCTTCGAAGATAAGCTTTTAAAGCGGAAAACCATAATAAATAGCATAAAACAGCTATAAAAGTAGTGGAAAGCATGTTAGCAACAACATTAGGCAAACTAATTTCATCTGAGATGGTGATGTGATTGGATGAAGGCATTGATACTATGCGGCGGCTTTGCGACAAGGCTTGAGCCGATAACGTATTTTATGCCAAAGCCTCTGCTTCCTATAGGTGCAGGCGGCAAGCCTATAATAGAGTACATACTTGACGATGTGATAAGATCAGGGATAAGCGAGATAACAATAAGCACAAACTCCAAATTCGAAGGTTCGTTCAGATACTGGCTAGGCCTTCGCATAAACAGCCCAGGCATAAGGGTGAGCATGGTTGTCGAACCCTCGAAAAACAACGCCGAGAAGTACGGCGCCATAAAAGGCATAGAATACGCAATAGAGAAGGAAAAGATCGATGATGACCTAACAGTAATCGCAGGCGACAACCTCTATGATTTTTCTGTAAAGGATATGCTGCTCTTTTACGAAAAGCGCAGGAAGCCAACAATAGCTCTCTACGATATAAAATCAGCAGATGAGGCAAAGAGGTTTGGTGTAGTCAGGCTCAGTGGTGAAAGGATTTCCGCATTTGCGGAGAAGCCAGCAAATCCAGAGTCAACACTCATAAGCACAGGAATATACATATTTCCAAAAGAGTCCCTCAAGTACTTTGGCATATACCTCAAGAACTCCGCCAATACCGATAGCATAGGTAACTTCATAGAGTGGCTCATAAAGAATAGTGAGGTCTTGGGCTATGTATATAAAGGGAGATGGTTCGACATAGGCACTTTAGAGACATACAGAAGGGCATTTGACACATTCCTTCAATGGAAGGAATAGCAGGCATAGATGCAATGGCTATAGAAAACGATGCTATTGAGTTTGCATACAGATATCCATTCTCAGAAGAAGCCAAAAAGCTAGTCGAGAGCCTTGGAATAAGCAAGATAGACCCAGAACACCTGAAACTAGGTGCAATAGAGGTTGAGAATGCGCTGAAGGGTGAGAACCTCAAATACACGAGGACGTCGTACAACGAGATAAAGTCCGCATACGTCATAGGCTATGCCTATGCACGCATGATAGCAAGCGCACTCGGCTTATATGCTGTGAAAAAACTTGCAGCCTCTGAGGCTGAACGTTCTTATACAGCAATAATCGAAGACACCGAAGAAAACATACTCCACCTTTCAGAAGAGCTGGGAGTGCAGATATCAGAAAGCGGCTACAAGCATGCATCTTTCAAGATGCCGTTCTACGAATACATAAATATTTCAAAGTATGATGACTCTCTTTCTCTCGTCCATCAAATGCTCCTCGGCGGCCAAGTTATCTTTGATAGGTACACCGCAGCAAAACTGCTACGCGTCAGAATCAGGCAGAAGCTGCTCGAGAACATGCCGATACCACAGAAAAATATCCCTAAAGAGGTTGTCAGCGCGTCAAAAACGATAAGCAGAGCTGCTATAGAGGCTGCCATCGGTCCAATGCCTACCCCTTCAGCGCCTTCGGGCAGATATGCATGGATAGAGCGCTTGCTTAACACACCCCTTCCCGATTTCAGGCACAGGATTGTCAATATAGTGCTCGCACCATATCTGGTAAATGTAAAAGGACTTAGCGAGGAGCAGGCTGCCGATGTCATAAGCAAATACATAGAGAGGTGCAAGGAGCTTAACCCAAATACAAACATAACAGAAAGCTACATAAGGTATCAATGCTCGTATTCAAAAAAGCGTGGTCTCCGCCCGCTCTCGTTCAAAAGAGCAAAGGAACTGCTAGGTGAGATGTTCGGTGATTCAAATGGGTGATATTGCCGTGCTCTGCGACATCTGCCATCTCAAGCAGGCCAAGCACGTTTGCAAGCTTTGCGGCAGGCGCGTATGTGATGAGCACTTTGACTCAAGGCTAGGCATCTGCACAGCATGCAAAGTTGGAAGGCAGGTGAAGGCTAAATAGCTGTAAAATCGCTTGCAGAAGTGCCGGCAGGGAAGGCCCTCCCATTGGGTGCCTCGACTGGCATACCTATCTCACTGGCAACCCTCAGCAGCTCAGATGTGTCGATTATCCTTTCTGTGAAAAGCTCCGTAAATACGATGTTTGCTTCGCTTACCCTTTTCACCTTGAAGGTAATCTGCTGGAACATCCCACTCCTTTTTACCCGTATCTTTATGCTTCCGTGTTTCAGCGCATATTCGGCCGCTTTGCTCAAACCCATAAAAATATCCCACTGACTCAAATAATCTATAAATAAGTATATTCCTATATAAGAAATATGATAAATAGCTATCTCTCTGTAGCAGTCATTGCCGTATGCTCCTTTGCAATAATATTTGCGCTGCTCCTCTTCTCCAAGCTTGTGAGATACAGGGATGAAAGCAATCCTGTGAAGAACTCGATCTATGAGAGCGCAGAAGAGAGCATCGGCGAAGCTGTAAGCATGCCCTTCGAGTATTCGCATTACTTCCCAATATTCCTCGGCTTTGAAATAATTGTAATAATAACGCTGATATGGGCATCTCTGGCAAGGAGCATGGCTTTCGCGAGCGGCGTAGCCATCATAGCACTGCTGGTTGTCGCCATGGCATTTGCAATGCTTGCCATGGCAATAGCCCACGCAAAAGAAGGAGATGAAAGCAATGAGCGAAGATACTAGATTCGAGAATGCAAGGCAGGAAATGGAAAGGCTTGTTGTAGAGTCAATGAAGACCTACAAGCCGAAGAGGAGTGCATTCTTCATGAAACTTTCTGATTTCACAAAGGCTGCGGCCAGCGGTGCGCTGAACTGGGCTAAGACTAATTCCCTGTGGCCGATGCAGTTCGGCCTGGCATGCTGCGCCATGGAACTTATGGATTTCGGCTCTGCTAGGATAGATGCCGAGAGGAAAGGCTATCTCCTCTTCAGGGCCAGCCCGCGCCAATGCGATGTCATGATTGTCGCTGGTTGGGTCACAAAGTCGGTTGCACCCGAGATGAAGAGGCTTTACGAGCAGATGTCTAGCCCGAAATACGTGATAGCCTATGGTGAGTGCGCCACATCAGGGGGCCCGTGGTTTGAGAGCTACAATATAATAAAAGGCATAGACCAGATTCTTCCAGTAGACGTCTATGTTGGGGGATGCCCGCCCAGGCCAGAAAACCTCTTTGAGGCGCTGATGAAGCTCCAGGAAAAGGTGAAGAAAAATGAAGGTTGAGAGAGCCAATCTTATAGAAGCCATGAAGGAGCTCAAGGGCAAAGGCTTTTCCTACCTTGTCAAGATAACTGCCGTGGACTACCAAGACCACATGCAGATTTTGTATTTTCTTAGAGACATAGAAAAGAGGAAAGATGAAACAGTCGAAGTTGATCTGCCAAACGACAGCCTTTCTGTGCCTACGGTTGTGCCTCTTTACAAGGCTGCTGACTGGTATGAAAGGGAACTGCATGAGATGTTCGGCATACTTATAGAAGGCAGAAATACAAGACGCCTCCTGCTTGAAAAGTGGGACGGCACAGATGCTCCGCTCAGGAAAAGCTTTGTTTGGGGCTCAAAATACAGGGTTTGAGGCAATGGCTATAACAAGAATCAATGTAGGGCCCGTGCATCCAAGCACGCACGGCGTGCTCAGGCTTGTGGTAGACCTTGATGGCGACACAATAGTCAACGTTGAGCCGCACATAGGCTTCCTTCACAGGGGAGTTGAGAAGCTCATGGAGAACAGGATGTACATGCAGAACATAGTCTACTTGGAAAAGATAGATTATGCAGCTCCAATGGCATATCCTGATCTGTACATTGGGGCCCTCGAGGATGCAATGGGCATCAATGTGAGCGAGAGGGCGCAGTACATAAGGGTGATAATGCTTGAGCTGCAGAGGATAGCTAGCCATCTGCTCTGGCTTGGCACAATGGCTAACGATATAGGCGTTATGTTCACCCTCTTCATATGGACGATGAGGGAGAGGGACAAAGTGCTTTCGCTGCTTGAAGAAGCAACTGGCAGCAGGATGTTCTACGTTAACATACGCCTCGGTGGCGTCCTATATGATTTGCCCCCAGGCTTCGAAGAGCATGCTCTCACCACTCTCGACTCGGTTGAAAGGAAGATAAAGGAATACGAGCAATTCCTCGAGAAGAATCCTGTCTTTTCCGAGAGGCTCAAGAAAGTTGGCATACTGAGCAGGAAGGATGCCATAGAATATGGAGTCACAGGCCCCGTACTCAGGGGCTCGGGAGTCGCATATGATGTGAGGAGCGCCAGGCCATACTATGTCTACCAGAAGTTGCATTTCGAGCCCCAAGTTGAAGTTGCCGGCGATTCCTTTGCAAGGTATAGGGTAAGAATGAAAGAAATGAAAGAGAGCATCAAGCTTATCAGAGAAGCGCTGAAGAAAATGCCAGCAGGCGATGCACGCGGCTCGCGGATAAAGCTAATAATTCCAAGCCCTAAGAAAGAGGTAGCTGTTGCCTATAGGGAACTCCCGAGGGGCGAGGGCATGGCATATCTTGTTACAGATAAGCAGCGACCATATAGGATAGCGCTGAGATCCGCACCTTTTGTAAATCTTTCCGTATTACCGCATCTTGTAAAGGGTAGCAGATTTGCCGACCTCTTCGCAATTCTTGGCAGCCTGGACCTGGTGATGGCCGATGTTGATAGATAAACTTACAAGCATGGTTTCTGGCGTGCTTCACATAAGCGGCTCAGGCCTAGCCGCAGAGATAATTGCGCTTGTTGTTTACTTCATAGCAATCTTCATACTGATAGGTATTTTTGACTATATCTTCGGCTGGGTGGAAAGGAAGGTCGTAGCAAAGGTGCAGTCAAGGCACGGCCCCACATATCTCGGCAAATTTGGCATACTGCAGAACCTTGCTGATCTGCTCAAACTATTTGCCAAAGAAAACATACAGCCAAGCAACGCAGACAGCAGACTCTTTCCCATAGTCATACCAATAATGCTTTCACTGCTCATCTTTATTGTTGCAATAATACCATTTTCCCAAGGCATAGCCGCATCCAGCATCAGCCTCGGGGTGCTTCTTATTTTTGTTATCATATCATTTTTCCCGATATTCATCTTCCTTGCAGGTTTTTCAAGCGGCAACAAATTTGGCGCTATAAGCGCCCAAAGGTCTGTTCTTGTGCTGATAGCATACGAGCTTCCCATGCTCCTGGCGGTAGCTTCTGTGCTACTGCTTGCAAACAGCTACAATTTCCAGACTATAGTCAGCATGCAGAAATCAGGCTACTTTTTCATCTACGCCCCGATAAGCCTTTTTGTCTTCTTCATTGCAATGCTTGCTGAGTTCGAGAGGCCACCATTCGATGTGAAGGAAGCCGACTCAGAGCTGATAGCCGGCTGGCTTACGGATGTGAGCTCGCCATACTATGGCCTCGGCCTTTTCATCGACTATACAAGGATGCTCCTTGGAAGCATGCTTATAGCAATCTTCTTTTTCGGCGGCTGGCTTGGCCCATCTCTGCCAGGGATAGTATGGCTCTTTATTAAGGTTTTCATCATAGCATTATTCGTGATACTTGTAAGGGTTGCAACAGCAAGGGTGAGAATAGACCGCATCCTCAGGATAGGCTGGATATGGCTATCCCCGCTAGCAATCCTTAATATAGCGGCAATATTTTTGCTGCTTGTGAAATGAAGTGGTTTGGTGGTGCTAGACCCGCTGGAAAAGATCGTGAAGAATGCATTAGAAGAAAGGTTCACCACAGAATACCCTGAAAAAAGGGAAAGCCTTCCAGATTCATATAGGGGAATGCTTAGGTTGGACATGCACACATGCATAAGCTGTGCGGCATGCGAGAGGATATGCCCTAATAAAACTATAACGATGGTCGATGTTGAAACTGAGCGCGGCACGAAGAAGATGCCACTCGTGAATCATGAGAGATGCCTGCTCTGCGGCCTCTGCGAAGAGGTCTGCCCGCCTCATTGCCTCACGCTTACAAAGGAATACGACAATTTGGTAGTCTTTGATAGGCGAGAACTGATAAAAAGGCCTGAAGAGCTTAGGTGATTAAAATGCTTGATGCTGTGCTTTTTGCATTGATCTCTGCGCTTGCTGTGATTTCAGCAATCATGATATTTGTATCAAGGAAGCTCCTCTACGCGATAATATACCTATCTCTGGTTTTCGTCTCAAGCGCATTCCTATTCATGCTTCTGGGGCAGCCGCTTCTCGGCCTTCTTCAACTTCTCGTCTTCATCGGCGGCATATCTGCATACCTGATAACAGTTGTTGCAGCCGAATACAAGGAAAGCGAAATGGCCTCTCTTCCCAAGCTTTTGGCTGCGGCATTTGCCATGGGCATATTGATGTATATCTTTTTGCTCCAGCTGCCCGCATTAAGTATACAGGCCAACAGTTTCACCAATGAGTTTTCAAGTGATTTTTCAAGCATGTACCTCATTCTGTTTTTTGTAGTTGCAATGCTCTTCGGCACTGCAATAGGAAGCATACTTGTGATAAAGAGGATCATTAGGCTTGTGGTTTGATGCTATTGGTATACCCTATCGCGCTCGCAGTTGCCCTCTTTTCGATAGGTGTAGCCGGTGCCGTTTCAAGCAAACATTTCATAGAGATAATACTTGGCATAGAATTGATCTTCGTAGCATCTACTATAGCCATGGTAGCCTTCTTTGCAGCAACACCCAATACATCAGGCGGAGCCATACTGCTCATCATAATATGGTCACTCGCTGCGGCCGAGATTATAACATTTGTAGGCATTTACATGCACATGAAATCAAAGCTGCAGGACTTCGATGTAAGGAAGCTATCATCAATGAAGTGGTAGAATGTTGCCCATAATGATAATAGTTGCGCCCATTGCTGCGATGCTCATAATACCATTCATACGCAACTGGCGCAATGTTGCATATCCGCCAATAATTGCCGCAATAATAAGCCTGGCGCTTTTGCCTTTCATCAGCTCCGGCACCAATACTATGGCGTGGTTCAGCGTCGGCAGCGCGACCTTCCAGATATCGATCAGCGTAGGTCTGCTGAACATGATACTCCTCTCAATAGTGCTGATAATAGCGCCGCTAATCTTCATCTACTCTGCGGGATTCATGCGCAAGCCGAGCGAGCAGAAGAGGTTCTATGAGGAAATGCTGGCTTTCTATGTCGCAATGCTAGTCTTTGCTGTCTCAGGAAGCTTTGTTACTCTCTTCATAGCCTGGGAATTCCTAAGCGTGACAAGCTACCTGCTCATAGGCTTTTGGCATGGCAGGGAGAAAGCAACAACGGCTGCAAGGAAAGCTATAACAACAGTCCTGATCGGCGACATAGCCCTTCTCGCTTCAATGGCAATATTTTGGAATACTTATGGCACGCTAGAATTTTCAAGCATAATTGGTGCAGCCTCAGCAGCCGGCGGAGCTGTGCCCGTACCGATGAGTGCAATCATCCTCTTGATAATAGCGATATTCACCAAGTCGGCGCAGTTTCCGTTCCATGAATGGCTTCCCGATGCAATGGAAGGGCCGGTTCCCGTTTCGGCTTTCCTCCATTCATCCACGATGGTCAAGGCCGGCGTGTTTGCAGCGATGCTGCTCTTTCCGATATTTTACAGCTCAAAAAGCGCAATGCTCATTCTTTTGGCTGTGGGCGTTGCCACTGCTGTTATAGCGGTGCTTAATGCAATGCAGGAGAGGCATATAAAGCGCATCCCCGCCTACTCGACAGTCGCTGAGCTTGGCATAATGCTTGCAACTATAGGCATTGGTGCCCTTGCAGCTGCAGTGTATTTCTTTTTCGCTCAGTCATTTTACAAGGCCCTCCTCTTCTTCAGCAGCGGCGTAGCCATGGATGCGACAGGCAAAGAAGACATATACGAGATTTCTGGGCTGAGGCACAACAGGCTGATTTATATTACAACGCTTTTCGGCGTTCTTGCCCTTGCCGGCTTCGTCCCATTCGATATGTTCTTCGCAAACCTCGGCATAGGCGCTGCATTCTCAACAAACATTGTTGCCTATATCATAATTCTGCTCATATCAATGGGTACGAGCTTCTTCATATTCAG
This sequence comes from Candidatus Micrarchaeaceae archaeon, assembly GCA_038873795.1. GTDB lineage: Archaea > Micrarchaeota > Micrarchaeia > Micrarchaeales > CABMGC01 > JAVZDR01. Next base: position 22,686 of record JAVZDR010000003.1, on the reverse strand, counting down.
GTGGTTCTACCTAGTAAGCAAAAGGGAGAAGAATTTTGAGATTGGGATTAACTATGACAGCACTCCAAGGAGCATGAAATACACGATGCTTGTGCTTGCCGCTATTTCACTCGTGGCCTCGCTGGCATACCTACCCATACTCAGGGCTGTTTCAACCAGTGCGTCAAGCGGCATCTCGGTTTTTGGTGCCGTGGTTGAGACAGTGCTCGTTGCAGCCGGAGCATACATAGGATATCTTGCCTTCCTCAAGGGCAGCCTTAAGATCAACGCACAAAAACTGCATTTGGTTGTATACAACAGCGTTTTGATGAACAGCTTCTACATCCTATTTTGCAGATTCGCCTACTTTGTAGGCGAGGGGGTAAGCATCTTCGACTACTATCTAAACGACCTCTTCGACTGGCTCGGCCATGCAACCCTGATCTTCGGAAACGGTGCAAAGAGGCTTGTGAACGGGCAGCTTAGCAGCTACATGTTAATATTCTGGGCAGGCTTTGCTGTGCTCATGATTTACATGCTCTTCATAGTGATGCGATGATACCGGTTTTGCTTTTGATGATCATTATACCTCTGCTTGGTGCAGCCTCGCTCTTCCTCTTCAGGGAGCGGCATTCCGGCAAAATAGCCATAGCCACAACGCTTATTGAAATAACACTTGCGCTTTTTTCCCTTTACTTATTCAAAACATCAGGCAACATAGCCGAATCGTTCAGCTACATTCCCCAATTTTCGATACAGCTCGGCTTCGAGCTCAACATAATTTCCGTCTTCCTTGTGCTGCTAACATCAATAGTCTTCTTTGCCGCTTCATTCGCCAACGAGTTCTTCATAAAAGAAGAAAGGCGCAGCTACAATGCGCTTTTCCTGGTCACAGAGGCGCCAACTCTCGGCTTGTTCTTGTCATCAAACCTCTTCCTCTTCTTCATTTTTTGGGAGGTGAGCATAATTGCTTTATTCTTCATAATCTTCCACTTCGGAGGCTATGACAGAAGATATGCATCAATAAAATTCCTCTCATATTCGATACTCTCAAGTGGCTTGCTTCTTGTCGGCATACTCCTCCTCTATTTCAGCATGCCCGTGCATACGTTCAGCATCGCGGCCATAACAGCCGGCGCATCTGCAATACCCGCCACTGCCCAGACAGCAATCTTTATACTGCTTATGATTGCGTTCATGATCAAAATACCTATATTCCCATTCCACCTATGGGTGCCTGATGCATACTCAGAGGCATCGCCTGCTGGGAGCATGCTTCTTGCTGGGGTGCTTTCTAAGTTCGGCGCCTATGGAATGCTCCTGCTTTTCATGATCCTGCCCGTATCAAAAGAATACGCCCTCTACTTTGCCCCTATAATAATTCTCTCAATAATATATTCAGCAATTGTCGCACTTGTGCAGAAAGAGATTAAGAGGATGTTCTCATATCTGAGCATAGCGGAGATGGGCTTTGTGGCTTTCGGCATAGCAGAGATGAACATCTATGGCTTTTCAGGCGCGCTCTTTGGCATGCTGAGCCACGCGATGATAATCTCCCTGCTCTTCATTATAGCATATGCTGTTGATAAAACAATAGGGACAACCGTGATAAGGATGCTGCACGGCATAGTCGATGCCATGCCGATTCTGGCTTATGCAACTCTTTTCGGGGTCTTTGCTGCAGTTGGCCTACCCCTAACGTCAAGCTTCATAAATGACATACTTATAGCATTCGGTGGGTTCAAGGCCTTTTCGCTGCTTGGGCTTGCACCATTGGCAATGCTCATAATCAATGGTGCATACCTCTTCTGGCTTATAGGCAGATCCTTCATCTCTTCGCAGCAGCCAGCAAGGGTGCTTTTATATCCAAGTCGCAGCCTCTACGCAGCGGTATTTATTCTGGCCGCATTCATAATCATATTTGGCGTAGTCCCCCAGGTACTCCTTGGTAACATTGGTGCATTGATATGATACCTCTCCAATATTTCCTGCTCACGCTCTTCATTCTCATATTCGGAGGCACTCTCCTCAGGCTTACTAAGGCCAAGTACCAGATAGCGTTCAACATCCTCATCCTAGCAGTGATCTCTGCAGAGATCTGCTACTTCACCGTAGCAGGCGTGGCAGGCATATACTTTGGTATTGTCTCGATGAACCAGTTTTCGCTATTTTTCATGCTCTTGTTCAGCATCTCGATGCTGTTGGTAAACCTTTTGGTTTATGGCTCAGGCGACTACAAAGACTTCGCCCTGCTCAGCAACTTCACGCTTCTTGGCATGTACCTTATAGCATTTGCCAACTCACTCTTAGCAATACTGGTAGGGCTTGAGCTCATATCCCTGCCGACAGTCTTCATATTGCTGCTCAATAGAAGGGGCCTCGAGGCCGCCACAAAGCTTTTCATAATGTCGTCAATCTCCATCGCCACGCTCTCGTTTGCTGTAGTACTCTTCTATGGCTCTACAGGCAGCATAGCACTCTCAAGCCATCCAGCGAGCTCCATCCTCATCTTCGCATCCATACTCTTCATAGCTTCGATAGGCTTTGAAGCGTCTATATTCCCTTTCAATCTTTGGGTCCCTGACGTTTACCAGGGCGCAGATGCGAGCATAACAGCAATGCTCGGCGGCATCAATAAAAAGGCTGGCTTCGTGGCGCTGATGCAGGTCCTCATCCTCGCATTCATAGCATACGGAATAATATTTTCGTTTGTTGTTTCAATTCTTGCAGCGGCCACCATGTTCTTCGGCAACCTCGCAGCGCTCTCACAGGATAGGATGAAGAGACTGATGGCATATTCATCGATCTCGCAGGCAGGGTACATACTGATAGGCATAGCTGCGGCCTCCCAGACTGGGATAGAAGCCTCTGCCTTCCAGATATTCTCGCACATGTTTGCATTCATAGGTGTTTTGGCGGTTGTTTCATGGCTTGAAGTCAGGGGGCGCACCTCAATCAACGACTTCATAGGTCTTGGAAATGAGAACAGGTTCGCAGCAATAGCTCTCTCTTTCTTCCTCCTTTCTTTCATAGGCATTCCGCTTACATCAGGTTTCATAGGCAAGTTCCTGCTCTTTTCAAGTGCCATATCATCAAACATGGCATGGCTTGCAGTCATAGGCATAATAAACACAGTAATATCAGTCTATTATTATGGGAAGGTCCTCATAGCTGTTTACACAGGCAAAAAAGACGCTCGTATAATCAAGATGGACCGCAGCACGGCGATCGCTGTCGCCATATGCTTTGGAGCTGTTCTAATTTTCGGCATATACCCAGTGCCAGTAATAAACTCAGCAAGTGGTGCGGCTTCATTTCTTCTCAACGCTGCTAGGATAGGTGTTTAAGTTTTTTTTGCGCAATTCCTATTATGCAAGAAACTACGCCTGAGATAGAAAATGCAATTGATGCGCACTACGGCCTCATAAATAAAGAGATGGCAAAGTCTGTAATAGAGGCAAAAAACCAGCCAACAGCAAGAAAAATATCCGCATCCAACGTTCCTGGCGACTTGGCAGAAGGAAGTATTGTGGATCTAGAAGGACCTGTCCTAAAGGTGCTTAATAAGTCTGCCGTGCAGGTGGGCAAAGCCGAAAACTACTTCAGGCTGATGCTCCTTGGCTCTGATAAAAATCCAGCGCGCGTCGTCTTGTGGAGGAAATATGCAGACCTTGTGGATAATATGCTGATTGAGAGGGGCGACAGCATACTCGCAAAGTCGCTCTCCGTGAAAAAATGGCAGGGCTCCACAGAATTTTCTACCACCTCAGCAACGTTTTTCTTCAAGATAAAACCAGCGCTCGGGGGCATAAGCGACTTTTCAAAGCTTGACCCAGGCATGAGGAACGTAGACATAATAGCAAAGCTGCTCTCCATAGGAAGTGTGCATTATTTCATGGACCTTAAGTCACGCCAGCGCGGTGTCGCAAGGTGCACAGTAACAGATGGCTCGATGGAGCTGCCTTTGGTACTGTGGGGAATGTCAAGCAATTATGCCTCGTCACTGCATCCCGGAAACTACATAAAGATAGAATATGCGGCAGTCAAAAAAACCAACATCTCGCTTGAGATTCATGCTGATGATTATTCAAGGATACTTGCAAGCAGCACATTCAGATCCAGGATGCAAAAATTAGGAATTTAGGCGCAGCGCATGGGCCTTCAGCGCTGCCCATACAGTGCCAAGAATGCCAAGTACCTGCTTATCGCCTGTGGGGGAGCAGAGGGCCTTGTATTCTGTATGACCTTTACTATGTCATCGAATTTTATTAACTCCTCAGAGCCGCCCTGGAGGCTCCTCTCCAGAACATCCATCTTCACCTGCCTGCAGACATTCGAGATGTCTGCCCCTGTAAAGCCTGGGGTCATTTCGCCTAGCTTGTTGAAATCAATGCTTTTGTCGTATGGGGTGTTCCTGAGATTCAGTTCAAATATCTCTGCGCGTTCCGCTTTCTCGGGTGGCTTTACGTAGATCATCTTGTCGAACCTTCCAGCCCTGATCAATGCAGCATCGAGCACGTCGGGCCTGTTAGTTGCACCAACGACAACTATCCCATAATCATTCTTAAGCCCATCGAACTCCTCAAGGAACTCGCCAGTAAGCTGAAGCCCCTGCTCCGTAGCTTTATCCCTCGCAGGCACAACCGCGTCTATCTCATCAACAAATATTATTGAAGGGGCATTCTCCTTCGCCCTATCAAAAGTCTGTTTTATCATGAGCATTGCCCTCTCTGCCCCAACCCTGCTCATCTCTGCCCCTGATAGTGTTAGCATGTGAACATCACCAACCTCGCTTGCTACCGCGCGCATAAGCATTGTCTTGCCGCAGCCTGGCGGCCCAAAAAGCAGTATGCCCCTTATGTTCCTTATGTCATACTTCTTTATCAATTCAGGGTGCAGTATGGGTATCTCCACAGCTTCATACAGTGCCTTCTTTGCGCTCTCAAGACCCACAACATCGCTCATCTTCACCTCAGCGATCTCCTTGCCCCTGCTCTCACCATATGTTCGCCGCTCATAGTCCATCTGGAAGATATTGTACTCCTCTATCTGCGCCAGCGAGGTAGAAGGCTTTGTCACCTTTATTACAGCTACTACATCTGACATTGTGATTTCTATTGCCTTGTTCTTGTTCATAGCTTCTTCAGAGACCCTCCTGGCTGTCTCCTCGCAGACATTCTTTATATCAGCAGGGCTGTACCTGTCTGAAATCGAGGCGAGCTTTGCGTAGTCGATGTCATCGCTTATCGGAAGTTTTTCTAGGTAGTACTTGAATATCTCCATCCTTCCCTTCAAATCAGGCAGTGGCACGTATATGATCTTATCAAATCTTCCGGGCCTCATCACGCTTGGGTCTAGCACATGTGGCATATTTGTGGCGCCAACTATGACAACTCCTTCTATTTTTTCAAAGCCATCCATTTCAACGAGCAGCGTAGAGAGCATCTCCTTTATTGTTGCACTTTCCTGTAATTCCCTGCTTGAAGCTATCGCATCGATCTCATCAAGGAATAATACGCACGGTGCATGCTTCTTTGCTGTGGCAAATATCCTAGATAATGTCTGAGACCCTTCCCCTGGATAAGGCGATATAATCGATGACATTTTTATGTAGTAGAAGCCCGCCCTCACCTCATTGGCCAAGGCACGCATAATATAAGTCTTGCCGGTTCCTGGTGGCCCAAAAAGCAGTATGCCCTTAGCTGGCTTTACGTTGTAAAGGCCCTGCAGTTCCCTGTGCTCTATAGGCTCAAGGAGGGCCTGCTTAAGCTCCCGCTTTGTGTTTTCATAATCCGCTACGTCGTTTAGGGTCTCTGTGGTTCCCATGCTAAGGTCCTCAAATGCCTCTCCAAACTTTTCCCTAATGTCCTTCTTCATTACCTCAAGAGCCTGGACTACGTGTATGTCGTTGAACTCCATAAAGAGCAGCACAATGGGAGTCGCTATGAAGCTGAGCACTGGGTATATTGATATGCTTGTATGGGAAAAATACGATGCTGCAATATAGACTATTGGTATCATAACGCTGAATAGGCTCGCCTCAGCCCCCATATATTTAGACCTGCTCTTTATTGCAAAATTTACCATCATGAATACGACGAGCATCCAGACGACAAGCTGTATGAATATCTCAGGAGTCTGGAATGTCAATGGGACAAAGAATGCGCCGAACCCTTTATACAGCTCGCTCGTTGTGTTGAAGCTTACAAACGACGTGGTGGCGGCAGACCATGCTGCTCCGATTGTTGAAAAGCTCTGTATCGGCTTGCTTGGTGTCAAAATACTTCCTATGCCATAGCTTGATATTTGTGCATATGCTGGTGTCTGGTTATATGCTATGCCCCCAGAGTTTGAGATGTTCGTTATTCCAGAAAGCACTACAACAAGCGGCACGACAACAATGGCCATCACAAGCCCCCTTTTGAGCCCTACCCTCAGCACGGAAAGTACGAATGCGGGTATTTCGAAGAAGTACCCAAGATACGACAAAGGAAGTGCAAGAAGCAGATATATCGAAGTTATAGTCCTATAATGCTTGTAGCCAGCGAAGAGCGAGATGCTCATAAATAGTATAAAGACCCATGCAAGAAGCGGCGCCTGGTATATAAATATGGGCAACGAACTGAAGAGCAGACCCATGAGCCCTACCAGTGGATGGAGCAGCGTCAGAACAAACAAAACAACAATCAGCGCAACAAGCAGCGGCAGCGGATAGAATGGCATTGCAAATGATATGCTTGTTATGGCAAACACAATGGCAAGTGCATCAGAAAAATTTGGCCCCTTTACAAAGTCTCCAACAAGGTCCTTGAACCAATAGATGGAGAGCGGTGTCATCTTTGCCTTAGGAGCACTTTTTTTCACTTTGGCCCTTTGGCCGAACTTGAGTGGGTTCTTGGCCGCCCCCTGTGCAACTTCTGGAGCCTTCTTAGCAGTGCGCATGTTCTCCATAATTTTTATAGCTATCTATAAATATAATAAATATGTGCGTTAGCCCGTTGTAGCTCAATGGCTAGAGCGGCCGGCTGTAGCTTGTCAAAGTGGTTACCGGCAGGTTGGGTGTTCAATTCACCCCAACGGGATTTATGATGATTGAAGGCAACGAAGCAATGCAATGGAAATAACGCCGATATTACAACTCAATGATTACGTATATATAGGCACAGTGGTAGCATTAGGTATACTGACTGCATATGCACTTGCAAAAGAGCTTGCGGAGCGGTATCACATTAAAAGCCTGATGCGTGATAGAAGCATTTCTATTGACAACCTTCATGAGAACATAAGAAATTTTAAGAGATAATGCAGATGCCTCGGTAGTGTAGCGGTCCAGCATGCGAGCCTGTCACGCTTGCGACTCGGGTTCGAATCCCGACCGAGGCGCCTTTAAGCTTCGAGATAAAAAGCCGGTCCAAAAAAGGGCTAAGCGCCTTCAAGCTTGGAATGGAGTGGGTGCTTGACAAAAGTAATGGCAACAGGGGTCTTTGACATCCTGCACCTAGGCCACATATATTTTTTGACCGAAGCCAAGAAGCTAGGCGACGAGCTTGTTGTTGTAGTGGCTAGGGATTCTACAGCTGAAAGGCTAAAGCGTAAGCCTATAATGGATGAGAATACAAGATTGAAAATTGTCTCTTCGCTAAAAGTTGTAGATGAGGCAAGGCTTGGAAACAAAGACGATATCTTCAAAACTGTGGAAGAGATAAAGCCCAACATCATCGCGCTCGGCTACGACCAGAAATTCGATGAGAAGAAGATAGAAAAGGAATGCCTAAGGCGCGGGCTTAAGGTAAAGGTTGTGAGGATAGGCAAATATGTTGGAGGTGACCTAAGCGCAACAAGAAAAATCATAAGCAAGATTGTATCAACATATGGGAGATAGTTGAGCGCATGAAAGTGAAGATAGTGTATTTTGACGCGAAAGACAAAATCAGCCTAGCTGCGGCGTTATTCACACCAAAAAGAAGCAGTGGAAAGGCGATATTATATCTTCATGGCCTTGGCGGCAATTTCTATACGCATACTGCAATGAGCATAGCAAAATCGGCTTGCAATGAAGGTATAGCTCTGCTGTCTATACAGCAGCGCGGAAGCTATATTGCAGAAGAGCTTAGTTTTGGAGAAACAGGCAAGAGAATACTCGCCGGCGCAGCATTCGAAAAGTTTGAGGACTCTGCGCATGACATATATGGCGCTCTTTCATTTCTTAAAAAGATGGGCTTTAAGGAAGTCATAATCATAGGCAAAAGCACAGGCTGCCAGAAAGCCATCTACTTCCTTTACAAAAATAGGAAAAAGCGCATAACAAAGATAATCAAAGGCCTCATACTTCTAAGCCCTGTTGATGACAGAAGCTATGACATATGGAATTACAAACGCCACAAAAAGGATTTCTATAGGAGTTTGCGCATAGCAAAAGTGCTGAAACGTAAAGATCCATATGCAATAATGCCAAAAGAGATAATGCCAAAAGGCCAGTGGCCGATATCAGCATCAAGGTTTCTAAGTACAGCTGACGAAAGGAGCATCGAAGGCAGAATTCTGGACTATAAAGGAAGCATGAGGGAGTTCAAATCCATTAACATCCCTATTGCAGCAATTTTTGGCACAAAAGATGAGTATATGGTCATTCCTATCAGAAAAGCTGCGGAACGCCTAAAAGAAAATAGGAATCTCGTATCCGTCACCTTGATCAAAGGCGCAGGCCACTCATTATACACTGGCAACCGCTTCCCTTCCAAAACGGTTATAAAATTAGTTAGAAAATTGTTAGAGAGATGACATTATGATTACGCCGCAGCACATCAAGATAAAAAAGGGCGCGATGGCAGAACGTGTAATAGTTGCTGGCGATGCTGATAGAATTAAAATGTTGTCACACCTTCTCAAAGGAGCTAAGCTTTTAAACAAAACAAGATTTCTTGTTTATACAGGCACTTATAATGGGAAAAGAATAAGTCTTGTCTCGCACGGCATAGGCATGCCATCCATTGCGATAGCACTGGAAGAAGTCATCGCGTTCGGCGGCAGGGAGATAGTAAGGCTTGGCACAGCCGGCGGCTTGATCAGAGAGATAAAATACGGCGACATAATACTAGCAACTTCTGCATCATGCAAAAAAGGTGGCACACTCTGGGAATATTTTCCGAAACTCAAAAGCACCACATTTTATCCCAACCCTTCCCTTACCTCAAAAATAGAAGATTTGTTGGCAAAAGGAGGCAAAAGGTTTTTCAAAGGCCCTATATTTTCGTCTAACGCGTTCTATTCAGAAGCAGCTCTAACAAAAAATAAAAGATTTATAGGCGTAGAAATGGAAGCAGCCGCGCTATTCAAGCTTGCAGAATTCAGGAAAGTAAAAGCGGCCGCTGTCTTTGTGGCTTCTGATAATGTTGTCCTAAAGACGCCGCTACTAGATTCAAAGCATTTGTCAAAGCAAATAAATTATACAGCAAAAATAGTGATGGATGCCCTAACTTCCTAAGGATTGCAAATGTCGTATAAAATGCCGCTGTAATCGGGCAAGCTGTAAATTCAATAAATGGCCAAATCAAAAGGGTTTTTATACCTTCCCCGTTACATATTTATGCGGGGGTTGCATAGTGGGGAATCCGATTTCACAGGGCAGGCCTAATGGAAATGGTACGCACCCGTATAGAATCCTTGTTCTATCTGATCTCTTCCCTGGAACAAAAGCTTTCAGCAAGGACAATTTTATAGGTCTCGCAGAATATTTCAATGACCCTAATGTGCAAAAGCCCAACATGGTCGTATATTTTGGCGGCAAGTCAGGGCTAATCCCATGGATCCCATCATATGAGCACGAAAGCCAGCTTTTGATGATAGAAGATGGAATCAACTTCATGAGCGACGTACCTGCAATAATTAAGCCACATGTTGAAAGACTTAATAATGCACTTGGCGATCCAAAAGTATACTTTGCTCTTGGAACAGCCGATTCACAGAACATAGGTGAAATAGCTAGGAACCTGCGCTATGCGTATGGACACAATCCTCAATGGCTGTTGGAAGCGCTTAGGATGGTCTACACAAACAAAAGAGCCACATCAGCGATAATAAAAAGCACTGAGAATTCAATTGAGGCACTTGAGAAGCAGCTTGATAAAAATCCAAAAGATGCACAGCTAAAAGCAGAATACCAGAATGCCAAAAAGAAGCTAAAGCTCAACAGAGACGAATATAAAGAATTGGAGGAAAGAGCGGAGACGCTAAAAATTCTGGTGGTGGCAGCTCGTATTGCAAGGTTAAGCAAAGAGAAACTGCAGATGACGATGGATAATCTGGAAAAGCAGCTCGAGGAGAAAAACAAAGAATTTAAGGCCCTAAAGAACGAGAATGGAACCGCGGCTGCATACAAGAAAACCGCAAATGAGGCGAAAGCCATATCTAAGCTGCTCAGGGCTGCGAGAAAGCGCCTCGAAGAGATAGGAAATCTTGAGCTAGAGTCAATGGCTCAGCGAGGGTCAGCGCGGATAGAAGCATTTACGCACAATGTGCGAATCAAGCCCGACATTGAGAAGATCATAAATAAACTTGCAAAGATGGAGTACTACTCTTATATAAATGATATTGACAGGAAACACAGAGTCGCAATACTTGATAAAGACCTGACATTCATAAGCAAGAAACTAAACAACTTTGAATTTACAATAGCATTGAAGGCAGAGCCGATACTAGGCACATCATCAAAGATGTACAATAAAAATAGCAACACCTTAGCCGCTGACAACTTTTACAGGTATGTTGAAACAATAGGCAAAAGGGAAGTATTGCAGAAACCTTTAACAATGCTCATCAGCGGCGGAAATGTTTTTACATCATTCTCCGTTGAGCCAACTTTAGACCTTGACAGGGAAAAAATATTCGTATCGCTCGCAAAAGGCACATTTGCAGACAGAGAAGCGCTTGGCGAACTATATAACCAAAAAATAATCACAAGAACCACAAAAACCGTAGAAAAGCTCCCTCCTGATTCTTCAGCAAGCATAGTTGATATATTTCCAGATGGCTATGTTGCGCATACTTCAATCACGAGCGAGTTTCTAAAGATAAAACGCATTGAAGCCGACAAAAGAGAGCTTGCTGTGGCAACAGAACTGATCAAACTCAAAAAAGCAAACAAAACTGCGCAAAGCAGTCATACTGCAGATACGGAAGCCGAAGAGATAGTCAAAGACCCAAAACTGGAAAAACTCATCCTGGAGCAAAAGAGGCCATCAGAGTTAAAGAGTTATGAAATTCCGAAGCTTTCAACAAAGCAGATATCGGGGCTCATACCCTATGCGGCTAAGGAGACTCCAAATAACATCAAGAAACTTGCAGTGGTCGCAATGAGCGACATCCACGAGGGTGGCTTGGCCGAAAACGATTTGCTTGAAAAAGCTGTACAAAAAGGCAAGGAGTACATACACAATTTGGATTCTAGTAGGATTCCGATATTGCTGCTTAATGGTGACATAATAGAAGGTAACCTAGCAAACTTCAAAAATTCGCCACAGCAGCTTACACTGCCAAACACCTTCTACGAATATCGTAACTATCTCCAAAAGCTCGGATTAAGTGGCGATCAGATAAACGCAGAGCTTGTCAAGTTCTTCAACAGAGTGAGCATCATACAAACCATAAGTGCCCAAGCTGAATCCGTAATTCAAAAGCTTTTGCCAGTAATAGATGAAACTATAAGCAAAAATGGCTACATATGGATAGACAGTGGCAATCACTTCAATAAAACAAACAAAACACACGAGTACGATGAGGCCACTGAACTAGCGGGCATAATCAAACTCTACCTGAAAGGCAAAGGCGCAGATGAAGGCAGAGTAATAGTTGTTACTGGAGAAGACTATGGCATAGGCAACATAAACATAGATAATGAAGATACAATAAGGGTTCAGCATAAACTTGCCAGAGCACTCGAACAAAAGCCACAAGCGATACTGCAAAAACGTGTGCCTGTCGCAGCTGTGTTTGAGGCCCACTACCACGAGCCTAAGCACACTATAAGCGGCGATCTTCAAACGTTTGAAACTCCGGCAATGCAGTATGAAGACGAAAACACGTATGTCTCTGAATTTCCGCAAGCGATAAGCGACGCAACAAGGGGATTTATAATAGCCGAGCTTGATTTGAAGGACAACAAAACAATCAAAAGCGTACTCTATCCAATTTTGAGAGCCAATCTAGAGAGAAGCGGCGAGCTCGAGAAGTCATTATATCATGCTTTCATGCGTGACAAATTTGCCATTAACACGCATAACAAAAATACTGTATCTAATATCAAAGTGTAATCTGCAACGGCGATGTCATGACGGGCGTAGCATTCAAGCATGAAAAAGACACCAATTTATTGGGCTATATGTATCTAAAATACGATATCAGCGCGGATCTTGCTAAAAGAATAAAAAATGCGGCTGCAAACTCTGAAAAGGATTTTTATTATATGCCTAATTCTAACTCAATTGTGATTTTGCTAAAAGGTACAGCAGACTACTCCAGAAGTCTGAAAATTGTATTGCCGATAGATAAAAATATGGAAAGTATCAAATACATAGTAGAAAACAAAGAAAAATACAAGATGAGCTTGGTGGTTACAGAGGCTGGAAACCAAAGTTCGCTTGAAATTTCTTTCGTACTTGCAAAAAGCATCAACAACTGAACCGAAACGAAGCACAAGGTTTATTAAGCTTAAATTGGTATAGCGTATGATGGACAAGACAATTTGGTATATCATCGCGGTTATTGTAATAGTGGGCATAATAATGTATGTGGCAATTACGCCAGCGCACGTGACAACAATATCCTCGCTAATTGCGGTACCAATACTGCTTACCGACCCGCCACATCTGCCTGCAGGCGCCACATCTCTTAATATTTCATATTCTTCGCTGCGAGTGCACTATATTGGCTCTGCAAATGCCTCAGGCTGGCTGGATGTTTCCAGTTCAGGCACAATAAATCTTATGCATCTGATAAACTTTACAGAAGTGATAGGCGTAGCAAATCTTCCAATAAATTCGAGCATAAATATTGTTCAGTTCAATATAACTTCTGCCAGCATTACAATCAATGGCACAGCCTATCCTGTAACGGTTCCTAAACAGCAGGTAAGCGCAAAGATAGCAGCAAATGGCAGGCTCAATGCGACTTCCGGGCTGCTTGCCGATCTTTCACCAACGGTAGTCACAATATACACAACTAACTCGACAATTTTTGTGCTAGTCCCATCGCTAAAGGCTGTGGTTGTCCCATCTGTGAACGCATCTGCTAAAGTTGCGGGCAATATTTCGAAGCTTGCATATGCTTACAAGCATGAAATCGAAAGCATAAAGCCAAACCTAACTGTGATATCTAAATCTCTCGAAGTTGGCGCTAATGGCACAACATCAATCTCAATTACAATCAAGGACAACTCTAACAAAAGCGCAACAATAAACCATATAATGCTCTTTGGAAATGAATCTGTCACGCTCTCAAAGATAGCTGTGCCTATGCAACCCTTCAGCATAGGTCAGGCCATGCATTTCGGCCCTAACACATCTGAAATCTCTGGCATACTTGGCATATACCACAGCAACAACATTACAAAGGCATTTATCACAAATGCAAATGTCATGAATGTTTCGAGCATAGCATCAGCAATGATAAGCGAGATGGAAGACCATGGGGTCAATATCAGCAATTCATCTGAAATAAGCGCATATATCTCAAAATACACCAGCAGGTTAAAAAATGAGGATTTTGGCATGAATAACAATTTCAGCATGATGGTCAATAGCAGTAGCCTTGGCGAAGTTGAGGATCACTGGGGCAATGTATACAATAATTGGAGGCTGATTTCACAGAATGCCAGTGCACTTGGCCTGAATATCAGCCAGTTTTCAGAGAAATTCCAGGAAATGGCTGCCATGAGAATAAAATTTGAGCAGCAATATATGCGTGTGCTGAACTTCATAGTTGAATCTAATGGCACACTCGCACTACCTTTCAACTCTGATCAAATGTTTGAGGGAAATGTGGGATATGTGCTTGCACCTGGAAGCCAGGCAACATTTTCATTTTCAGGAAAGATAGAATATGCAAATGGCCATGTAATCATAACCCCAATACCAGGAGCTACCTATAAGGTTGTGCTGATTGGCGAAGAGGGCGCATATGCAACCACAAATGTTACAGCATCTTGATTCTCTGCATGTTGCGCATTAGTTAGGGTTTTATACTTTAATCATCCTTATTTTTACAGTGCCAGGGTGGCAGAATCCGGTAATGCGCCGGTCTTGAGCTTGCAAAGCTTCAAGAGCTGATCAATGATGCAAAAGGTAAACCGGTTTCCTCGCGGAATTTTGGGTTCAAATCCCAACCCTGGCGCTTATAAAAGAATGATTGCGTGAGCCTCAAAGATAAAGTAATGCAACTGTTCGGGTACAAAACAATTGCTTCCAGCAACAATGGCAGCCACAGCCTTACTATAAGGGAAAACACAATAACAAAAGAAAAAGAATTCCTCTACAATGGCAATGTCTATTCAAGGATCAAAAAAGATTCTGTTTTTACACATAGCTATTGGGACTACTTCCTGCCCTTGGCATATGTATTTGAAAGGCCAAAGGTCCTCATAATAGGACTTGGCGGCGGCACAATACCTTATCAAATGAATTATTTCCTCAAGGACAAAATAGACATAGATATTGTCGAGATATACAAAGACGTAATAGAAATAGCAAAGCAGTTCTACCCAGAGATCAAGGCAAATATCATAAATGCGGATGGCTACGACTACGTTTCATCAGCCAATAGCGCTTATGATATAATAATACTTGACGCCTACGAAGGCAGTTCTATACCTCCAAAATTCTTGACAAAGGAGTTCATAGAACTATCCTACAGGGCGCTAAAGGAGAATGGAGTTCTCGCCATAAATGCGATAGGGTCGGTATTCGACAGGCAGTTCATAAAATTTGAGCAGGACCTTTCGGAAACATTTGAAATACACACAATCTACATACCAAACGTAAGCAACATGGTAATACTCTGCCTCAAGAACATGAGCAAGGAAATGCTGCTTGACAGAATAGGCTCCAGAATGCCAGTAAGCAAAGAAAATGGATTCTTAATAAAAAGCTACAGGAATTTACTTTGATGCATCGACTATTTTCCTGGCTATGCGCTCAGCCTTTTTCCTGCTTTCCACAGTCGTCGCCACAAGCATTTTCTTTCTGTTGCTGAGTATGCTTATCAGAGCCTTTACAAGCGGCGACATTTCGCTGAGCATGCCTATTCTATCGCCTCTCTTATTTATTACTGGCATATCATTGTCGTTGCTTTTGTATTCTATCAATCTTGTCACAAATTTGTCTCTGCTTATCCCCGCGCCTTCCAGCGCCTCGGCTATTTCTTTGAGTACGCCAGCTGGGTTTTTCACATCACTTACATCCTCATAAATAGCTCTCTTGAACAGGCGCCTCTCATTTATCCGTTCTATAATATCCCTTGAATTCTTGCACTCTGAAAGCTTGTACATAAGCTGGTAATCAGTGAGCGTGCTCAGCTCTTTAGGATCAAATTCACCGGCCTCTATTGCGCTATTAAGCGCCTTTCTGAACATCTCTGCTGCTATTATGGAAGTATGGTGATCATAGACTGAGGTAAACATGAAATATCTTGCTATGAGTGTCGATTCTGCACCCTCTATCCCCTCTTCGTATATTACTGGCTCGCTGTCAAATGCTACCTTGTTCTTTATCCTATTGTAATCTATTACGCCGTATGCGACGCCTATGTGGTATGAATCCCTGAGCAGATAATCTATCCTGTCTGAGCCAAGGCTGCCTCCTATTATGCCTCCTCTTCCAAGGCCATGCATATTGCGTATAACTTCCTTTACTGACAATCCCTTTTTCTCAAGTATATCTCTTATCTCAGTTTTCTTTACAATCTCCTCTCCTATATCCATATGGTTCTTCTTCAAATATCTTTCCATGACTGCCTCAGATGCGTGGGAGAAAGGGCTATGTCCTATATCATGCAGCAGCGCACCGCACGCAAGCTCCTCAAGTTCATCGCTTGTTATCCTCTTAAAGACATTTTTTGCTATCTCCTTAGTTATCTGCATTGTGCCAAGCGAATGCTCGAACCTGGAATTGTTTGCGCTTGGGTATACCAGGTAAACGAATCCAAGCTGCTTTATGTAATTGAGCCTCTGCATATACTTTGTCGAGATTATTGCCTTCTCCACATTCGTGAGAATTATGTTGCCTAGAAGTGGATCCCTTATATACAAAATACCCCCGAAAACATAATTGCCCAGTAAGTTATTTATTACTTCTCAACAAAGTAATATCATGGCGACTGGCGAGAATGCGTTTGGAGAAGCCGTAGCCATGGGCAACAATGGCAGCAGCATAGATTTAGAGGAGCTAGTAAGTGAGGCAACATGGAAAGACCTCCTCCTGGAGCTTGTTAGGAAGAATAAAATCGACCCGTGGAACATAGATATAATAGAGATAGTAGACAAGTACATAGATGCGATAAAGCTGATGAAAATACTAGATTTGCATATGCCCGCAAACATAATACTTGCAGCCTCCATACTCCTCAGATTTAAAAGCGAAACAATAGAATTGTATGATGAAACCACCGAAGGCACAGATGAAATAAGCACCGTGCAGCGCGGCCCGATCCCTATAGAGGAGCTCGTGCCAAGATTCAGACTGGCCCCTAAGAGAAGAGTGACCCTACAAGAGCTTATAGAAGCGCTTGACGAAGCTATGCAGCTTAAGAAGATAAGGGAGACGCAGATGCATGCCACTCAGGTAAGTGTACCAATGCATCTGGATACCACTAACATCGAAGAAACCATAGAGAGCCTCTACAAGGTAATAGTGCGCAACATTGATAAAGAAAAAATGCTTACGTTCAGCAGGCTGTTGGAGGTTTCAAGGGGCGAAGATGTTCTGCTCAGGGTATTTGTTCCATTGCTGTTTCTCGCGCATAGAAACAAAATAATTATGACCCAAGAAAAATTTTTTGGAGAAATATTCATAATGCTGAATAGCTGATGCAATGGAGAATGTCGATTACATAAAACTAATTGAAGCGGCGCTTTTCATGTCGCAGAATCCATTGAGCATAAGGGAGCTGTCCGATATAACAGGCATAGCATCACCAGGGCATATCGAATCACTCCTGAAGGAATTAACAAACGACTTCGCCACGCGGAATACGCCCCTTGAAATTTCAGAAATTGGCGGAAAATATACAATCAATGTTAAGGAGCCTTATGCCTCGATGGTAAGCAAGCTCGCAACAGGCCCTGAGATAACGAAAGGTGCGCTTAGAATTTTGGCTTATGTGAGTAAGAATGAGGGAGTACTGCAGAGCGATATGGTGAAGATTTTTGGGGAAACCACATATGCATATGTAAAGGAACTCTCGGAAAAGGAATTCATAGCATCAAAAAAGAGTGGAAGGAGCAAGAAGTTGTATACAACAACAAAATTCAAGGAATACTTCAATGTATAGCTATGCATCATATTTAGGATGCCTTTCTGGAGTTTTTTCTTGAAAGTTCACATACAAGGCCATAACGAAGAGCAGTGTTGAAAGTCTATTCGCATATTTTTTAATCTCGCTGCTTATTTTATACTTTTCAGAAGCAGCAATTATGCTGCGCTCAACCCTCCTCGCTATAGTTCGTGCAAATTGCAGATATAAGGCTCCCTCAGTCCCTCCAGGGATCACGAATTCTTTCAGTTCGGGTAGTTTCTCTGAAAGCCTTCCGATCTCCTCTTCCAACTTGGCTGACATCTTGTCGCTAACAGCAATTTTTATTGGGATTTGTTGGTTGTTCCGCATAGACGCAAGTTCGGCCCCTAGAATGAATAGATCATTCTGCACAGATTCAAGCATCTTTTTCAATGCCTCGTCCTTTATGTGGAAGATCGCAATGCCCACCACACTGTTAAGCTCATCCACGTTGCCTATGGCGTCGAAGATTGGGTCGCTTTTAGGTATGTTGGCAAATGCAATCGTTGAAGAATTTCCATTATCTCCCTTACCAGTATAATATTTCATCTAATCGCCTCGCAATGGGGCCATGCGCAAGCGTGGGGAATTGCGAGTAGTTTTGCTGTTGCATAAACAAACTTAACGAAATATCTTGTTTGGATATGGATATAGGGTATGAGTGTAAACCTACTCCCAAAGCTTTCTGATGACAAATGTTCAGACTTTGTTGAACGGTCTTCCATGTTGTTCATCCCGATGAAAGCCCACACCACTCATTGGCGGGGTAGTTTACCAAGCTACTTCTCTATATGGCCTTCTGCGATGGCCTTTGATCCGCCTCCTTTAAATTTACTTCCGAATTTTTTCTTCAGCATCTCAAGTGCATTAACCGCAGAATCTTTGCCGCTCATGCAGACTACGCCGCCTTCGGAATTGCTAAGCAGTATGTACCCTTTTGGATTATATGCTATGTAACTTGAGGCTATCCTGCGCATTATGTCTGTGGGCATCTTTCCAAATTCCTTCTCTACACTCTCCTTATTTTTTTCGGCCAAAAGTGCGCCAAACTCGCTTCCCATGATCTCTTTGTACTTCTCATTATTCTTATGAAGTCCTTTCGCATAAGCCTGAAGCCTGAGAAGCGCACCATAGGCATTTTCAGGTTCTGAATTCAAAGATTCAGATATTCTCTCAAGCTCCTTATGTACTTTTCTGAAATAGTCAATTGCTGCGTCTCCAGCTACGAAGACTATCCTATCGACACCATCGTGTATCCTGTATGAATCAATTATCTTTATCATGCGTATCATATTTTCCCTTCCGACAGCATGGAGCCCCCCGCATGCTTCCGCATCTATAAGCGAGCCATCGCTAGAGGTTATAGTCACTATCCTCATTGTCTTGGAAGGCATTCCATGGCCCTGATATATTGTGAATCCATACTTGCTTTCTGCCTCATTCCTTTTCATCTCGCTGACCTGCACCCTTATGCCATTTCTAAGCTCATCATTCACAGTTGCTTCTATATCGTCTATCTCTTTCCCTGTAAGCTTTTCATAATGTGATATATCTATATGGGCTTTTTCTGGATCCTTTCTTGCGCCCTCTTGCCATGCATGTTTGCCAAGGATCGCCCTTGCAGCCGCACTTACGAGATGCGTTGCCGTATGATGTGCGATAAGCCTATTTCTCCTCTCCTCATTTACGATTGCCTTCACATCCATGCCAGCGCGAAGCTCGTTGCCTACATCGCCCTCAGCAATATGCACTATCACATCCCCGATTTTTTGTACATCTCTTATCTTAATGCCGCCTATGGTGCCAGTGTCTGCCGCTTGCCCGCCTCCCTCAGGATAGAAGGGAGTTTTGTCAAGCACTATGTACTTTCCTTTCGCAAATAGCACCTTTGCCTTTGCCTCTGTGGCAAAATCATAGTATAATTTTTCAGTTTTAGGCAACTTTGGAAGCTCTATGTCTATTTTCTCCTTCTTTTCAGGCTTTGCGAAGTCGCCTTCCAATATATCCCTATAGGCGCCTTCTGGTATAGCTATGGCTTTGCCCTTCTCCGCAGCTATCTCGCTTAACATCTCTGGTGTGATCCCATTGCTTTCATAAAGTGTTTTAAGTTCTTTTGCAGAAATGCTCTTCCCAGCAGAAATCATGCGTTCCGCAATCTGTGTTGCATTCACCATGCTCTTGGCATACCTCTCCCTTTCTATGGATATGACCTTATCAAATGTATCAAGGCTAGCCGATAATTCAGGGTAAAGTGGTTCCATGTCACTTGCAATAAGCTTAGCTATCTCATTAAAATCGAGTTTCAGCTTGTATTTCTCAGCAAACGAAAAGGCCCTGCGCAATATTACTCTAAGGTTATAGCCTCCTCCCATATTAGATGGCAATGCCCCATCAGTAATTGCAAATAGCAGTGTGCGGAGATGATCCAAAATAGCATACATCGCCTGCATTGGTTTTATTTTGCTTTCGTATTCTGATTTTGTAATTCCGGCAACTTTCAGTATCTTACTCTCAATCTCTTGCGGGTTTTTCATTTCAGTAATATCAAATTCCCCTGATACAGCAGCGAACTTCCTAAATAGTGCAGTATCAAAGTCTATATTCGCTCCACCGCTTATTTTTTTGAGCACATTTGCAAATGTGGCTTCATATGCATTGTCAAGGCCCGTATAGTACCAAAGCAGCCTCTCAAAACCCCAGCCAACATCAACAACCTTCCCATCAAGCTCGTTTATTTTTCCATTTGCATACTCGAATTCTGTGAAGACGCTGTTTACCAGCTCAAGACCCTTTGAATAGCTCTCCAGGCATGGCCCGAACTCCGAGAAGTCCCCCATAGCCCAAGCATCTTCGCTGTATACTATATCTTCCTCATCTATGCCTAGGACTTTAGTGAGAAATTCAAAGTTTAATTCTATGGTCTTGTCACGCCAATAACCCTCCTTCGGATAGTTGAAGGCCTTTTGGCCAGCCATCATAAACCCTGTAAAGTGCCTGCCTGTAACGCCAACATTCTCTATATCAGTAAAACGCAGGCATATCTGGGGCACAATCAACGGGTTGGCGGGGTATTCAAAGCTTATGCGCCCATCCTCAAGCCTCTGGAAATCCTGCACGTCTGCTATGGTAAAATAAAGGTCGGGCCTCCACCTGCTTACCACTGGGTATCTATTTATTACGCTATGTCCATTCTTCTTGAAGAATTCAGCAAAGCGCTTCCAGAATTCCGTATAGCTTATGCTTCTTGGCTTATCCTTAAAAAAGCTATATTGAGTATGTATTGGATTTTCACACACATCTCTCTCGCCAATGCTCCAGAAGTATTTGCCGCATATCTTGCATCTTCGCCTAGTGAAGCCCTTCCTCTCGAAAAGCTCTACCGAATAATACCTTTTGTAGTCCTTGGAGAATCTCTCAGCAAGCGCCTCCTTGCTCAGCTTTACGCCTTCTACCGTCATCTAATGCCACCACACCTTGCACTCCTTGCCGAAAAATCTGCAAGAATTGCATTTCCATTTTTCCTTTTCATCCACTGGTTTTGCCTCCCTTTCTCCATTCCAATATCTCATCGCATATATAAGTATGTTTCTGATTTCATCTTTATTATAATTTACGCTGACAGAGTATGCCTGTGCGTGCGTCTCTTTGTCAATGTAATGTATCTCTGCACTCTCGTCTACTTCAGGAATCTGCGAGATAGAATCAAACATCCTTCTGAACACATTTTTGATATTGATTATCTCTTCGCTTAAGCCAAGATCCCTGAGCCTTGAGGAAAATTCCTTTGAGAGATTCATTTTATCAAGCTCGTAGCTCGCAGAGAAGTTGTTATATGTGTATCTTCCATTCCTTATGTCGTCAAGCATTTTTATATAAACCAAGACCTGCACTCTATGCGGCTTAACAAAAGCCTCCCCAGGAGGGCTCTGTGCCACAACCGTTTTGTTCTCCACCACAGTGACCTTTCCGTTCCTAAGCAAAAGCTCATCTATCTGACCCACAAGTGCAAAACCGTTTACAGAGCCAAAGATCTTCAATTCTCGACCGATTCCTATCTCCCTAAGTTTTTTTATAACAAAATAGTCTTCATAGGCAGACTTGTAGAGGGAATCTAAGAAGCTCTTGGGCTTTGCATCAAGCCTTTCATGCGCAACCTCCTCCAATTCCGCATGGATTTTGCTCCCGGTGGCCATTGCTTCTGTATACCTTTTTCCATACATGTAGTTTAACTCCATCTGCCTTTCGCACCAAAACTGGCTTGCAATATCACTAACCGATATTGTGTTCTTTCCGAGCTTGTGCATAACACTTTCCTTTGCATTCATCAGACCGCCTATCTCTCTTCACAGCAAATAGCTCAGCGATCACCTTTTTCATCATATGTTTTTTTATTTGTTGAGAAGATTATTAATCCTATGCGAATTTCAGATTACAATACATTCATATTCGACTGGGATGGCACACTCTCAACATCGACATTCATAGTGCATCTCACAAAGTTCTTCAAAAGGCGTTATGGCGTGGACTACATAACAGCCCATGCCAGGGAATACAAGAAAGGTGTTTCAGATTCTAGAATCATCCGCAGTGCCGAAGAGCATGAGATCCACAGCAGTGCCATATATGAATTCTTATACAGCGTCTACCTTATTTTAGGCAAACCAAAGCCGCGCGAAGGCTCCGTAGAACTCCTTAAACACCTTAAAAAAAAGGGAAAGCAAATCGCAGTTTTTTCTGATGCAAAGAAATACAGGCTGGTTAGGGAATTGAGGATGCTTGGCATGGCAGGCTACATAGACTTTATAGTTTCAGCTGATGAGATACATTCATTCAAGCCATATCCAACAGGTATAAATATTGCGATCAGGGCGCTCAGGTCAAGAAAGGGCACAAGCATTTACATTGGAGACATGCCTGTTGATGTTTTTACCGCAAAGTTTGCTGGCATTGCATCATGCGCCGTCTTAGGAGGAATGTCAAGCAAGTCCGCGCTGAAACGCGCCAAGCCTGACTTTATTTTTGATAGCTTAGAAGCAATCAGAAAGGCGCTTGGCAATTAATCCTAACCCCTTTTCTGTTGTTTGATATCTAGAACTTTTTCAAGCCAATTCTCAAGCCATTCCGCCAGATTTGGGTTGTCTTCGCAAAGAGATTTAAGCTTCTCTG
>JAVZDR010000002.1:0-43821 GCA_038873795.1 Candidatus Micrarchaeaceae archaeon | reverse complement strand
TCACGCAAGCAAACGCGCAGTGCCAGAAGATAGCAGCATCATGCTATGCGCAGACACGAAACATATGCTACACTCCAGGCAGCACTTATGAATGCGTCGGCCCTACCGAAACAACTAATGCCTTCTACGCGACTTCCACATTAAATCTCAGCGGCGAATATCCACCTTATGGCTGGGTTCTTTCAGCAAGTGTTGCTGCTGCAAATTTCTCATGCTCTCCCTCTCCCATAGGCAGTGGTGACGTGCCACCGTGCAGCTCCGACACAAGACTATTAAATTCAAACCCGGTTTTTGAATCATTTTCGATCATGGGTCAGCCTAGCAATTATCATGGGGGCTTCCCTCCAATTGGTCCGCTACTCAATTTTGCGAACCAGACAGGCGAAACCTCGTCAGGCAAAGCCCTGTACAACCTGGCAAATGTTTCTTCTATAAGCCTTTCTACGCAGCCAAGCGGCCACCTGAGGTTCGACTACAGCTACTTGTTGAGTGGCGTTGGGTTCTCGGCAAACTACAATAACACAATATACATACTTATACCTAGTACTAATTCTATATTTTCCCAGTCCCAGAGTCAGTCTTCAGCATATAGGTACTTTTATCCTTTCCTTGTTACAACAAAACTGCCTGTTGAAAACTATACAAAACTTTTTGGAGGTTTCTCACCTTTCTCATGCTATCTGGTCAGCAACCCCTACAACCTCCCATGCAAGGTACTGCCCTCCCTGCAATACATGAGCAGACCCATATTCTCTGCCACGGACCCCTTCAAGTACCTTGAGAGCATAGGCACGCCCAGCTGGGTCCTGACATTCAGCGGCTTGCTTTATTCGTCGCCCGCTTCTACCGGCGGTATAAGCGGTTCCGGAGCATGCTCAGCAAACACCATAACGAGCTGCAGCCAGTGCAACAGCAACACAAAGAACTGTGCAATATGCATAGCCTGCAGTTTGGGGGCTAACACAATGACGTCGGTGAACAATCTAGGGAGCAGCTTCGGCGGCGCAATCCCGTTTACAGGCTTGCAATCAAGCCTTACGAGCAATATTGTTGGCTACCTTGTTGTGCCATATACATACAATGTCATAGAGACCCAGAGCTGGACAAATTTCCAGACTAGCGACTCGGGTTGCCCAGCAATAGCAAACCAGTACTCATCCAATATAATAACTTATTACAATTCAACAATAAGTCAGCCTTCGCACTCAAACCTACTGGCTGCGCTGCTGGAAGGCGGCTACACCTATGCCCAATACAATGGCGGTACTAGATACTATGTGCCTAACCTGTCTGACATTGGCTTAATTATACCTCCTCAGGTAGCCTTCAATATAGAGAACAATAGAATATTTGGCAACTTGTATGTGAACGTGAGCTCGCCGGCATTCAACAGCATACAGTATGTAGCCAACGCTACTCATGTCTTCAACTATTCGGTGACCAGCAATACATTCACTATGCCTAACGGTGCAAAGTTCGGCTACGAGTATATATCTACCATGCCGACAAACCAGATATACGGCGCTAAGGCATACATAGCAGCTACTCATAGTGATATGGTGAGCACATATGCAAGCGCCTTGTACACAAGCGCGCCCAATGGCGGCTACCAAATTATGCCTTTCATACTTTCATACACGCTGCAGCAGAATATAATACCGACTTTTGTAAGCCTCTTCGACTGGTATAAGGCGATAACATACACAAATCCCCTTATCCTCAACATCAATGCTTCTACAGTTTACAGTTATTTCAATCACTGGAGTGTTGCTAGCATGCTTGGCTACAACAGACTCATATATGTCTTCAACGACAGGTTCAATAACACTTTCTACATGCCTATTGATGCAGACATAGCAAACATAACCACTTTGGATATGAGCGCTACACCGAATGTGAGCATAACTAATGCGAATTCGACAACGATAACCATTACTGGGCGCGCCTATTACAATCTGCTTTATGGCCTGAAGACTGTGCCTCTGCAGAATGCTCCGATCTACCTGTATTACGGAAAGGACATAAACTACAACAGAACAAGCGTCAGTTCCAACGCGATAAATGTCTCGTTGTGCACGTACTCACCTAATTCGATAGCGACTGGAGAATGCACGCTTGCAAATCCCATGTGGAAAGGGCTCACAAACAACGCGAACACAATTACGTACGCGCCAGCATACAATTCTAGTGGGGAATGCCCTATGCCGCCGAAAAGCCTGCTTGCACCTATTAATTCTATTTACACAATGTGCAACATATACGGCGCAGATAATATACGGCAGTCTTGCCCGAACAGCGCACTGGGCAACACCCAATACTGCATACCGCTGTATTCGAATGGCACAGGCATTTGCACGCCGCAACTTGGGCTAATGGGTATTGCCACAACAAACAGCCTCGGTTACTTCACATTAAACACAATTGTTGCATGTGGCATAGAGCAAGGTGTGCCAATAATAGCAAAATTCTACGGCGAGCCCATAGAGCCCATAACAGTGACGCAGCCAGGGCTTGCACTATCCGCAAACACGCTCACCGCTGCATCGCAGTCATTACCTAGCGAGTTCACGTTTACAGCAATAAACTACACATGGTCGCCGAATGAGACGTCAACGAGCGTAGACATTGGCCTTGCGGAGCTGAGCTTCGGCAACCTTGATGCGCTTCTCGGCATTGCGCTTGTTGCGGGGCTGCTTGCAGTGGCTGCAATTGCCAGGAAGATGAGGCAAAAACGCTGATTTTAGATAGCTTTTTATATTAGGAAATGCTTAATTATAACTGATAGCTATGCTGGGATTAGGCTTGGCGTTGCTGTCTGTTGGAGCAATAAACATGCTCATACCCATAATCATAATAATAATTCTCATAGGCGCTGCAGGCGCCTCAATGCGCGGAATGAGCATCTTCGACTTTTTCGGCATTTCTGTGCTCTTTGGGATAGGCACTCATGGCAAGGGCACGCTCGCAGGCAAGAACGTCTACAAGATAGGCCGTAAGACGACTATGGCTAAAGCGAAAGATGTAGGGAAGAAAGCCGGAAAGAAGGCAAAAGAGAAAGCACGTTCCGCTTTGCAAACCTGGAAGCAAAATAAAGAGGAAACAAATGCTGAAATAGCTGACGCAAAGTCGATGAGTCCACTTCAGGTTAAACTACCACCGCCGGCACCCCCAGGATCTTCAAGTCCGCGGCCAGGACCTCCACCGAAGGAACTTACACAGGGCATGATTAACATGGTGGTCGGGAGGAGGAGGTGGGCTTCAAATGCAGAGTTGGTAAGGCGTTATAAAGAGCAAAGGCAGGCTGTGGTGCGCGATGAGGCAAACATTAACATGATCAAACAAGAGATAGCAATGAAAAAAAACACTATGTGGCAGAGTACTAAAGAGAAAAAAGAATTAAAAGCAGAGAAAAAGGAATTAATGAGAGTAATAGAAAGGAAGAATGCTCTAGAAAAGAATCTTAAGAATATGGCACCTGCATATGAGCAGGCAAAGACAAATATTGAGAATATGCGACTATTGAATAATGCAGTAAGATCCATTACAGGTGCAGGCGCAGGATTTGGAACAGCAAAGGCAACAATGAGGATACTTCAGAAGGGTGCGGATGCCTACCCTCAGGCAAGTCCTCAGGCACGGCTTGCTATGGAAAAGGCTAAGGTGGCATGGCTACTTTCTTCAAAAGCAAGAAAGCGCGGTCTAAGTTTAGAAGACGCACAATCTGCAGCTATACAAGATATAAGGGCAAAGCTCAGCGATATAAATAAGGCGGCTGGTGGAAACGTAGGCGCAAATATACTTACTAAACTGAGCAATTTGAATAATTCATACAAAGCTGGGCAGATTAGTAACGTTGATTTTGTGGCACAAAGCAACCTTCTCCTGAAGGACCTAGTTAAAGAATACGAAAATGCAGCAAATAATATAAACCCTAGCACATACCTGCTCAAGAGCAAGGAGTGGGAAAAGATGCTGAAAAAAGCCAAAAAGTTAACCGCAATTGAGAGACGCAAACTCTAGCTTATACCTGAGCAAGGCCAAGGAGTGGGAAAAGGCGCTGAAAGAGGCCAAAAAAGCCGCTGTTGAGAACTATTATCTGATGCTCCGGCACCGACATTGATAGGCTGCATAAGCGTTACAGAAAACTAAAGCATCCAGTATAAAATAAAAGAAAGAAATAATTTAGCCGCGGATCTTATTCTTCATCGTCCTCCTCGTTTTCATCCTCCTCTTCGTCGCCGAACTCATCTGTTTCGTCTTCTTCATCGAGGCCTTCACCATATTCATCCTCGTCTTCGTCCTCTGCTACACTCACCATCTTAACACCTATACGGCTCAAAATCTCATTTTATTTAATCAGAAAATTATTTAAAGATATGCACACAAGGGTTATAGAGGGCTTGTAGCTCAGTGGCAGAGCGTCCGCTTTGCAAGCGGGAGGTCGCGAGTTCGAATCTCGCCAAGTCCAAAGGTGTTTAGTTGGCCAAGCATATGCATTCCACGGTGTTTTTTATTTTGCTACTTTTAGGGATAGCAGGCGCGGAGCAGTATACGATTAGCGGTTCTAATGCCACATTTTCAATAAACTCCAATGTCTCGTCAATTGGCCCGGTGCTTGTATTTGCAAGCAATGCCACTAACAATCTAGTTGACTGCAACGGCCACAGCATAAGCTCAGGTATTGCGGTAATATTCGGCAATGACACGTACAACAATACCATAGTCAACTGCAGCATAAACGGCGTGATATCGAGCATGCGCGACGCGCAGAACAACCTGATAAACGTCAGTGGCGCATATACTCTTGCATTTTCAGACAATGAATCTAATATAGGGCTGGGCAACTTCATGCACCTGCTGGTATATGCGAATAAGAGCTTTTCTGTTGCAAGGTTCATACAGATAATGCCAAAGGCCCTTGCTGACATGCCGTGCAACCTAATATCTATGGCAACGACAAAGCCCTACCTGGAGAGCTGTGCAGCATTGGCCAACTATACCTTGCCAAGGTTTGGAATATACTATCCTGACACAGGCAGCAACGGCTCGAGCTACTTTGCGGCTGAGGCTAAGCAGATCTACAAAAACAGGATCATAAACTTCGACCCGTATCTGCTCTACTCGCCTTATTTAGGATACGACATGGTATCCTACACATACTTCAACGCGACATCACCTTCGACGTTCCTCCCAACATATATCAAGCCACAGATCTACCCTTATGAGGTCTTCCCGGCAAACAAAAACATGACGATAAACTTTACCATAATCTTCCACAACTATACACGGTACTCCAAATTCAGGCTGCTCAATGGCTGGCAATGCGACCCAAACAATACGCTTGCTGCAACCTTCTACAACCTCACCAACGGCACTCTAAGCTACAATGCTGGCAGGGTCAAACCTGGTTTTTACCAGAACATACTGCTACTTGACACGCCATATGAGCATGAGAATTCCACGACAATAGAGTATTCTGTGGGCCTCAGCTACTGCGCTGACAACAACCCAGGCATAGTTGAAAGAGGTTACTACCCATTCGCATACAATTCGCTCAGGAACGTTAATGTCTTCTGGTTTAATGACACCCCCTGCTATATCGGAGCCAAGGTTTATGCCTCTAATGTGACTGTAAACTGCATGGGTGGGAGCATCAATGCCACAGGCTACGACTTTGAAGTGGGCAATAATGCAAGGAACGTCACTATAGAAAATTGCATAGGCTACGGTAGAGCACTTTATGCGTATGGCTCCTCTGTATACCTTTACAATGACACATTCATGGCAAACGCTGCAAACCAAACTGCAATAGTTGCAAATTTTTCAAACATTTTACTGAATAGGGTAAGATTTGTGGGATACGCCAACGACTATGTAGCCATTAACGGCTCGATTGCAAGTGTGAATACAACCACAACAACCGTAGCGCCAGTCAGTCCTGGAAAAGCCGTACAACAAAGTGGCATAGCGCATGGAGAGCTGCTGGAAGCTGCTGTGATGATAAGCCTATATTTCTGCATTTTAATAATTGTGGTTGTATTATACCTGATATTTCAGAGGCACTAAATGGCATTAGAGGTGGCTTTCCATCAATTGGTTGGCATGTTGCATAGCAACGTTTCGCAAACAGCTTCACCTGGCACAGAGGGGCTTTACAAGGCCTTCCCTATTGGAAATCTGGAAGATGGGTCTTCAGCCCCAGCAACGATTTTGCGCTGCAACCTCATACCCTATATCTGCATCCGAAGAGGGTGCTCAGCACTATTTGCAACAGCATATTTATAGTTGCAATTTCATGCTCACGCATGGGCTTCATTGCGAGGTGATTTGATGAAGGGATTCGACCTGAGGGAAATCAAAAACATGATGAAGGAGCTTGGCATAAAGAGCGAGGAGATTGCTGCAACCAGGGTTGTCATTGAAGGCGCCGATAAAGATATAATTATAACTAACCCAGAGGTTGTCTTGACGGATACGCAGGGCGTCAAGGTATTCAACATCAGCGGCGAGATTGAGGAAAAGATAAAGCCCATTGAAGCTGAGATAAGCGATGCTGACATAAAGTTTGTGGAGGAGCAGGCTGGAATCAGTGACGATGAAGCTGCAAGGCGAGCACTTGTGGATGCGGGAGGCAACATAGCTGAAGCGGTGATGCGCCTCAAGAAAGGCAATGCGGATGCTAATACCTTATAGAGTAAACCTGGGCGAATGGCACGCCGCTGATCGTTTTTACTTCCGACTTCTTCACTATCTTCTTTTCCAGAAAGATATCGACCGCACGCTTTCCAACTATGTTTGCTGAATAAATCTCATCCAAGTTTATCATATCCTTTGCCTTCTCCTCATTTACAAGTTCACCCTTATAGAATTCGGCATATTTGTCGAGATCGAGTTTTGAAAGGCCGTTTGAGAATATCTTGCCGAGAAGCTCTTCGTCACAGAGAGCTATGATGCTCCCATTTTCAGTCTCATATTTCTTTATGTATAGCATAGACTAGCCGTACTTGTACAGCATTACCGTTGTGCTGCCATAGAGTATTGCATACCACATCAGCCAGAAGCCTCCAGCAATGTTGTTGCCAGCGACGGCAACGAGAGAGAGCACTGCAAGGAACAATGCGAATGAGAATTCAGCGTACGAATTCTTAAGCGCACTCCTGAAATTGCCCTTTATGTTTGTATTGGATTTTGACCATGATGGGGCAAAATGGAGGATTGCGGAGAAGGCAGCCTTGGCTCTGGTGAAAGCTACGGCAAAATTCAGGAGCATTACCATCACTCCATATCTGAATGAATTGAAATACTCCCTAAGTATAAGCAGGGGCCCGATTAATGACGTGAACGTGAGTATAGCAAAGAATGCGCTGAGAGCTATCTGCGACTGGATGGGATGCATGAGGCTGCTTATGCTCAACGAGCCTATCGGCAATCCAGAGAAGACAACGGCTATGGTCAATATTGTAAATGCAAGCATTATCACTGAGAGATAATTGAGCCCGAAGCCGTGGGCGATGTAGTCTATGAGATCCCGAGCCCTTATGTTTCTGAAGTTGGTCTTCCTTGCACAGTAAGCCATGAATTCGGTGCCACCATAGTTGTAGCGCCATTGCTGCTTTGCGAACGATGTAAATTTGTTCATGGGCCTGCCAAGCGCATAAATCTTAGGCACGTATACGCCCTCTATGCCCTTGAGCTTTGTCTCGAATGAAAAGAATGTGTCCTCAAGCACGACCTCAGGAAAGCCACCCACGCTTGTTATAGCGCTGCGCCTTATCAGTGCGCACGAGCCTGCGTATGTCAGAGTACCGCTCACGGACCTCGCTGGCTGTATGAAATTGAAAAAAAAGCCGTTGAGGAGGTTTATCGAGTTTGCGAAGAAACTGCCTGTGGCGTAGCGTTTTTTTGTCTGGACAAAGCCCACATTGGGGTCGCGGAAATATGGGAGCAAGTCTTTGAGGAAGCGTGGATTGACAAGGTATTCGTCAGCATCAAATATGGCTATGAATTCTTCATTTGAGTGCTTCAAGAAGTTGTTCAGCGCACCCGCCTTGAAGCCATTTCTGACGCGCCTATGCATATACTTTATGCCGTTTCCCAATGAGAATTTTCTAAGCTCCCTGACTGTTGCGCTGTCTGTAGAATCGTCAAGGAGGTATATCTGCATTTTTTCCTTGGGGTAGTCCATGTGGCTGAGCCTATTCAGCGTATTTTCAACAAGTTTCACGTCCTCTTTGTAAGTCGGCACTACGAGAGCCACCCTTGGGAAATAGCCAAGCCGCCATGCCTTATGCTTATCCTTGTAATATTTGAAGGCGCGTGAGTTATAATACCAAAATGCGGTTATTCCGTTGTATGCTGCGGCTATGAGTGTTGTTACAAGGAATATTGAGGCTATTATCAGCGTGCTTGCGCTCTTTGCCGTGCTTAGCAGATAAACAGAGAATGTAATGCTGATTAGCGCTGCAAACATTATAAACGCAACAACAGACATCCTTCTAGCCTTCTCAAATCCCAGGATCTCACCGAATGTAGTAATATAAAACCGCTAAAATTAAATAATAATAAGTTTTTATAGGCATCTGCTATATTCATATCACCGTGATTGACTGGTTGCAAGAAATGCTTGTGTTGCTTCAGCCATTCTGCTCCTAGGGCTTCTGATACTTGTTTATATCTATTATCTCAACGGTCCGGAATGGGACCTTATA
Organism: Candidatus Micrarchaeaceae archaeon; assembly: GCA_038873795.1. Lineage (GTDB taxonomy): Archaea > Micrarchaeota > Micrarchaeia > Micrarchaeales > CABMGC01 > JAVZDR01. The sequence continues at coordinate 35,113 of JAVZDR010000002.1, read as the reverse complement.
GTGCATTATCTCAATGCAAAAAGCATGACCAACCCCGGCGTATACGGCAATGCCGCTCTAGCAATTAACAACTTTGGTACTATAGAAGCTGCGGGTCTATATTTTGAGGATTTCAGGGCGCCGCTGAGCTCAGTCCTAATGCTTCCATTCACGCCGCTGAGCCCAGAATATGCGCTCCTCTGCTATGTGGTGCTCGTTTACCTGCTGCTCGCCTGGGCTTCCACGTACCTGGCCGATGCGCTGGGAATGAACAGGCTTGTGACTTACGCTGCTTTCCTCAGCCCATACCTGCTCTATTTCGGCTTCATAGTCAATGGCACAGAGGCGCTCTCGGCTGCGTTTCTCCTTTTCGGGCTCGGTCTCATTTCCAAGAGGAGCAGCTTCTCTGGAATCCTTTTCGGTCTTGCGGCGCTCGCCAAATACCCAACTATGATATTCTTTCCTTTGCTCTTCCTCCTTCGGAAGCCGAAGAAGATAACTTATGCATTCTTGCTCGAGGCATTGGTCGTACTCCCTTGGCTGCTTTTCAACTATGCGGTTTTTGGGAATCCGCTGGCAAGCTATATAGATGCCTTCAACGTTGCACTCGTTACCCCTTTTGAGCCCTTGTATCCTGGGACAATGCTTAGTCTCTTCTGGTATCCTGCACTGCTCTGCACCATTGCAATTTTGCTATTTTACATGCTGAGATTCAGGCTAAAGCCAAGAATGCGGGAAAAAATATTCATTCCGAAGAGCATGGCCGGAGAGATTGTCATTGGCTTTTTAGTGATTTCAATAGTCGAATTCATGCTCGTCGGCTGGCATTATGATGTTTTCTCGCAATCGCGTTTCGGCTACCTCAGTTATTTTGGGGTGTCGCTGGCGGCTGCGTACATGCTCAGCAGGATTGGTAAGGTACACAGGCGCGTTTATGGGCTGGATCTTGGCGCTCTCCAGTTTGTGGTAGCAGCAATCTGCCTCGCCGTGCTGGCATACTATGCGTTTGCATTCCACTCTTCTATGAAATATTATAATTACCCATTGTATAACCCAAATGATGCGGCTTCTGTATTAAACAATGCTAAGGGCGAACTCTACGCGCTTGGCTACGGTAACTGCAGCATTGTATCAAATGCCTGGGTGCCTATGAAGTATATCGGCATCAATGCCTATATGCCGCAGTATTACGGCATTGATGAATCGCGATATATAGTGGTCTCGTTCAAAAACGTCAATGTAAAACCGAAGATAAGCGGCTATATCAATGAATCCAGGCCTGTTTTCGAGAGCAAGTATTTTGAGATTTTGGTCCCAGAAAACATGAGATGCTGAGATTTTGCAACACTTGGGCGATGCCAAAATGCACCAGGTTTAGGCGCATGGATGTGCAAGGTATAAAAGCTTCTGCTGCCATATCTGTATGTGTTTGGGCTAAGGCTTTAGTATGCCCAAATGCACGTGCCGGAGTGGCAGAACCAGGTTAATGCGCCAGAAAGTGGCGAAACTCGAGATCTGGTTGCCTTTGGCAATCTGGGTTCAAATTGGCTCAACGCCATGAATCTCCCAGCTCCGGCGCCATTTTTAGGCTTGATTGGTCGCACTTTGTGAATTCGTTGACAAAGACTGTTGCATATGAGCCTGCAGGCAGCGAAAAATTGAGGATTGCCTTCTCTTCACTGTTTTTAAACGAAAAATTCTTGAAAGTGGCAAGAAGGGGACGCAGTCCGCCTTTCATGCTCAGTTCAGGCATGGCCTTTATCCTGAACATTTCAGGATTTATTCCCAACGCTTCCATGGCCGCTTTTTCGTAGCTGCTTATCTTTGCCCTAGGGGTTTCATAGCCTATCAAGTTACCTACTGGTAGGCATACTGCGCCTGATTGCTCGCATGGTTTGGCTATATCTGGAAAGCCATAGGCATTCAGCCCGCAATGTTCTGCTTCGTTATCAAAATCACCATTCCTTATGCGAGCCTCCAACGCTGCATTGAATATCACATCCTCGATAGAATGCACAAACATTAATAAGATGCCCCTTGGAAGGATTCGGAGGGCATTCGCAAAATTGCCATATTGGGCTATATATGCCAGCACCCTGCGCTCGTATTTGAGGTATTTTGGAAAATATTCTACAGCAGCTGCAAAGTCTTGCTCATCCGCAAGCCTCCGCCTTGCTTCTATCGCTTCGCTATTCGTCTCGTTTTCTGTAGAAGTCAGGAACGTCATTGCCGCGCCCTCAAAATCGCCATTGAGTATGCTGATGCCTATCCTGAAGTTGTTCTGCCTAGATCCGAACCTTTGCATGCCAAAGTAATTTGGCATCACGCCATTGAGCTCTGATAGGATGCGCTCAACATGCCGCTCATTTAGCGGCCTGTCTATCGTTGCAGAAAATGAATTGCCAAGCAGGTCCCCTAGCTCTACAGCCTTAGTTGACTGCCATGCGCCGTTTATCTCGATGTCCTTTATGTGCAATCCCTCAATAGCATCTGGCGTAATTCCGAATATGCTCGCCATCTGCACCGACTTAGAGAGCCTGTCCTTCATTCCTGCGTATCCTATCGACTTTATCCCCCTACCGAACCTTTTGGCAATGGTTGCAAGCGCCTGTATTGTATCCCAGTTCTCTTTCTGCAGCAGGAACCGCACGAATTTGCCTTCCTTTGAATCCTGCTCCCCAAGATCGCTGCTTGTGTAATGCCTGCCAAGCTCAAGCACTGTGCCATTTGGTATTATCTCCCTGACCAGGAAGGCTCCCGCATTTTTTTCCATCTGGCCAGCATTTCCGGGCGTTTTGGATAAAGGCAGCATTCGCATCACCCATAGCCAGGCAGGCCTGCAACGAAAATTATCATAGATGGTTTTGTATTGCCTGCTTCAACAGCATTGCAGCTATATAGTTCGTTATGCACATTTATTTAGTAGTTTGCTACTTGGCAAGCAATATACCATTGTATATATTAAGTATAATGTTTTTACTTTATGCCAAAAATCTTGCGCCGAATTTGCGGAGCAGACTGCAATCCATTTAAAAAATGTGATTTTTCATGCATAATTGATAAAAATCTTGTTATTTATATAGTATAAGCTCGTGATGAATTGGAGCAACAAGAGTCGTTTGTAGAGAAGGTAATTTACAAGATAGTGAAGAGGCATATAGCTGGCTACACTATGGACTCTTCCCTGAAGAAAGCCATGGATCTCAATGGAAAAAAGATAGGCGCAACGATAGCATTTCTGAGCAGCATTCCAGAAGACAGGGCGAAAGCTAATTATGTGATTAATACGTATGTGCAGCTGCTTAGGGAGATAGCCAGGAGGGGCATAAATGCAAGCGTGCATGTAAGGCAGCTGAGGTTAGGCCATAATCCAATTGGAGGATCCAGCATCGCCGATATAAAGCGAGTGGCAGAAGCCAGCAAGAAATACTCGGTGCCCATTTGGATTGACACAGATCCAAGCATAGCCGAAGATCCTTCAATGCAAAAGAGTTATGCATCTGTCGGCAAGGTCTTTGATAGCTACACTGCGGCGCTCCAGTATTTCAAGAAGGGCGGAAAGGCTGAGAGGATAATGATACCCTGCAAAAAGGCGAATGATGGTGAGCTCAAGAAAAAGGATATTGCAGACTTTTTCAACGCGGTCGAGAAGCTCTGCTCGCATTCAAAGAAGGTTGTACTGAAGCTGCCCACAGAAAATGTGCTCCACAAGATACTTAAGAATGGTAGCAGATATAGGGACGTGCTCTCACTCGAATTTCCCCTTGGGTATAATGAAAAAAAAGTATTTAAAATTGCCAAGGATGGAAACGCACGGCTGAGCGTTTATATACCATTTGGCAAGGATTGGATAGGATATGCTATAGATAGCGTGCCTGAGGGCTACATAAGAGCACTCGCTAGCAGATTGCTTGGGGGAAAAGGTGTTGGCAGTGAGTAGAAGCAATGCAAAAAATGATGATGCTGGAGAGATTGGCGGAAATGGAAAAGTATATCTTGTTACAGGTGCTAATGGTAGAGTTGGCAGGGCGCTCATCCCGTTCCTCCTCAAACATAGCAGAAGGGTCAATGCACTTGTCACGAGCAAGGATGGAATACTGAATCTGCCCAAGGGATCCACGCCATATGTCGGAACGCTTGACAATGCCGCGGTTTTGAGCGAGGCGTGCAGTGGGGTTGACACTATATTCCACCTCGCAGCTAGTGTCAGTGCGTACAAAAGCCCGATCAAAGAGCTTATAGCTGTCAATGTCAATGGCGTAAAGAATCTGCTGGAAGCCGCGGAGAAGCATGGGGTAAAGCACTTCATATTTCCAAGCAGCATAGATGTCTATGGGAGCAAGAGAAAGGAGGTCCTGGATGAGAGTTCGAAGCTGAAGCCTACAGACCCTTATGGCTATAGCAAGATGCTCGCCGAGGATGCGATAATTGGCTTCAAGACAGTGCCTTATACAATTTTCAGAATTGCAACCATTTATGGGCCTAACTTCGAGGGCTCATTCTTCAAAGTCTTCAGTGCGATAAGAGATGGGAGTGCAAGGCTGATAGGAAACGGTAAAAACCACATGGCTCTGGTGCATATATATGATGTGATGCAAGCCTTCATGCTTGCCGACAGCAAAGATGCAAGCAGATACAACGTCTACAATCTTTCAGATGGCAATGCTTATACCCAGGAATACCTCTTTAACCTAGCTGCTGACCTTATGAATGTGCCTAGGCCGACGAAGAAGATAAGCCTTACCTTCCTGGCCAAGCTGCTCGGCAAATACAAGGGGCTTGACAGCGATGAGCTAAGGTTCCTCCTCAGCGATAGGAAGCTCGACGTGAGCAAAATAAAGCGTGAATTGGGCTTCAACCCATTGGTCAACATTGTTGATGGAGCGAAAGAGCTTATTAAAGAGTTCTCTAAGAGATAATGCTTATGCGGCGATTTTATGAAAATAGGTAAAACTGAGAGGTATATATTAGACACCATTGAGAGCAACGGCGCTATGATCTTCATGCTCGTGGACCCTGTTGATTACAGAACTCCAGAGATGGCCATCAAGACAGCGCTTGAAAGCATAGAAGGCGGCGCTGACCTGATACTTGTTGGGGGCAGCATAGGAGCCCAAGGGGAGCTTCTCGACTATGTCACAAAGGGCATAAAGGATAAAGCTGGCGGCGTGCCTGTAATACTTTTCCCAGGAAATATAGCAACTCTAACTAAATACGCTGATGCCGTATACTTCATGTCATTGCTGAATGCCAGAAATCCATACTGGATAACGCAGGTCCAGATGCTTGCGGCTCCGATAATAAAAAGGCTGCAGATAGAGCCCATACCTGTTGGGTACATAGTGGTAGCTCCTGGTGGGACTGTTGGCTGGGTCGGCGATGCCAACCTTGTGCCCCGTGAGAAGCCGAAGATAGCCGCGGCGCTGGCAATGGCTGGCGAATATCTTGGCAATAGGTTTATAATTACAGATGTTGGCTCAAATCCAAAACTCCAGCATTCAGGGCCAGTGCCAAGCACAATAATAAGGGCTGTGAGAGAGTCTATAACCGTACCATACATAGTGGCTGGCGGCATAAGGACCGTCGATAAGCTAAGAGAAGTATATAGAGCTGGGGCAGACATGGTGCAGATAGGTACGGCCATAGAGCAGGCTTCCGACGCGCGAAAGATAGCGGCGGCTTTCGCTAGAATAAAGAAGGAGGAGGGCGCGAGAAAACTCAAAAGCGGTCGAGCTTGATGCGCGAGATAGCGTCGGTAGAGCTGAGAGCTATCTGCGCCGAACTCAACGGCCTCCGCGGGAGCACTCTTTCTAAATTCTATGATCTTGGCAATGGCGCTTTCAGATTCTCATTTTCATCAAAGCACGCGAGCGGCACAGTCTATTGCAAGCTGCTCTACACAATAAACCTGACAGCATTTTCAGAGGAGGTTGGGGAAGCGACAAATTTCGCAATGGCGATGCGGAAGAGGATCATTGGCTCAAGGCTTGCCGAGGTTAGGCAGTACAGGAATGACCGAATTCTGATCTTCAAGCTTGAGAATGCAGGCAATGTATATGAACTTATATTGGAGATGTTTGGAAAGGGCAACCTCATACTCTCAAGAGAGGGCATTGTGGAGCTCTGCTATAGGGTGGTCAAGCAGAGGGAAAGGGAGATAAGGCCTAGGATGCGCTATCTCTTCCCAGGAGGCGGCGGCGCGCTTACAATAGATGAGATAGACTATGGCAGCGCGAAGGACGCTGCATCAGCTATCTCAGGCGAGAAGAAGAAGCTTATAGCCGCATTTGGAAGGTATTTTGACTTCGGGCCACTATACAACGAGGACGTGATAAGGGAGGCGGGGCTTGATCCAAACGGAGATGCGGCCGCGGTAAAGGGCCATGAGGATGAGCTCGCCAGGGCGGTCGTCACGTTCAAGGAAAGGCTGGCCAATATATCGCCGCGCATATATATTGGCGAGGGGGGCTTTGTTGACTATGCACTATGCGATATTAAAAAGTATGCTGGCATGAGGTACAAGACCTATAACACCCTTAGCGAGGCGCTTGATGAATTTTATCTAGGTGAGAGGGCGCAGAGAGAGCCAAGCTCAGAGGCCGAGAATAGAATCAAGGAGATCAAGGCTAGCATCCAGAAGCAGGAAGAGATAATCAAGGAGCTTGAAGCCAGTGAAAAAAGAGACATTGAAGCTGCGAATAGGATATTTGAGAGGATGGATGAGATAAACTCCCTGATAAATGAGATAAAAAGGCTTATTAAAAAAGGGGAGGCGCATGAAGGTATGAGTATTGGCGGCATAAAGGTAAAATCAATAAACCTTAAAGAAAAGAAGATTACAATAGAGATTGATTGAATGCTGATAAAAGTTACAGTACTCGGCACGTCAGGATCGACGCCATCTAAGACAAGGTGCATGCCGAGCGTTGCAATTACGTATGAAGGGAGCATATACCTATTTGACTGCGGTGAAGGAACGCAGATGCAGATGCTGAGATATGGCTTGAATATGGCAAAGATCGAGGCAATCTTCATAACCCATGTGCATGGCGACCACATAATAGGGCTTCCTGGTATTATAAGGTCATTGTCACTCAATCACAGGTCGAAGCCCCTTGCAATATTCGTACCGAAGGGCTCTGAAGGCATAGTGCGGAGCCTGACTTCGTTCGATAAAGCGCTCGTGACATTTCCAATAGCCATAAATGGCATAAACGCCGGGACTGTTATGAAGAAAGAGCAGATCAGTATAGAGGCATTCAAGCTGAACCATACGGTGAAGACCTATGGGTATGTATTCAGCGAATTGGATAAGAGAAGATTCATAAAGGAAAGATGCAGAGCTCTAGGGATAGAGGGCAAGATGTTTTCGGAACTCCAGTCAAAGGGGAGCATAATGGTCAATGGAAGGAGGATCAGGATTGAGGATGTGACATGGATCAAAAAAGGCAAGAAGATAGTATATGCGTCTGATACAAGGCCTGCAAAGGCCACCGTCAAGGCCGCAATGGGAGCTGACCTGCTCATACACGAGGCCACTTATACAGAAGATGAAAAAAGGCTTGCAATCGAGAGGAAGCATTCGACGGCTGAGGAGGCAGCAAAAGTGGCAAAGGAGGCGAAAGTGAAGAGGCTTCTGCTGATGCACATAAGCACGAGGCATGCTGAGCCGGGTCTGCTGCTAAGAGAGGCAAAAAAGGTTTTCAGGAACGTGAGAGTTGCGCACGACGGAAGTAATATATTTGTTTGAGACCAAGTATAAACGAGGAGGCATCGTCTAGTGGTAGGACGGCAGATTGACATTCTGCAAGCAGGAGTTCGATTCTCCTTGCCTCCATCATGGGCAGACTGTGCGATTGGGCCAAAAACCAATGGCAAGAATCTAGCTGCCGGCGGTTTGGAAAGGTTTGGGGATTTCCAAGCAGCTGCGCAGACTACAGCGCAAGGCAATTGCAAGTGGTATCACGGCAAGGTTCATGGCATGGCATGTGAAATATTTCAGGGCTTACCCAAAGGAAAAAGGCCGCTCGGATCTCATTGAAGAAGCCAGCGAGCTCAGCGTGGAGAACGCCCTTTTGGTTTTCATAAGCTTTGAGAAATCAGATACCTCAAACCCTGTTGAGATTGTCGACAGGACCGCAAATGAGCTACTCAGGATATGCGCAACCCTGGGCCTTCGCACAATTGTCCTCAACCCTTTTGCGCACCTCTTCGGCGACCTCGCCAACACGCAGGATGCGAGCAAAATGCTGAACAGCCTATATGCAAAGCTTAAGGAGAGGAATTTCGAGGTATACAAGCTTGCCTTCGGGATTTTCTATGAGATAGAGCTGAAGGCCGAAGGCCATAGGCTTTCTAGGATATCGAGGATAATCTCTGCCTAGGCTAGCTAGACCTTGCTCAGCCTTTCCTCTATTTCTGCTACGCTGAGCTTTGTTGTAAGCAGGGGGATCTTCTCCACCTGTGCGATCTTTATTGCAAGCTTGTCAACAGAGTCGAGGTTGCACATTGTCACTATTCTCGGCTTGATCGGCGCGACCCTTATCACAACCATCGGCGATCTTCCCGTGCTCACTTGGTCAAATATGAAGACCCTCTCGGTGGTAGAGCCGAAGAGCTTTGGATAATCGCTAATTGGCAATTCCACAATCACCCTTAGGCTATCCAATATGGTGTAGCCGAATATTTTGATTGGATCAAGGTAATTGGGGTTTGCAATGATCTTTGCATCTATTATCCTTGCAAAGTCTATTCCTGTAAGCGGGGCAGAAAAGTCGTGTATCTTATATGGTGCTTGCTCAGATTCCTGGTTCTGTGGTGCAACCAGCTTCTCTAGGTTCTTAGTGACTGAGCCGCCCTTCTGGGCGTCTATCTCAACAAGCGCGGTGACAAGCCTCTTCACCACATTCACTCCGGGGCTCTGCCTTCTGTTGCTCTCATAGTCGCTTATCGTAGAAGCAGAGAGCTTGAGGTATTTTGCAAGCTCTATCTGGCTGATGTTGAAGAGCTCCCGCCACTTCTTCATAGTGCCTCCAGGATTCTCCGAGAGCGTTATTTCCCCTGCTATTATCTCATTCAAGCTGTTCATGATATCAATTATTTGCATAAAGATTTATTAACTTATTGACGAACAGGCCTTTGATAATCTGCAATTGCGTAAGTCATTTGCCGTTGCTGCCCTTCTTGCCTTTCTCGATCCTCTTGTAAAGTGCATCTATCTCTGCTTCCATTTGAGTCTGAGCACTCTTCCGGTCAGGAACAGCCTTCGCCTTTGGTTTTATTATAAATGCCAGGATGAGTATTATTATCCCTGCTATGAAAAGTATCGTTGATGCGAGGCCTGATGCAAAAATCGAGATCTCTGAGACGCTGTTTAAGGCCTTGTATGTATATGCAAGTTGTATAGTCTTATTCTTGAGATTTTCGTAAATGAGGTAGTATCTTCCTGGAGCCATTGACGCTATCGAAGCCTGGTTTGTAGAATTGAGGTTGCTTGAGCTTGGGAATATGCCTGATGTCGAATTTGCGATTATTGCAATTACGCCATTGCCAAGAAGCCGCTTTGCCTCGGGCAGTATGCTGTAATTCGTGGTCATCAAGTTGCTAAGAGCTGCGAAACCGGAGGAGTTTGCGAGGTAGAAATTGGTAAGGTTGCTCGCAAGATACTCTACCACAAGGGTTGCACCCGTCTCATTTATTGTGATGGGCACATATACATAGCCTAATGGCGCTATTGAGATCTTTCCAATGTTCGGCGATAGAGTGGTTGGAAGCATTAGCGAGATCACGATTCCTACGACAACAAGAATGATGCCTATATAAAGAAGTTTCTTGTTCATGAAAACACAGATTAATTCAAGCTGCCAATGCCGATGAATATCTTCAGTTTAGGTTTATATCCCTTTCTGTGCAACAGGCTTTTAGGGAGTTGACATTATATATAATCACCTTGCAAATACAAGGCCGTCACATCACGTATTCCAACAAGTTCGCAATGAGGCACGAAAATACATGTTGCTACCCTCTTTATGGATTGATTCTGATGGGATACAAAGCCTTTCTGAGGATGTGGCTGAGAAGAAGATAACTTTGCCTAAGGCATTAAGACGGATAAAGCTCTGCTGAATATGCGTGCTGTTTACAGATGTTTAGGGTCAGAAAGAAACCAAAAGATAAATAAATATAACCAGCGTGAATAATAATTGTATCTTGAATAAATCCTGTTGATGTGGTTTGATGATAAACAAGATGAAGACAGGAATAGAAGGCCTAGATGCAATGCTCTATGGCGGCATACCCGAAGGTGCGCAGGTGATCCTCTCTGGGGGGCCTGGTACAGGAAAAACCCTTCTCTCCTTTGAATTTCTTTATAGAAATGCAAAAGCAGGGAATACTTCAATATTCTTTGCTCTTGAGGAAACTCCTTCTAATATAATAGAAAACGCTAAGGCGGCATTCACGGATTTTACTGACATAGACACGCTGATAGAGAATAAAAGGCTTATAATTAACGGTGAAGAACTTGTCAGCAAGCTAAGCATCGCCGACTCAAATTCCCAAAATTATGAATTCGGAAAAATAATCTCTGAAATAGAAGCGACAATAGCCGCTGCAGGGGCAAATGCGATCGTGATAGACTCGCTTTCGCTTTTTGACATGCTTGTAATGGATCCGCTCATGTTCAGGCGCTCATCATTGGCGCTTGTTTCAAACCTAAAGCGGCTCCGCGTCACCTCCTTGCTTACAATGGAAATGAACACTCTTGAGAGGAGCAAATTAGAGTTCAGACCAGAATTCTTCGTCTATGATGGCATAATAGCAATGTATCAGAGCGGTGTCGAGGATAAAAGGATAGCCGCTATAGAAGTCATAAAGATGCGCGGATCAAACCACAGTTCTGCGACTACGCCATATGAGATAACGCCTTCCGGATTCAGGATCTTCGCCGCCGGAGTGGCAGATGAATCGTAAATGGTTTAATGCGGGAAAAACCGCTGGTGGAAGAGGAAAAGGCCAGAAGCAAGATGAAGCTATATATTTCCCTAGTTATAATCGCCATACTTATTGCACTTCTTTCCTTTTTGGCTGTGCCGAGGGGGACGCCGTTGCAGCGTTGCCTTGGCATAATAAGCCTGCAGAATAGGTATTCCTGCATAATGGCACTCTCGTTGAGCAGCGGCAATGCCTCGCTCTGCACATACCTGCCTAGAAGTTATGAGGCGGAATGCTATTATGGTCTGGCCATAAACAGCAGTAGCTCTCTGCTCTGCTACAAGGCTTACAACATTAGCAGTACATTGGGGAGTAGCTGCTTTGAGAAAGTGGCCAACAGCACTGGAGACTATGCTATTTGCGGAGCACTCACCGGCGCAGAGAGGGATAGCTGCATATCCAACGTTGCGATAAAAAACGGGAACGCCACGCTTTGCAGCATGTTATATAACTCTACAAATGGCGAAATCTGTGAGTCAGCTATTTACCTAGGCAGGGCTCAGGAAACCTTAAATGCATCGTTCTGCACAAATGTCGCAAACACTACAGACCCGTCAGTGATAGACTCGATATTCCTTAAGGACAAATATGCCTCCTCTTTTGTAAGCAATGCGTCACTTGCAGCACTGAAAAACTATGCCTCAATTAGCACTTTTGGCATATCAGCCAGAGATATGTGCGTTACCTATGTTGCAGTGATGTTGAAAAACACGTCAGTATGCAACACCATATCGCCAGATGAGGCGAGGCAACTTTGCAATAGCCTTGTCACAATACCTAAGCCCAGCAACGTAAGCCTAAGCAATGCGTTTAATTCCACAATCTGTACAAAGCTCGGACTGAACAGCGAGCAGTGCAACTTACTCTCAGGGCTGATAAGCGCTGTGGCCTCGAAAAATGTGACTGCATGCGGGAATCTCCCACCAGTTACATCCTATGAGTGCTATACGGCATTCGCGGTCCAGTACAAAAATACATCGTATTGCGGATTCATAAAAAATGCAACTGCTAATAGTGCATGTATCGAAAAAGTATCACTCAATGTGACTGGTTGATTTTTTGCAGCGCGGATTGGTTTCGTGCATAAGACTTTCAGCGGATCCCAGGAGAAATGTCTACTCTGTGATCACTGCTGGCAGCGACCACCGCATAGTTAGAGTCTCAAGCGGTTTATCAATAGAAGTTGGCGATGAAGTTGAATTGGATCAGGCTGGGCAAAGCGTGGCTAGGATCATTGGCAATCTGGGCAATGCAAGCAAATACGAGAAATCTGCTTTGAAGGTCGCAAAATCATACATCCACTCTCCCAAAAAATCTGGAATAAAGGAATTGGATTCCTTGACAGAGAAGATGCAAAAAAGCATTAAATCTGCAGCTAGCCTTATGCTCACGAAGATATTCCTGGCAACGCCAGCAGTTGTGCGTTTTCACAACGATTCCGATGGTGCGAGCGGAGCGTATGGCATTTACCTCGCACTGAAAGAATTGCAAAAGGGTGAGCATGCTGGAGATATGCTGCAGATTTCTTGGAGGATGCACCCTGGCGTCAGCTACAGTAGGGGCGATGCATTAGAGGACATAATGCTTATAAGGTCGTACAAGACGCTGAGCAAGCCCCTGCTTTTATTGATGGACTTTGGTACTACCAGAGAAAGCAATGAGGGGATTGCGCTAGCCGAGAAATACTTTGACATAATATGGCTTGACCATCATCCTATTGTTGATGGCTTCAAAAAGATCGAACATTACATCAGCCCATGGCTGTTTGGTGGCGACTCCAACTATACAGCCGGTTTCCTTGCATGCGAATTTGCAAAAAGCTTCTCAAACCTAGATATGAGGTGCATAGAGCATGCATCGCTTTATGGGGATTACAGCACATTTTACAGAAAGGAGAACTGTGGCAGCAGGCTCTCCGAGGTGCTGGACATGATTACAAGCGATAAGAGGTTGGCGACGTCAAGCGGAGGCACAAACCTTACGCCTAATGAAATAGATAATATAGTGAATGATAAAACCAAGTTTGAAGAGCTGCTGAATTTCGCAAAAAGCAGAATGAGCGAACTTTTCGATATTTCGCTTAAGCGCGCAAGGAACTACAGCACAAAAAATGCTGATGTGTATGTGCTTGACTTTGAAAAGGTGCGCGGCGATGCCGCTTCAAGATATCCACTTCCTGGCAGATTCGCTTCAAAGCTTCTTGCCAGGATCTCGGAGCTTAGTAGCAGGCCGTGCATACTTGCACTACACTTCGGCCCGTACATATCGCTCAGGTCAAGCACTAATGCGAAAGGGATCGACCTTCTTAAGCTGGTAGAGAAGGTCAAGAAGAATTCAAGCAACATAGAGAGCAGTGGCGGCCACAAAGAAGCTGTAAGCATAAAACTAAAGGATGAAAGCGAAAAAAGCAGGACGATAAAGCTTATTGTAGATACTATCGGCGCTTACCCTCCCAGCCATACGGTGTTGGATGCTTTATCTCAGGAGGGTTGAATGCGTAGTTGTAAAGCTTCTCGGCATAGTCCACTTCCTCATCGTGCCTCTTTGTTATTTTAACGCCTTCTTTGCCTAGAATCTCCACTATCTTATCAAGGCTGATTTTGGGCATTTTATTTGCTGCGCCATCTGGATTATAGTATATTTCTATCCTGGATTTGGCATACGACACTTTGGCCTTTATCACCGCATCATTGAGAAGCAACCTGTACTGGAGCCTGGCAGAATGTGGCAGGTCTATGAGCGTGGACTTCTCAACGTCGAGCACAGCATACCTAATCTTTGAATATGGGGATGACATTTACTCACCGCTTTTTGCAAAAAAGTCTTTTATCTGGCCATAAGTTTTAATATACTCTGGCGAAGCTTCAAGTTTCTTAATATCTCTTACATACTTGTCGCTCCTGTAGCTCCACTCAGGATGCTTCTTCTGCCATTCCTCGCTTGATATGCTGTATTGCCTCTGTATTTTGTCCCTGTATATCTCAGGAAAAACATTGAATGTGCAGAATGGAAGCACTTCACCATCAGGCATAGCATAGTGTATGTCGCATTTCTCTACCCTTTCTATGTCATATGTATACTCGTCCTGGAAGTGCATCATCCCAAGAAACAGCGACTTAACATGGAACTTGCCTAGAGAACCGAAGTCGTGGTTTATCAGTATGGCGCTAAGCAGCTTGATAAAATTGAGGTTCTTTGGCATCTTCTCTTTGTCAACAAACTTACTTATCGATGCGATGGCCTTGAGCGCTATGAGCTTTCTCATAGTCTTGCTTTTTCCCTGCATTCTGTTGGCAGCATCGGTCAGATGCCTCAAAAGTCCCTCTACATCCACGAATCTTGGTAGTGGTATGACCTTGTTATTCTCGTCGAGGAAGAGATAAGTTCCTGCGCCGCATGCGAAGTGTATGGAGAGGTCATACTGGAAATTGCCTGTGAGGGACTCTACGAACTTGCTTATGCCTCCTATATAAGGCACAGAAAACCAGTCCTCCTTCTTTATAGCGCCGCCTGTCTGCTCTTCTATGAGCTTTATGGCACCCGGTATGGTGATTCTCTGCTTTTCCCTCTGCCCTTTTGGCATTCTCCCCACAAGCGAGACTGGCTGGAAGTTTACAGCCCTTACTATGTCAATGTTGTTGAGTGCAAAGTTTATCAACTTGCCGAGCTCTTGGTCATTGACGGTTCTTATCACAGTCGGCACAAAAACGACGCCTATTCCTGCCTTCCGCGCCGCGTTGAGTATTGAAGGTATCTCCCAGTGATTCTTGGGATTTGCTTTTTTTGAAACACCGTCGCAGCTCATGTATAGTGTGCTCACACCTGCCTCACGCAGTTTCACAGCAAGATCTGGATTAGCTCCGAGATTTATGCCTGTCGTGTTTAGCTGAATCTGATCGAAGCCTGCCTGCTTGGCGTGCCTCACTATCTCTACTATGTCTTCCCTCATTGTTGGCTCGCCACCTGTTATCTGAAGCGCATTTGCTGCAACAGGTTTCTGGTTCCTCAGATTCTTGAACATAGCATCAAGCTGTTCGATAGATGGCTCGTATATGGGCTCGCCCTCCTTCGCATAGAAGAAGCAGTACCAGCAGCTCAGATGGCACCTGTTAGTAACGACAACATTGGCCAAAGCGGTATGTGAGTGGTGCCTGCTGCAAAGTCCACAATCGAATGGGCAGTTTTCACCCTGCGTAGGATAATTGGGGTTAGATATTCCATGGCCATAGTAGTTAGAACTTTCCATTTTTGTGTACATCTCATAGTCTTCCCAATACTTTTCAACAAAAAGCCCGTGTTCAGGACATTGCTTCCTTATCATCACGTTGTCTCCGTCTCTGTATATGATGCCATCAATTATCAGTTTGCACTCTGGGCAGACAGTCTTTGTCCTGCCCAGCACAGGCATCTTGGTTATCTCTTCCAGGGTCCTGTGATACGGAGCGAGCACCTTTGAGTCCTCCTGCCTCTGAGGTCGAGCATCCTTGACCCCAAGCTGCAGTTCATGCTCACCTTTGTGTAAGGTTTCCTCTTTTATAACGTCATTTGGGTTAAGGCCCTGGCTTTCTGCTCTCATTTTTACCACTGTAGAAAAGGGACGTAATAACATATTTAAATTCTTTCGCTTTTGAGGTTTATCCCCCTTCATTTTTTGCAGATTCTGAGATTATGGCTTTTGCTTCTTCGTCTGGCTGCTCAATTATGCCATGTTCACTCATTATGTGCAGTGGGTACGCTATTGATACGTCCCTCAGGAAGAGTATTTCATTCTCGATATGCATCCGTTTTGCTACAGGCATAGTAGAATTTATGGAGATGCATACTCTCTTCAGAAGTTCCCGCGTAATCCCAAGCAAGTATTCGCTCTCTATCAGCCTTGCGTCAAGCATCCTTATGGCTTCCTGCTCGCCGTGTAGACTTTCCGCAGTATCAGAAGCGAATACCTTGCCTATGCCGCGCATGAACTCAGGGGAAACAGGATAGAAAGTTCTGTAGAATGCAAAACCAAAGGTTTTGGCATAGGAGTAGCGGAGGATCAGATCGATAGCAAGTATCCTGCCGTAATTCAGGTTTATCTTTTCTATATAGTCGAATACGTCTGACACAGCCTTGTTTGGCTCGAATTCCGTGTCTGCGCCTAGACCAGCAAGCATGCTGTTGAGGGCCATCACATGCTTTGCATAAATTGAAGACATTTTCATAAAGTGACTTATGTATGGGTCGGCGGTGTTTACATTTTTCGACCATCTGCCCGTGATCTCCGCAAGCCTCTTTTCACCATACCTGAAAAGCATTGTTACATACGCTACATCTTTTATTCTGAATTTTGCCTTGTTTGGAAGATATACATACTTTTCATCAAAATGGCCGTGCTTCCTGCCAAAAAATACGAAACCCACAGCTTTTGATAGCATATTTATTGGATCTTTGCGCAGATAGGTCAGCGCATAACCCTTAAGCCATTTTGGCAGGTTGTTCTCATCTATTAGCGAATCTATAGAGTATTTGCGCAGCATATGGTATGCTCACCCTAATTCTTTCACGAGTCTGCTCTTTACTATCTTCTCGAGTTTGTCATCGAATTTTTCATATCTGTTTGGAAACTTTATTATATCTATGCTCTTATTCGAAAGGCTGACAGTAAATTTTCCGCCGGGCCGAAGCATGCCTATATCTATGCCATCGTATCTTAGCATTCCAGTATAACGCAATAGGTCGATTTCTATCTTTGCATCGCCATCCATCACAATCGGGTTCCTATATGGTCCGTCAGTATTCACGAATGTTATGCTTATGTCATCCTTATTGAGCAGTATCGGACCGCCTGCTACCCTGTTGTAGGCTGTAGAGCCTACTAGATTAGATATTATTATTCCATCTCCTACTATCACATATGGATATATCTTGTATCTTTGGCCTCTCTCGACCAGGTATATGGTAAACCTGATCGATTCCCTTATATTGTGCAGCAGCGCCTCATTTACAGCGTAGTATTTCCTCTTGTTATAGACTATTTCAAGTTTTCTTGATATGCTTTCTACCCTGTAGCGCCTGCCTTTTAGGCTTTCTATAATAAAATCTATATCGTTAACACTTAAATCCGAATAATAGCTGACGCTCATTGGATCCATCCCACTTATTGGGAGTATGGGGCCATCGTGCACCTTTGCAGCCTTTATAAATGTGCCATCTCCACCGACTGCAAGGCATATCTCTGCTTTGCTTGATACATCAAACGATTCATAGAGCTTCTTCAGCTCTGGGTATTTTCGCTTTGCTATTACCCTTATCTCCATTGCATGCACGCTACAAACTTAAAAATGACATCTCTGATTTGTTATCAAGCTTGAAAAAACCTATGCGTTCAAACTGCACTATTTCGTTTTCTTTTACATTCTTTACATATTCTTCTGCATATGCTTTCGTTTCCACGAGGCTTTTTTCATTGAATTCGCCATTCTGCAGCATTGGCGGAGATATTCTAATGAGCTTGCACTCTACATTTTTTTGTGCATCCACCCACTGTATTTTAGGCAGATTTTTGTGAGATTCTACACGCCTCGCCCTTATCTCGCTTCCTGTAGAGAGGATGGAGACATCATAAAGATCTTTCAGCCTTATCAGATCTCCTGGGCTGAGTTTCTCCGCGTCGCGCCCATCTATATACAAGGTGTTACCGACTTTATACTCCCTGTAGCCCAGATCAAGAGTGGGGTGCATTTTGAGTTTTACATCTTCAGGATGAGTCTCTTCGATCCTCAAAACCCTCCAATCCTCCACAGCGAAGAGCCTTTTCGAAGTGCTATCTATTACCTTTCTGTTCTCGGCAAGGAGCATGTCTATGCCAACCTTGCTGTCAGTCTTGCTCATTCCGAATCTAAGGACAAATTTTTTTATTGCGCTTGGGGTTATGCCTCTCCGCCTTAGCCCAGCTATTGTGATGAGCCGGGGATCGTCATAGCCAGCTATGACGCCGCTTTTTATTAGCTGGTTTAGCTTCCTCTTAGATGTTATGTTGCCAAAGATTTCGAGCCTTGCCATGCTGTGTACCCTTGGCTTTTCCAGTCCAAGAATGTCCAATATGCTATAATACAATTCGTCCCTTAGCTCGTACTCCTTGCTCCTTATTACATCAGTGACCCCGTTTATAGAGTCCATTATTGGCGTATTGAAGCTATATGTGGGCCATACGAAATACTTGTCTGCCTGCTTATAATGCCTGCTTTTCTTTATCCTGAACAAAACCAAATCGCGCATGGCCGTATTCTGCGATTTCATATCGCCATTGAATCTTAGCACCGCTGCATCTTCGTCCAGCCTTCCAGAAAGCATCTCTGACCACATCTGCAAATTCTCAGCCTTTGTATTCGACTTATGCACACAAGGTCTACCCGCCTTCCTGTCTGCCTTTATCTGTTCGCCACTGCATGTGCAAACGTATGCCCCACCTTTTCTTATCATCTCTTCCGCATATTTATACATTATTTCTATGCTGTCACTCGCGTAATACTCCTTGTCGAATTTGATCCCAAGCCAGGAAAGGTCATACTTTATTGCATCTACATACTCCTGCCTTTCGGTTTCTGGATTTGTATCATCGAAATACAAGAATAACTTGCCTTTGTAGATCTCTTTGAATGCCTCCTCAAGGAATACGGCTTTGGCATGACCTATGTGCATATATCCGTTGGGCTCTGGAGGAAACCGTGTGGCAAAGTTTCCCTCGGTTGCGCCATCAAGCACCATGCGTGGTCTGGCTGTTTTTTCTACCTTTTCCCTCCTCGCCGCATTGAACTCCTCCAGATTTGCATTGAATTCATCTTTTATTTCTTCGCTGCTTAGCAGATTGACTTCACGCACTACGCTTTCCACATCCTTTGCCAGCGTCTTTATATCAGATTTAAGCTCAGGCATCACAGAGATTACTTTGTTCAGAACAGCGCTTGTGCTCGCTTTGCCATATTCTATAGCATTCTTGATTGCATATTTTCTTATTATCTCCTTTGTCTTCTTATCCATCAATGCACCGACAACTGCGTTAATGTCATATTTCCGTATATGGTGTAGTTGGGCGCAATAAGAGCCCTTATCATCGCAGTGACTATTGTGGGCTGCCTACCAGAGTATGTGATTTGCATGCTTTGCAGGCTTAGGCTACCTAATGGTATGCGGATATTTTGGCCTTGCACTGAGAAATAAGCGCTTTGCGGAAGCTTAACGGACGCACCGCCTGAAAACTGTACGCAACTGCCTTCTGTCGAATTGAGCTTGGATTCGATGATAGCATATATATCACCAGGCTGAAGAGTGCCACTCTGCACGTTTATTGTGCCATTGATCGCCTGGTAAAACGCACTTACGCTCCCATTCTTTTCCATCGAGATAAGCGTTTCATTCAGAGTGTTTGTTACATAACCTGAATTGCATAATTCCTTTAGGGAAAATGATGATTGGTACACAACTGGGGTAACATTCACAGTTGCATAGCCTAACGGGTAAAATACCTCGACTGTAGTAGTAAGCGTGGAAGTTGTGTTGCTGCCTTGGAAAGAAAATGAAGCATATGACACTATAAAAATCACTACCACGAATAGCGATCCGAGGAACTTAAAGAGTTCAGATCTGTTCGCATCATGCACCTTTTAGATTGCCAGCATTGATAGAAAGCACACGGCGCCCTTCAAATTAATTCCTGTTTAGCCGCTGAGTTAATAATTTATTTTAAACGAAAAGGAATTTATATATGTGTTTACAAAAATCTTCTGCCCATCTGCTCGCTAATCCAATAGATAACTTCGTGGATTCTCGCTGGGTTAGATAAGTTGCAATTGGTGCATTTGAAATGATGTTAGGTGGTTGAGTGACTTTAAATGAAGGAGATTTTGTAAAAGTCGAATACAAAGTCTGGAGGGCTGCAGACAATGCGATGGTCTACACAACAGATGCTGATGAAGCCAAAAGGGCGGGCATATTTGACGAAAATATGACATATGGGCCGCATCTTGTGGTTGTTGGGAAGGGCATGGTGGTAAGGGGAGTTGACGCGGCTATGCGCGATATGGACGTAGGCCAGACCAAAAAGATAGAGCTTGAACCAAAAGATGCATTCGGTGAAAGAAACCCAGACTTGGTGAGAGTCCTGCCCATGTCAGATCTGAAGCGCAGGGGCATAAACCCATATGTTGGGATGGTCCTTGACGTTGACGGTGTGATGGCTACTGTAAAATCGATAAACTCAGGGAGGGTAGTGATAGACGCAAACCACAGGTTCGCTGGCGAAAAAATGATTTATGAAGTAAAAATAGTAGAAAGGGAGGAGACTGACGAGGATAAGGTGAGGGCGCTGGCTGAATACCATGGTATAAAACAGCCTGCAGTATCTATAAGCGGGGATTCCGCAAGAATCTCAGTAAGATCAGGGTTAAATAAGTTCGACGCAAACTACTTTATGGGCAAAGAGAGCCTTGTAAGTGACCTGCTGAAATACTTCGGGAAGATAAACAGGGTAGTCGTTGAGGAAGAGCATCTCAGAAACGAGATTGAAAAGAGATAGTGCTATTCTGAAATGCTCAGTGCATAAGTGCCGTTGATATTTATGCCAAACTTCTTGGCAAGCACTGATTTCTCAGCATTAAGTATCATTATGTAGCCGTGCCACTTCGTGGTGAGGTCGGTTGAGCCGCATATAGGGCAGGCTGTGCCCTGAGCTATTATGAGCCGACATTTTTTACAGGCCTTTTCCATATTATCGCCTCTTTTGCCCCTGCTTCTTTTGCGTTTCTTTCTTCTCGAACTGCCATTCTGGTTTGCCCAATCCCTCAGGCCTCATTGTGAGGGCTATCTTCGATTCCTTTATGTTGTTTTTCATGCTTATCGTTGAAACCTTGGCGTAGACAATGTCTCCTTTCTTTAGCATCCGCTTTGTGCTTTTTGATATGAACATGTTTGCCTTTCTGTCAAAAGTCATGAACTCGTCTGCTATTTGGGAGATGTGCACAAGCCCATCCATAGGACCTATTCTGACAAAGCAACCGAATTCCGCAAGCTCTGAAACCTCGCCTACAACAACCTCTTCTATTTCAAGGTTAAAGGTAAGCACATCGAAAGTAACCGTATGGTATATTGCGGGGTCTTCAGGCAGTATCTCCCCCTCGCTTATGTCCCTCACATTATAGACCGCAAGCAATACGCCCAGATCCTTGTCAAGTACGCGTTCGTACTTTTTCTGCAGGATCTCTGTTGCAGCCTTTATAGGGTCTTCATTGAAGTATTCTGGGGTTATCCTTATAGTGTCTTTTACTGTATATATATAATACAAAGTGTCACCAATATCTGTCTATAAATAGCAAGGCGCTATATATAAACATATCAAAAAATATATAAAGTATATTGAAGTGTTGGGGTACGTTGAAAGGTGGAGTTTGGCATGTGTAGAAGTTTTTCATCGCAGCAGTCCTTTCCTGCTTATGCTGAACACCTTTATGCCATTTGCTTCAAGCTTTCTTTTAAGTGCGATGTCGTTTGTGCATACTATGCCCTGCGATTCTGATGCTGCCTTAAGTATCCAAGAATCGACGTAGCCGTTGTCTTTGTCAATTTTTATATTGCTTCTCCGAATGTTCATAAGAAGCAGCTTTGCATATTTGCCTATGCGCTGCTTGCTTCTGGAAAATCTCTCAAGTTCCTTTATTATGCCCTCAGATATTAGGATAGCATGCCCAGGAAATCTCTCTCTTGCAACATCAAATATATCTATTCTGTTGCGCATGCTGAATACCATCGCACTTGTGTCTAATATGATTACACTTCCCTTGTGCATAGTTTATATTTTTAAGAAAACAGATATAATATTATTGTATTAATAAGATAGGTGGTAAGCTGGTTTATGATTCGAAGGAGGAAGCGGCAATTTATGTTCTGCGCAACTTCAAGAGGATTGCGGTTGTTGGATGCTCAAGGCAGGAAGGCAAGCCCAGCCATGATGTACCGGCATACCTCAAGAATGCAGGCTATACCATAGTGCCTGTGAACCCGTTTGCGGATGAAATACTTGGCGAAAAGTCATACAAGTCGCTGCTCGAGATACCCAGCAGCATAAGGATTGAAGTGGTGGACGTATTTAGGCCAGGCAGCGAGGCATTGGCCATAGCCAAAGACACGGTTAAGATTGGTGCAAAGGCCCTGTGGCTTCAGGAAGGCATATTCAGCGACGACGCCGAGCGCTATGCAAGTGAAAACGGTATCATTTTCATTGAGAACAGGTGCATGATGAAGGAGCGCGAGAGGCTGCTTCTAGAAAAGAAGTTATATTAGTTGCGTGGCATAATATTGTGATTATATGTCTTTCAAAAATATTGAATTCAAGAAGCCAGCTTTCAGGAAGATATCAGACGTGGAGTGGGAAATACCAACAGAGTTTAAGGAAGGTATGAATGTGCCTGTGAAGATCTTCGCCACTGAAAAGCTGTTGAGCCAGATGGATCTTGAGGTTTTCGATCAGGCAAGCAATGCCGCGATGCTTCCTGGGCTGATCAATTATTCTTATGTATTCAGCGACGGGCATTCTGGCTACGGGGTGCCGGTTGGATGGAGCGGAGCATTCGATGCAGATAGCGGGATAATATCCCCCGGCGCCATAGGGTTTGATATAGGATGCGGAATGCGCCTTATCAAAACTAACATTACAGTTGACGAGATTAAGCCCAAGATAAGAGAGCTGACAGACATGCTTTTCAAGACTGTCCCGGCTGGTGTTGGGGCAACGTCATACCAAGAGCCTAAAGAGCTCTCTAGGCTCTCTGAGAGCAGATTCAAGGAGGCTGTTGACGAAGGAGTGGACTGGGCCATAAGCAATGGCTATGGGTTTGACTCTGACAAAGGCAAGATAGAAAGGTATGGGCATGTAGAGAATGCCGACACTTCGAAGATAAGCAGGGCTGCGTTCAACAGGGGCAAAAAACAGCTTGGAACTCTAGGCTCAGGAAACCACTATCTGGAAATACAGACGATAGACAAGGTCTTCGATGAGGATGTGGCTAAGAAATGGGGGCTTGGCACTCTCGATGGGCAGGTATGCATAATGGTGCATACCGGTTCTAGGGGTTTCGGGCATCAGATCTGCACAGATTACCTTGTGAAATTCGCGAGCAGCGCAGATAAAAACGGAATAAAGCTCATAGACAGGCAGCTGGCATATGCACCAATTAATTCGAATGAAGGTCGCGACTACATAGGTGCTATGTCTGCGGCAATAAATTTTGCATACCTCAACAGGCAGCTCATAACATACCAGATAAGGAACACATTCGAGAAGGTGTTTGGAAAGAGCGCGGATGCACTTGGTATGGAGATAGTCTACGATGTAGCGCACAATACAGCCAATTTAGAAAAACATACTATAGATGGAAGGCTGAAAGATATAATTGTACATAGGAAGGGTGCAACAAGAAGCTTTGGCCCAGGCAACAGTGAACTTATTGGCATTTTCAAATCTACAGGGCAACCTGTAATAGTCGGAGGAAGCATGGAGACTGGATCCTTCCTCTGCGTTGGCACAAAAACCGCGGAAGAGAAAACCTTCGGCACAACTCTTCATGGAAGCGGCAGGACAATGAGCAGATCGAAGGCGAAGAAAATGATAAGGGGCGAGGATCTGAGAGAAAAGATGCTCAAGGAAGGCATATATGTAAGGGCTACAACCATGGCTGGGCTTGCGGAGGAGGCAGGCTTTTCATACAAGGACATAAACGATGTTGTAGAAGCAATGGACTTGGCCGGAATAAGCAAAAAGGTACTCAGGCTCAGGCCTATTGCTAATGTAAAGGGTTGAGATGAGTTATAGGTTCATTGATGACATTGCAATCGCTGACCTAGCATTCGAGGCTGACGGCGCCACCATTGATGATCTATTCAGCAGCGCTGCAGAGGCGCTCACTAGCGCAATGATAGATGATCCAAATCGCATAGGGCATACAGAGACCCTGCGGTTTGGAGTAGCCTCCAAAAGCCTCGAAATGCTCCTTTTCCTTTTTCTGAACAGGATCATCTTATATAAGGATTCAAAAAAGATTTTATTCGGCAGGTTTGATGTGAAGATAAGTGAAGGCAGGGGCTACAAGCTACGTTGCACGGCATATGGGGAAAAACTAGATGCTGAAAGGCAGAAGCTCGCTGTTGATGTCAAGGCTGTGACAATGCATATGCTCAAGGTATGGAGGGAGAATGGCAAATGGCGCGCAAGGGTCGTAATTGATGTATAGTTTAAAACGGTTTTGGCCGGAGCGAAAATGGCAGTATCTTCTTTGTTAGCGTGCCATAGAGGAGCTTTGCAGATTTTGGATCATTGCCTGAAAGCAGCTTTGACGCGAGATAAATGGAGTTTGTTTCCCCTGCATTTATAAGCTTGTTGATCAGGATTTCTGATTCTCTTATGTTGTTGCTGCTCATCGAAAGTAGCAGCTTCAGGTAGTCTATTGCTATCTGCGCATAATTAAGCTTGGAGAGCTCGTCTATCTCCCTTGCTGCAATAGCTCTCTTTCCGAGTTTTATGCTTATCAGGGCGTTCATATACAGTTCATCGCCTGCCAGCTGGCCAGCCTTGGCATTCAGCCTGTTCAATGCCTTGAAGAGGAAATCCTTAGACTTCATATACATAGCATTTGAGAGCTCCTTGTTTGCGGCATTTTCCTCCATGAATCCGCCAAGCGTATAATTGGTCTTGTTGTACAGGTATTCTGAGTAGCATGCGTAGAATATTGCATTTCCATATAATATAGGAAGTTCGCTGTGCCCTTCGAGCTGACTTGAAATCTCCAGGGCGGTTTCCCACTGGCCACTAAAAATTGCGCTGGCCCTAGCCACCAATATCTCTTTAAGCTGGGGGTTGTCTAGAGGTGCTGTACTGCCGGTGCCGACCGGCATCTCGCAAAGGTTGCAGATGGCCACGCCCTCAGTATATGATTGTACCTCGCTTCCGCAGTATGGGCAGACAAGCGATGCCTTCTGCTGCGAGCCAAGGAGTCTTAGGGCTTTCTTAACTTCGATTTTCAATTCAATCACTTCATGGTTTCTTCATTACAGCAAACAGGTGCGACTTATCATAAGGCATTATGTCTATCGTTTCTATAACCTTAAATACGCTGCTAGCTTTTTCAAGGAATTCCTTATAGATCTGCTGCGGCGACTTACCCACATCTATGCTCTGCGATTTTATCGCAACATACGCATAACCATTATCATTCAAGAGCTGGCTGTTCCTTATTAGTATCTCCGCCTGGTCTCTTGCTGAGACATCCTGATAGATTATATCCACATTCTCAATCTCATTGGCGTATGTTTCCACATTTCTTGCATCCCTCAGGTAGGGTAGCATATTGTTGCGTATTTCGCATTCCCTGAGAAGCTTTTGCATACTTTGCTCAGATATTTCCACGCAATAGATCACTCCATCGCACGCTATATCACTGATATGGCTGCATGTTGTCCCAGTTGCGGCGCCAAGGTAAAGCACGCTGGAATTATGCGATATGTGGAATTCTTTTAGCCCCTTCAGTATTGCAGCGGCCAGTTTACTCCTGTATGGGTTCCAGTATCTATATTCAACGCCACCCACATTTTCAAGCTTCTCACCGTACGTGCTGTGCCCTGGAACCTTGTTTTTAGTAGCAAGCCTGTTACCCAGCTTGAAGACCCCTGGAAAGATGGTCTCTACGCCAAATATATTTGTTTTTCCCATAGAGATCAATGGTTTTTAGCCCGCCTGCTATTTCAGTATATTTGTTACAGCGCTTATATCTTTTTCTGTTTCGCCATATTTGCGCTGATTGGTAGAGAGCAGCATATTGATTTTTCTTTCCACAAGGCATAAATTATTTGCGCAACAATAGGGTAAGAGATAAGGATGAAAACGCAGAGCGCAGTCGAATATCTGATGACCTATGGCTGGATGTTTCTTATAGTAGCTACAGTGCTTGCTGCAATGTTCGCGCTTGGGCTTTTCAACCCAAATGCCTACGCTGGCCAAGAATGCCTGCTTGAGGCAGGATTTAGCTGCACGAATTACTATATGGCATCGAATGGCCTGCTTACGATAAGCATAGAGCAAGTAACCTCACAGCCTATAAACGTGACTGCAATAGGCTGCACTGAAAATTCCACATCCATAAAAATGGGCACTATTTTCACTCCCACATCAAACCAAATAGCTATGCCAATAGGGTCTTCGCATACGTTTAACGTAGAATGCTATGACCAGTATGGGAATCCAGTATCGCTGCCGGTAGGCAGCATATTCACTGGAAGCATACTCCTAAATTATACAAATACACTCACCGGCTTTCCAAACATAATGTTCGGCAAGATACGTGTGAGGGTTTCGACGTGACCCTCCTCGGCTAAAGGCTGGGCTTTCTTTGAAGCTTGTCTCAGCGCATATGCCCCCAGCGCCGCTTGCGATGCACCTTATATCATATTGCAAGTATCTCCCCCAAGAGCCAGGAGGAATTATGATTAAAGCGCAACAGTTAGAGTGCGTTGAGATCAAAGAGTCTTGGGCTCTTACCAAAAAACAGTAAATCCTTTAATTCTATTTATACAATATTGTCTGGCTGTTGATTGTATGGCTAGGAAGAAGGTGGCGATCAAGAGGGAACTGGAGAAGTTCAGGAAAACCCAGGAGATAAATTATATACTTGCAAGGAGTGATGCGCAGAGCAGGGCGCTGCTCGAAACCGCTGGCGGTGAAACAATGCCTTCTGATGAGATGCACGCTTCAGAGATACTTGGAAATTATGGGGTAGAAGAGAAGAATCAGCCTAGGAAAAAAAGAACCACACATATAAGAAAGCCAATGCACAAAGCAAAAGTGGCTACCAGAAGGCCAACACCAAAAGCCAAGGCATCGATCAAGAAGAAAGCGCACAGCAAAAATAGGTAATAGAATCAGCTGCTTTCAGAATTGTTTTCGCCCTCTCTCTTATGCGGCCCTTTGCCTATAGAAAGCTTCACTCCTGATGGGTCTCTGGTTATGGTTATATCGAGATTGTCACTCCCAAGCATGCGCCTTAGCTCTTCATAAGTGTAGGAGCCTATGTCTTTGACAGGCTTGCTTTTTATTATTTCGGCCCTCTTTTTAATCAGCGAATCCTTCTCTATGGTGGTGTAAATCAGACTCAGCTTGGGCTCCTCTGCGCCATAAATGTCTTCTATCCCGAGCTCTATGGGCTTGTATCCCTCGCTTTGGTATATGAATGGGAGCACAGCTTCAAACTCTTCCTTTATGCCTTTGACAATTTTGTCAACCGCTTCCTTATCGCCGGCTATCACGAAGTCGTCGCTGTTCAGGAAGCCCACGAATGCGCCGCCATTTACCTCTGCAACATTATCCTGAAGAAGTTGCGAAGTTAGCCTCAATATTGTCATGCCTGAATCTGTGCCAAACTTATTTGCAAACTCTACAAGGCCATCTACCCTGAGTTTGCCTATCTCGTATTCTAGGTCACTTTTCACAGCATTCTCTATTGCATTCGATATCTTATCCTCATTGGGCAGATCTATGAGCGGATCGAACCTTTTGCCTTTCTTTTTCAAGAATATTGTGACGAGGCTCCGAAGAGCATCTGGATCGAAAGGCTTCTTTATATAGTAATCAGCGCCGTACTTTATGCCCTTGAATCTGTTTGATGTTGCGTCCATTGCGCTCACGATTATGACTATTATGTCGCTAAGGTTTGGGTCTTTCTTGATTGTTTGGCAGATAGTTAGGCCGTCTACGTTGGGAAGCATGAGGTCCAATACTATAAGATCAGGCTTCTCCATCTTTATTCTTCTGAGGGCCTCTGCGCCGTCGTAGATCTGAGTTATGTCGAACCCTTTGCCTATCGAAAGCGCCATTAGCTTGTTGATGTTTTTGTCATCTTCAACAATCATTATCCTTCTGAGCGCAGGTGTCTCCTGTAGGACATAATACGTTGGTATGCCGCCGCTGTTTCGCGAGGCGATTGCATTTACAGATTCCAATTCGCCAAGTTCAAGCTTCAGCTCATCTTCGCCTACGCCCCTTGAAGAGGCAAATTCCTTGAGCTCATTATATGTTAACTGCTGTTTGTCATTTATGACCTCCATGAGCTCTGATTTAAAATCATCATGCTTAGTTTCTGCGCCCATGCGATCGCCACTACTTTATCTGCAGAAAAGTATATTATCCTTTGCGGTTTGGCAACCGATATGATTCATGCAATTGATGGCCGACTTCTGCCGCGCCTGCTTGCTTGATGTTTTATAAAAAGAAGAGAAGCCCAGAAGTGTAAAATCAGAGACTTTCGCTATAATGCGATTGCGTTTTCATCTATCTGCTTTATGATTTCCCTTGCATCCTTGCCCTCTACTGTTATATTCATACTTTTGCACGTTCCTAGGACCTGCTTTACTTTGTCGGCGAAGGTGTTCCCATAAAGAAGGGCTTCCTTTGATTTGGCTATGCCCTTAACCTGCTCCAAGGTTATGTTGCCCGCTACCTCCTCCTTCTTCCCGGAACCTTTCTGCAGGCCCAGTTCCTTGAGTATTAATGCGCTTGTCTGGGGTGCGCCGACTTCGATTTCGTACTTTTTTGTTGCCGTGTCAACAATTACTTTGACGGGTACCTTTATGCCCTCAAATGCCTTCGTTTTCTTGTTTATCTCATTTACTATTTCATTCACGTTCACGCCAAGCGGCCCGAGTGCTGGCCCGAAAGGCGGTCCACCTGAGGCCTTGCCTCCTTCTATAAGTCCGGCTATAACCATTTCAGACATATTTCCACCATTTATTCAGCCTTCTGCACAACCCTGGCAAGATTCGACTTTGTCGTTACAGGGATTGGCACTACAACATCCATTAATTCCACGGTTATTTCGTCTTTGGCAGGGTCAACGCGCATTACTTTTGCCTTGTAACCCTTGAATGGCCCAGACGAAAATTCAACTATATCATTTACCTTTATCTCTTGCGTATATTTCTTTATTTCTATCATCTTGTCTAGTTCTTCAGGGCTTAGTGGGGTTGGCAGCATGCCCTTTATGTGGGGCTCGCCTGTTATTAATTCCCTGACAGCGCCGTCACTTTCCGCTTCGAGTATAAGGTAGCCACGCATCCCTTCTGCTATCACTATGGCATAAACTGGAATATTGGTCTTTGATACCTTGTTTTGTAGTATGTCTGCAGTTATCTTTTCCTGGCTTGATGTTACCCTGACAACGAAGAACGCAAAATCACCGTTTATATATTTTTAATATAATATATTACCATGAAAGCAATAAAAACACATAGAAAGAACGCAGAGAAGATTAAAAGGTATTTGCTGAGGCACAGAATCTTCGATAGATCTTATAGAGTATTTAAAAGCAACTCATTTATATATTTTCCTATGAAGGAATGCAAAGCCGCAGAGATAAGATGGCTGAGGAGCAATGGCGCTGTAGTTGCAGACGTGAAACTGGAAAAAAGCAGCAGCAAGAATTATAGGAGCGTGCTACTTAGCCTAGTCGGCGCAAGAAGATACAAGCGCATGGCAAAGAGCTATGACATTGTAGGGAACATCGCAACAATAGATAAAAACCGCAAGAGCGATGCGCTAGCCATCGCCAAAGCCATAATGTTGACAAACAAGAATGTTGAGACTGTGCTTATGAAAAATAGCGCGGTGAGAGGCAGGTACAGGAAGAGGTCTTACGCATATGTGCTTGGTAAGAAGAATTATGTGGCTGTTTATAAGGAAAATGGCGCAACATTCAAATTTGACGTTAGGGAAACCTTCTTCTCGACAAGGCTCGCATACGAGCGCGCCAGGATAACAAGAAGCGCAAGAGATTATGAGAATGTTGTTGTGATGTTTGCCGGGGTGGGGCCATTCGCCATCGAGATAGCAAAGGCGCATAGGCATTCAACTGTGGTTGCTATAGAGCTAAACAGGGCAGCTTATGAATACCTATGCGAAAACATAGCAATCAACAGACTGACAAACGTCACCGCAGTCCATGGCGACGTCGGGAAGGTTTCTAAAGACTATAGGGGATTTGCAGATAGGATAATTATGCCTCTGCCCAAAACCTCGCACGAATTTCTGTACAGCGCATTCGAAGTTGCAAAGGAGAAGGCAACTGTGCATTACTATGCGTTTGGCAAAGCCAATGAAGCTGTCATTCAGAATATAAAAAAGATAACTGATTTCTTTTCAAAATTGAACTGCGGTGTGACCATATTGGGCAGCAGGGTAGTTAGGCCGTATTCGTCAACAGAGATTGAGATTGTAATAGATTTCGAAATACAAAAGTAATTTAGAGTTCACTTTCTCTATCTATATTGCAAGTGGTGTGGATGCGGCTGCAGTCTGCTGTTGAATTCTTGACGACGTATGCTTGGGTATTCATAATCATAGCGATCTTCATAGTTGTGGTTTCAGCTTTCCTAAGCATAAAGAATCCAATAGGCTTTGTCCCTTCATCGTGCTATATAGCGCCAAACCTTGCATGTTATGCGATTGCGCTAATGAGCAATTCCTCTGCCTCAACATTCATCATTATTTTCTCAAACAACATAGGCGCTACTATGCAGTTTCAGGCAAACTCGATAACACTAACACCAGCAATGGCAAGTGCGACATTCTCTGGAAACTGCCTTCCGACAAATGCACCCAATGGCGCAACAGTGGTGTGCAGAGTTGTAGCCAATGGCTATCTGCTTCCCATAGGTTCGCAGGCGACGCCTAGCTACACAATGACTTACAATACATGCTATGGCGGAAAGTGCACTGGACCATACAACTCCACAGGGTTCGGCAGTGTGAGCGTATCAGCATACAGGCAAGTAGTGGCCTCAGTGAATTTGATACCTACAAATGGCATAACTATCATGGTGAATGGAGAAAGCGTCCCGCAGAGCTCCCTATTTTATTTCGTAACGGGCAAGAATTATTATTTGTATGCAGCAGTCCCACAAGGAACTGCATTTGGAGGCTGGTCAACCACAGGCAATATACTGCTCAACTCAACGACATCGCCCACTGTGATTGCTGTAGCTTCTGGCAGTGGGAGTGTGACAGCCGTTTAGCTCATCAGGCAGGAAGCCTATCCGTAAGCGAGTAGTTCACCTACAAGCTGCTAAAAGATGCTATCTGCTATTATTTCAGGCTTGTATTTTACCAGGTCTTCGTATTTTTCGCCTGTGCCAAAGAACAAGATTGGTATGCTCGTTTCGCTCAGTATAGATAATGTATTTCCGCCTTTTGCATCGACATCAAGCTTCGTCAATATTATCCCATCCAATTTAATCGCTTCGTTAAACTGCCTGACCTGCTCAAGCAAGGCATTTCCTGCTATACCTTCGCCGACAAATACTTTCATATCAGGCTTTGCGACTCTTGCCATCTTCTTCATTTCTTCGATCAAGCTTTTATTCGTCTCCTGCCTGCCTGCACTGTCTATCAGCACTATGTCAATGCCCTTTGCCCGTGCATGGGCTATTGCGTCAAATGCAACACTTGCCGGGTCTGCGCCGTAGCTACTCTTCACAACTTCTATCCCTAGCTTCTCTGCGTGCATTGCTGTCTGCTCTATCGCCGCGGCCCTAAATGTATCTGATGCAGCGATTATGCATGAAAGCCCTTCGTTTATGAAGAGCTTTGCGATTTTGGCTATTGTTGTGGTCTTGCCAGCGCCGTTTGGGCCAACGAAAAGCATCTTGAAGGGCCTGCCGTCAGCCCTTATTTTTGCCTTTGCAGACTCGATAAGGTCGTAATCAGCGCCTTTGTTGAGTATATCAAGCATTGCAGCCTTTGCGGAATTCCTTATCTCTGCATCGATGCTTCTTGAATCCACACGCATTCCAACGAGGCGTTTTCTCAATGTTTCAGCAAAATGATCAGTTGTTTCATATGCAACATCTGACTTTAACAGGATAAGTTTGAATTGGTCGATAAATGAATCAACATCTGCGTCTTTAAGCTCGACTGTTTTGAAGAACGCTCCTTTTAGTTTTGTTGCCATTGAAATTTTGGGTTGCAAGGTCTGCTTTCCTTCATTAGGCTGTGTTGGCTTCCCCTTGCTTTCTGGTGCTCCCTCTTCGTTGCGCACCCCTTTTGGCGCTTCTCGCGCAGCCACCTCGGATGCCGCTGCCTCGGCTTCTATCTTCTCTTTTTCGTTTGCAGAGAATGACCCTATAAACCCTGATATTTTTTTCTTAAGATTTTCAAACATCTAATTGCCCTTGGCATCCATGGCCCCAAGCCTATATGATATCTCAAGCAGCGCATCTTCCACCTGCTTTCTTTCATCGTCGATCTTCTTTATGAAATCTAAAGTCTTGCTGCGGTTTTCCTCAAGGAAATTTTTTGCATCTTCGGCGCTTTTTTCGACAATGTATCCCGCACCAACATACGTCATTATTTTCCCATTGCCAGCCATCTTAACCTCTACATACGTCCCAGCACCTAGATTTAGCAGTAAGGTATTAGATTTTATTTCGTCGATCTTTGAGAGCACCTCTATGTTTGCGCTCATCATGTTTGATGTCGAGATCGAATTTGAGATTATTTCAGAAAGCTCCTTGTAATTTTCCTCATACAGCTGCTGCAGGAATCTAAGCTCCTCTGCTTCGTTTTCTTCTCCCTCAGCCATTTTATCACTCCAACCCCAGCGCATTCGATATCTGGGCAAGCTCGAAGCCACTCGTCGAGCTTCCCACCATCATACCTTTTGAATTGGCAATGATGGCAAGGCCAAGGTATGCAGAGCCGAAATTCGCAGTAGCATACTCTGCAGAAAGTCCTGCGGCTTTTTCGATCCTGATTTTGTCTGCTTCACTGCTCCTATTGGTTATAGCTATGCCTTTATTTGTCATTATGCTAACCGCGCCGATTGTAGAGTAGCCTGCTATTCGCATTTTTATTACCTCTACGTCAAGTATATCGGCTATTAATTTCGTCTCTTTATGGCTATAGCTTGGATTTATAAATGCTATTTTGTTGTTGGTAGAGATGTTGTTGCCCAGAGCATTGAGGTCTGTATCGAGTCTTGCTACTCTCGCGCCATTTATTTCCTCTAACTCCTTTTTTATGGATTTTAGCTCAAGATCACTGGTTGCCTTTGGGAGCAAAACGCCGCTTGAATTCGCCACAGCATATACGCCGATAAGATATGAGCCGTCTATGCTTGCGGTTATTAGCGGTGTTTCAAGCGCCCTGCCAAGTATCTCTTTGCGCTTCTCGCTCAGCACATTTCCAATCAATGTGAATTCGTCAGTGGCTACCCCGAATGCACCTATATAGTCGTTGCCCAGTATCTCTGCCCTTATAATTCCCATAATCAGTCTACTTTGACTTCTGAGGTGGTGCCTCATGTTTTTCGTTCTTGCCAGTCTGCGCCGTTGGCTGCATGGAACCTGCTTTTGCGCCCTGCTTGGCCTCGGCACTCACCATGAAAAATGCACCATTTCTTTTAACACTTACTTTGATACGCCTTATGCTGCCTGCATTCTTTATCAAAAATTCATTGAGCCTCTGGTCTATCTTTATTTCCGATTCCTTTGCCTTGGCGAACCTTGCGACTTCTTGCCGCATGTATTTAGAGACCTTCTTGACCAGCCTCCTCCTGCTTGCGGCATTCAGCTTCTTTCCAAGATTAATATTTGCAACAAAATTGTCCAATAAGACACCTTATGCTTTTATCCTCATCTTGTTCCTTCGCCATTCGCGCCTGAATTTATTGTATTCTATGCGCCTGTGCGTGCGCACAATCGCTAGGACCGGGATCCTGCGCGACCTCTTTAGCCTTTTGCCTAAGATCATCTTTTTTTGCATACTCTTCTTGCTCATACACACGCCTATTTGCGCCTGAATTCAATCGTAGGCTCACTCCTCGAGGTGAATCTTGAAAGCACTGAAAGGAGCTGCTCTTCAGTCATCTTCGAAGCCAACCTGCCACTCTGTATCATCGCAAATATTACTTCGGTGGCCTGCAGGTACAAATCATAATTTGAAACTCTTACATTCATTATCCTTTCATATGCGCTTGGAGTAAGATACTTCCTGAGCAGTGCGGCGCGCTGCTGCTCTATCTGAGCTTCCTTAATCCTCTTCGCCAGTGCTTTCCTATACCTCTCCTCTTCGTCTTGCCCTTCCGTCAATCAAGCACCTTTGGCAATCTCACTACTCAGCTTGTCTAGGAATGACATGCCTGATGGAGTTATCACCCTGCCCTTTGGAGTCTTCTTAACGTAGTTGAGCTTCTCCAAAGCATCAAAGGCATCTTTTATCATGCTCCTCCCAGCCTTGCGGTGGTGGTGCCTACTAGTCGTGTGCCTTTTCCTGCCGCCATACCTCGTGGCAAGCCTCGAAACCCCTATCGGCCCATTCAGGTATACCTGGCGCAGTATAGAAGCACACCTCACATACCAGAAGTCTTCTCCTGCTGGCACGCGTTCTTTGCCTGCACCACTCTTGACAATATTCACATAATATGGCTTTGCTATCCCCATTTCCTTGAGCTTGCTACTGGCAAGCTTTATAAGCGTTCCCGGATCCACATCGTTGATTGTAGACACTCAATAACCTCTTATATTTATTGGCGCAAAAAATTTATAATAAATAGCACCAACTGAATCAGTAGAATGCTTGTTAGTAGTATGTGCACAAAGTACTTAAATGCTTATGGTGGCTTTATGGAGATGACTGTAATAGAGGACGAATCTGGAAGCTTTGTGGCTGAAGTGACTGGCATGGACCGCGGCATCCTCGAGCTGGTGAAAGACAAGCTGCTTAGCAACAAGAGCGTTGACTTTGCATCTGTTGTCAAGGAGCATCCAGAAAGCGCTGCGACGAGGCTCGTAGTCAAGGCGGCAAGAAATCCGAAAGGCCTTGTCGCAAAGGCCGTAGAGGAAGTTGAAGAGGATATTAAGGAATTCCAGAATGAGATCAAAGGAAAGTTAAAATGATAAAATGCGAGGACAAGAAGGGAAAGGTTTTACCGAGCGTGACTATAGAGCGGCGGCGATTGACCAACGGAGGTTCATACATGAAACAAAGCCATCGCTTGACAGGCTTCTTGATGAGTTGGAGAGCCATGTCTATAGCACAGCAATAATAACTTTCGTTGGAGCTAGAGAGAAGGAAGGG
>JAVZDR010000001.1:0-47914 GCA_038873795.1 Candidatus Micrarchaeaceae archaeon | reverse complement strand
TCTTTTTATGCGCAGAGAGTTTGGCAATAAGTTCTTCTGCTATGCGGTTGTAGCCGCAGATTATTATGTGGTTCTTGTAGCCGCGCTTCTTTATGCTGTTGAGAAATATGTCTATGTTTGCGTAGCCGACCATGCTTACCACAGCGGCTATTATGAAGCTCATTATGAAGAGGCGCCCGAAGGTTGCTATGGTGGCTATGATAAACACCACTGCCGAGCCGAGGGCCGTAAACGACTTGTACAGGAACATCATGTCTGCAAGGTCGAATGCCGCGCTTGTGTTCTGCGATCCGAAGAAGGACTCTATTACGTAGTAGATAGTCAGATACAAGTCCTTTGTTATGAAGAGCAGAGTTGCGAATGTGAATACTATGAGAACTACAGCTATGAGCAAAGCCAGTGAAAGCACGTTGCTGGTTTCCTCGTTCTCAGATTTCTGCATCGGACCACGCAGCCATTCTAGAACCCCTTTGATATTTCCTTGAAGAGCTCGTCGCTCGCAGACTTTGCAGGAGTAGCAATGAACTTTACGCCTATATCAAGGAACTTCTCCTTCAAAGAATCGTCATTGACCCTCGTCGCTATAATTATCTTATCATTGAGGCTCTTTGCTGTTATCGCTGCAAAGAGATTCTTGGCATCGTTGTCAAGGACTATCGCTATAGCTCTTGCATTTGCTATGCCGGCTTCCTTAAGTACCTTTGATGATATGGCATCGCCCTTTATCACATCGATGCCGCGCTCCCTCAGCAGCTCGACCTTCTCAGGATCTATCTCGATAACAACGACGCTTATGCTGTTCTCAAGCAGTATGTCGACGACGCGCTCGCCCACAAGGCCATAGCCGCAGACTATCACATGATCCTTAAGCTCTTCCATGCAACAACCATAGCTCCAGCCAGATTCGAACTGGCGTCAACAGGTCCAGAGCCTGCTATCCTTGACCGCTAGACGATGGAGCTACAATAGAATATAGCATAGCAATATTAATATTTTTCTTGTGAGCGTGCTTGGTTGTTTTTGCATAATTCGCAGGTTGCCGTATGCCACAACTCTCTTTAAAAGGATTGCAGTGCAGACTTAAAAGCAATGGACAGCAAAACAATAAAGATCCTTAAATTTGCTGTGCCACTTGAGGCGCAGTACTTCAATCCAGAGGAGATAGCAAAAAGATACTGCACTGGCG
Source organism: Candidatus Micrarchaeaceae archaeon (assembly GCA_038873795.1). Classification (GTDB taxonomy): domain Archaea; phylum Micrarchaeota; class Micrarchaeia; order Micrarchaeales; family CABMGC01; genus JAVZDR01. Next base: position 46,728 of record JAVZDR010000001.1, on the reverse strand, counting down.
CAGGGGGCGAATGTGCTGAGCTAGTCAGGAAGCTCTACAGAAAAGAATACGACAGAGAAGATGAATTCTAATCCCTGAAAATACGGCTGACACAGAGCCTGCTCTGCAAAAGCAAATACTTTATATTTTATCGGCAATTATTAATCAGGCCCTGGTAGCTCAGTGGTAGAGCGCCTGTCTTGTAAACTTCTTGGGAAGAAGTTTAATCAAGAACAAGAAAACAGGAGGTCGAGGGTTCAAGCCCCTCTCAGGGCTTGTTGCAAGCAGGTTGGTTAAAGCCACAAAGAACGACAGAATTACGTACACATGCAGAACGCGAAACAAATAAGTCCGTAAAGGGGAATAGTTCACATAGAGTCTAATCAACACAGTAAGGGGAAAATCGTGCCATGTTCACTATTGGCTATTCCGCGCGCCAATTGGGCAAGTTTATAGAAATGCTAAAGGGGCATGGAATAAAAATTTTAATAGACGTACGTACAATGCCAAGATCAAAGCCTGCGGCCCTATAAAATAGGCAGGTGCAGGATATTCGTTTCCAGGTTCTCGATAAGAGGCCCAAGCGGTATACGCATAAATGAGTTCCGGTTTATCAGAAGAATCATAAAAAGTCACAGCAGGTCTGCCATTTAGAATTTATTCTCTCTTGATTTTAATAAGCTCACTTGCATCGACGCCATCTCTGGATAATGTATCCAAAAGCATTTTTCCTAGCTCTATTGTGGCTTTGTTTGCCTTGAAGTAACCTGCGTATTTGCTGAGTTCTGAGATTGATAGCCTCATGTATTTGTCACGCTGCTCCAATGCATACTCCAGCGAACCTGTTTTGTTGACTATTTCTACAAGCCGTTCTATTTTTGCCTTATTTTCGGGCTTTTCCCTTTCAGCCCTGCTCTTCTGGTACATTGAATTTATAAATTTCTTATCGGAAGTGGTTGCGGCACCATATGCATGCGCCATTATGAGCGTATATTTGCCTTCGTATAAGTCCCCATATTGGGTTTTGCCAAAATTCTTTGGCTTCAGAAAATCCAAGACGTCGTCGTTTATCTGGAATGCTATTCCAGCTGGTTCGCCTATGGCTTTCAATGCATCTAGCACCTCTTCATTCTGCTCAGCAACTATAGCTGCGAACTGCAGTGGGCCATAGATCGTATAGGCCGACGTTTTAGCCTTTGCAATATTATAGTATAAAGAATCATCTACCTTTGAGAAATCTCTTATTTTATACATGAATAATAGTTCTTGCAGCTGACCGCTTGCGGTTATGGTTGCAATCTCGTCGAACTTCGCATTCAGTCTGTCTGAAACCTCTGCTTTCAGGGTTTTGCTATAATCCCTTAGCATCCGCCTTATTTTATCGTGCAGTACATAGGCATAGTGCACGGCTAGTTCATCGCCGTATTTTGCATTTGTTGTAGGACCGCCTCTTCTGAGCAATGCGTGATCTTGTATGTCGTCATACTTCAATATGACCTCCTCAGACATTTCTATTGCCGCGGCCATGAGAAGCAAGCTGCTGTCTATCTTAAGGCCGAAAGCTTTTGCCGCATAAATGAATAACAAAGGCCTCGAATAATGTCCGCCTCTTTCTATGTAATCGGTTAGGCCTTCATAGTATTCTTGTCCCTGCGCTTTCTCTGGCTCAAGGTAAGACAGCATGATGTTTTTGATTTCTGTCTTTAGTTCTTCCTGAGTGGCCTCGCTATAAAGCGGGCTACTGACTTTGTGATTATTTTCGTACAACAAAGCACCAGCAGAATCGTTATTGCATCTGCTGTAAGCATTGCGCAGCAAATTATAAATAGCCGAGTATGGAAATATTTTATTGATTGGAACAATCTGAAATATCACGGATTTTTGAGGAAAGATGGAAGAGATCACGGAAATTGGAAAAATGGCAGAACAAGGTCTTTCAAATCCACAGCTGAGATGCTGAAAAATGCTTGGCATAAGGTCTGTAAGGCTTATGACTAACACCCTAGTAAAGTGAGTGGCTTGAAAAGTACGGCATAATTGTAAAGCAGGAGGGCATCCACATAAAGTCGAAAAACAGGATTGTTGCAAATCACCTTAAGGCAAAGGCTGCACTGCTTGTGCACAAAAATAAGCGATAGAGACATACGATCCTAGCAGCAAGCAATTCTTAGCCTGGATTAGCCGATTCGGATTCTGACTTTCTTTTTGTAATAAACGTAAAACAATTTTTCTATGTTCTCTTTAGTTGAACTTATTTTCGCAAGAATCGCGGCCTGCTTTTCTTCGTTCGCCTTTATGGCGTTTTCTATGTCTTCCTTGCCTTTTCTTATGCGGTCGATATCAGCAAGCAACGCCTTAGCATCATTTAGCTCGCCTAGTAGTGCATTCTTCTTGCCCTCAAATTCCGAAATCTCGTAAATGGAGTCTAGTATGTTAGAACTGAGCACCATGCCAAGCTGTTGCTGTATCAAATCCAGTTCCTTTGGGTTCGGCTCAATTGCAGCAATCTTTGACTGCATGTCTTTCAGCGCTGCGACGAATCTCGAATATGATTCACTGTCGTGAATGGCATCCAATGGATTCTTTATTGCGTCTGCAAGTTTGAATTTGCTTGCCGAGCCGTGATCATATTTTCTTGCGGCGCGTTCCAGCGGCGCAAGCATCGAATTTATGCTTGCAATTACTGACTTCTTTTTCTGTTCTGCGCTCTCGATGTTCTTAGAAATCTCGTCTATTCTGCCCAATAATTTTGCCCTTTCGCTCTCATTAGTGCTGTGGTTATCTGCAAACTTGCTATTCTGCCGCAGTGCAGAATTTTCGGCACTGGATGCAGAGAACTCGCCCAGCAATGCAGTCAGTTTTCCAGCTAAGACAACTAGATTCTTGTGGTTTAAAAAATCGACAGAACCACCGTCGATGTCGAACTTCAGTGCACTTAGGCTATTTTCCACTGCCTTGAACGTCCTCTTTATATCGCCGAAATAGCCACCATAACCTATAAGGACCCCACGGAAGAGAGAATTCAGCTTAAGCATGTCTTCTACTGCGCCTTCGATGAGCGTTTTCTTTGCTAGCACCTCCTCGTATTTGGTTGGCTCGCTGACTTTGCTTAGATCCTGTCTCAGCGAAGCTATAACTGAAGTGAGCTCTTTAACATAGCGCGGCTTCTGCTCGGCTATGGCTTTTGATGCGCCGCTGCTTATTGATTCCAAATCTGGCACAGCTTCTAAGGCACCTAGCTCAATGCATGCACTCTCGAAATCTTTCAGCGCGCTTTCCAACTTTGCCAGAGATCTGCCGCAACGTGCATTTACCTTCCTAAGCTTGCTGTCGAAAAGAGCTATAGCATAGCCATTTAATGAGCCTACCGCAACCTCCTCAGCTTCATGCCTCCCAAATAGCATAAATACACAAGTATAATTTGTAAGCCAATTTATAAAAATATATTAAACCTAAGGCGCTCGCTTATTCTCAGTCTGAAGTGCTGTTGAAGTATGCGTAGAGAAATGCGCCCCACGCTGGCGTGGCAACGCTTGAAGATGGATCTGAAAGGTTTAGAAGCCCGAAATTGTTGCCTAGTGCCCCATCTGACAGCCCCCATAAATCATACCAATACACGCGTTTTACAAAGCTCATGCTGTTGAAGAGCGACAGACTGCCCACAAGGAACTCTTCCTGCAGTTTTGGGGTATAGCCTGATATGAGCTCTGATGAGGACGGAATACCAAATTCCGTGATCCATATCGGCTTGCTTGTAAGATTTTCATATTCGTATAGGCTTTCTTTCCATTCTTTGATGCTTGTGCTGTTTAGCGGACCCATGGTCTGCGGATACGCATGTATCGATATGGCATTGCAATACTCTGCCGCGCCGTAGGCCCATACCTGGGAATACCAGTAATATGCGTATTGGTTCGCAATCGGGGCGCCTCCAAAGCAGACTATGGTGGCATTGGGCTCTCTGGCCTTTATTATTGTATAAGCACTTTTTATTATCTCATAATAGTTGTACGGGCTGCCATTTAGGTAGCCTGTCTGAAACTGACTTACCATGGGCTCGTTCCATATCTCCCATGCGGTTATCCATGGATATTCAGCCAGAACCTGCTCAATGCTGGCATTCCATTGGCTGAGATTCCAATCCTTGCTTGGAACTGTATTGTAATCGAGTATGCCCAAATAGTTAGCCCCGTATTGAAAGTGCTCAAGATCGAGAAGTTTTTCCTGATTGGCACTTAACGACACATCTGTGCGCAGGTATTTCACTCCGTGATTTAGCGCGAATACTTCAGAGCTTTCATTTCCGTGGGTGCATACGCCGATGGTGAAATCTAAGGATTTCGGTATTTCCAAGGAAGTATTTTCCGCAGCAATTGCGATGAGCGCTATCGCAATTACAATTGCGGAAACTATTGCAATCAATACTAAAACCAAGCGTTTCTGCATGCCCTCGCTATTTAGCAATGTGGCAAAAAATATATTATGCTGCTATTTCGGCATGGCTATCTGAGCTCTCGCCCTAGGCCTAATGCACATATTAAGTATGCCTGGTCAAAAACAAACACAGGTTTGCAGCGTGGAAAATCAAGGAGGGGAGCCCAAGTGTTCGTATATCCCGCCATAGCCTATGAAGAATGCTATGAATGCCACTATGATTAGGAGTATGAATAAGAGGTAATACGCATACCTTCCATCGCCCTTTGCATCCATGAATACTATTGGCGAGAATAGTGCAGAAAGGGTAGCGAATAAGTAGAGCCCAAATGCTGTCACAAAGTGGTTGCTAGAAGACAGTGCAAACGAAACAGGCCCTTCAAGCTTGAATGCGATCATGCCTGCAAGCTCAACTGCCATGTATATGCCAAGGAAGAAACCGAAGAGCGAAAGGACTCTTGGATTCATGTTTTTGTGAAGCATGTACGCGCCTGCCATCATTATCAGGCCCAGCATAAGCAAGGGATCGCCGAAAAGCATGTTGTAGGCGCCAGGCAAAGGCCACTGGAAAGACATTACAAAGCCGCTGATAAAATCGAAAAACCCAAGGGCGAATCCAGGAACCACAAGTTCTGCAAGCCATTTCTTGTTTGCCGCTTTGCCGAGGAAATAGAGCGCAAGGACCAAGCTGCTCAGCCCCAAGCTGAGCAACATCACGGTAAGCGAATCCACAAACACCATGGCACCACACTCAAATTACAATCAGCACATATCAATAAAAATGTTTCCATGCAAATTTTTTGGCTGGTTTAGCAAACATTCTAAAAATTGATTTGCGATTATCTCATACGGTGGTTTGCTGAGCTCCCTCAAGAAAGTCCTATCGCTTACTGATGCGATAATGATAAATTTGGGAGCAATAATAGGCGCGGGCATCTTCGTGATAATAGGCATAGCTGCAGGGGCGGCCGGGCCCTCAATAGTCATTTCAATTGTTATTGGCGCAATTATATCCATTTTTACAGGGCTCAGCTTCTCCGAAATAGCGAGCCATGTTGCCAAGGAAGGGGGAGTATATGAGTATGCTAAAGATGCGCTTGCACCATCAGCTGGATTTTTGGGCGGATGGCTGTGGTCCTTTGGGAATATGATAGCCGTGGCTGCCGTATCACTCAGCCTTGGAGGGTACATAAATTCGCTGCTCGGCTTTTCTCTCAATGAGGTTTACTATGCGGTTGCGGCAGTGTTAATCTTCATGACAGTGAACATATTAGGCATAAAGAATTCAGCGAAAACTATTCGGCTGCTTGTGATGGTAAATGTTGCAATATTGGCTGTTTTCATAGCAATTGGCTCTTTCTTTTTCCATCCGTCGCACTTCGCCAATTTTGAGCCAAACGGGCTAAAAGGCATGCTTACCGGATCTGCTATAATATTCTTTGCATTCACTGGATTTTCAAGGGTCACTACAGTTGGAAGCGAGGTCAAAAATGCTGAGAGGGTAATACCTAGGGCCATAATAGCCTCAATAATAATATCGAGCATAATCTACATAGCCGTAGCGTTGGTAGCCGTGGGTCTTGTTCCATATGGTGAATTGGCCAACTCGAAATCGCCGCTTTCTACAGCGATTGGAGTGACCAACATCCCAGTTCTGGGCGCTATAATTGCAATAGGGGGCATAGCAGCAACCGCAGGAGTAGTACTTACAGGCATATTGGGCGTTTCAAGGGTTTTCTTTGCGATGGGGAGGGACAACGAGCTGCCAAAGAAACTCTCGAAGTTGGACAGATTCTCCACTCCAATAAACTCAATCGTTGTGGCAAGTATTGTCAGCATCGCATTCATAATTGCGGTTTCGTTCGAAACAATAGTCGAGGCATCGAATGTGGCTACCCTTTCGGCATATGCAATAATAAACATAGCAGCATTGAAGATGTGGCTTAAACTTCGAAAGAAATTGGGAAAAGCAGTACATTTGAGGGAACAGAAATATTTTGCTTTGATACCGATCTTTGGATTCCTGTCCATTGTGGCAATAATGGCATACCTCAGTGTTGCAAGCCTGCTGATAGTCCTTGGCATACTCGCAATTGGCGTTGCTTATTATGCATATAAGTCGCTGCTTGCTTCTAAGGGCGTTGAGCACGCAATAAGCAGGACCGTTCCAATAATCAGCGAAGTCAGGGAATTTGGCAGGAGCAGGGTAGAAAAGGGGTAATGCCACAATATTGCACAGAACCTTTTGAATGCATAGATTTTTATATTTTAATGCAATAACATTAAATTACATTATAGGTAAGCTTATGGAAGCGAAAAAGGAATCTGAAAAGAGGAAATATACGACAATAACAATACCGAAACCCATGTATGACAAGCTGCTAAAATTAATCAAGCGTACTGGATTCTCCTCTGTCTCAGACTACGTTACGTATATAATAAGGGAGACACTGGCTGAGATAGAAGAGAGCAGGAGTGGGTCAGGCAGAGAAAAGGCAGTGAAAAGCGGGATAGTAAAGAAACTCAGAGCTTTGGGATATGTCTGATGGTGCTACTATGGTAAGAATGGAAAAAAGAAATGCGGGGCGCAGGGACGCGAAAAGTAGCGATCTAGAAGTAATTGCGGCCAACCTTTGGGCCGACCCTAGCGAAAAAAACTGGGAGAAGCTCTATTCTTCGATCAATAGCGGCAAGGTAAAATATTACAAGATTGTCTATAAAACGCTAAAAAACAGCCAGGACTTGACGAAGTCATTTGCGCTGCTTTACGATTCCAGGATGAGGCAAGTAGCCAAGATACCAATAATAAAGCGCAAGGGAAATGCTATAGAGGGCGCTACAATATATCTGAAGGGCTTGCGAAACGCGAACATTTTTTAGTGATTTTATGATAGAGCAGAATTTGAATGAACTCGAAGAAAAGAGCATCTACATAATGAGAGAAGCAAAGATGAAATTCAAGAATATTGCAGCCCTCTGGAGCATGGGCAAGGATTCAACAACGATGCTTGCTCTTGCAAGGAAGGCGTTCATGGGCAAGGTTCCATTTCCAGTCATACACATAGACAATTCGATAGACTTTCCAGAAACATATAAATTTAGGGAAGACTTGACCAAAAAGTGGGGCCTTAATCTCATAGTTGCAAAAAGCAAGATAAAGCCTGAAATATCCGGCTTCAGCTGCTGCGGGGCCAACAAAACAATAGCGCTGAAGGAAGTGATGAGGAAATACAAGTTTAATGCACTCATCGTCTCGATAAGAAGAGATGAGCATTCAATCAGGGCGAAGGAGCGCTATCTCTCGCCTAGGGATAGAAACTTCAGGTGGGACTATAAAAACCAGCCTGCTGAACTCTGGGACGACTATTCTTCCAAGATAGAGGATGGGGGCCATGTGCGCGTGCATCCTCTGCTCGATTGGAATGAAATCGACATATGGAGGTACATAAGGAGGGAGCATATCCCTATAAATCCACTATATTTCTCAAGGAACGGCTATAGATATAGGAGCCTTGGCTGCACCCACTGCACAGTGCCGATAAAATCGGATGCAAAAAATCTTAATAAAATAATAAAAGAACTTAGCACAACGAACGTAGAGGAGCGCGCTGGCAGGGAGCAAGACAAAGAGAGGGAATACGTGATGCAGCGGTTGAGAAGCCTTGGGTATATGTAGATTGGCAAGCGAGCTATATGTATCTCCATAGAATTGTGCTGCTTGGCGACAAAGACCATGGAAAATCAACATTCATAGGCAGCATGCTCATGCTTACAAAGAGCGTTAGCAGCGACAGAATAAACGAGGCCCGGCGCATAAGCAAGGAGCTTGGCAGGAAATTTGAGCCAGGCTTCATACTTGACAGCTTCTCCGAGGAGCGTGAGAAAGCTATGACTATAGACACCACAAGGGCGCAGCTCTCATACAAAAAAGTAGGGTTTGAACTTATAGATGTGCCGGGTCACGAGGAGCTCATAACCAACATGCTCACCGGCGCATCCAGCGCCAGCATCGCGGTGCTTGTGGTATCTGCAAAGAAAGGCGAGGGAATAAGCGAGCAGACCAAACGCCACCTTCTGGTTGCAATGATGCTTGGGATAAGCAATGTTGTTATTGCAATCAACAAGATGGATGCGGTTGGCTACAATAGCAATGCCTTTGACTCAATAAAAAGCAGCCTCAGTGAATTCATAAACAATGCACAAAAATCACTGGGTGCGGTGAGGACTGATTTTGTACCCATTTCAGCTTACAATGGTGACAATCTGATCAGGAATTCTAAGAATATGAGATGGTACAAGGGCAAACCATTAGCTGAGATTCTGAGCAGAGATGCAATGGAGAAATGCAAGGATGAGAAAGGCGGCATCTTGCGGGTTATTGTGCAGGGCGCAATGCCTGGCGGCGGCTTCGCGTGCAAAGTCGTTGCAGGCACTCTCTCAAAAGGCGAGAAGGTTATTTCTGTGCCTGGTGGCACTGAATGCATTGTGAATAAAATTGTGAGCGCCGGAAAGGTCATGGTGCATGCCTCTGCTGGTTCATCGCCAGTGCTGTCGCTAAGCAGCACCAAAGGCATAAAGAGAGGCAGCGTGATCTGCAGAGCTGGGGATAAGCCGATGGTTGCCAAAAGCATTGATGCCCTCGTTTTCTTCTCCGAAATCCCAAAAAATGCATCAATGAGGCTAAATGGCATAGAAACAAGATGCAACATAACTATAAGCAAGGAGCTCGATATAAATGATGGCAATTTGAAAAAGGGCAATGCAAAGCCCCTTGGCATATTTAGCGCGCATATAAATTGCAGCAAGCCCATCGTAGTGGAAAAATACAACAAGGTAAATGAACTTGGAAGGTTCACAATCTATGAGGGAGGGAAATTTGCCGGGCTCGGAATAGTCACCTAACCAATCTCGATATTAGCGAATAATATCTTTTAAGCATTGACCGCTCTGTAAACCTTTTCGCTATCTTTCTGGAAGAGGCAATTGCTGCATTCATAGCCGATTTGTGGCTTAGCATGAATGCTATTTTATCTGCAAGGTCATTGCTATTGAATGTCTTAAATGAAACCAATTTTCCTATGCTTGGATCTTTCAAATCATCCGAATATGCGTTATCTGATATTATTATAGGCAATCCATGGGCGGCTGCCTCTATTATTGTCAGGTTGGAACCTTCCCATGCCGAGGGCAGAACAAACAAGTTTGAGATATTGTACAAATGGGGCAGGCTTTCTTCAGGCACTTCGCCTGTAAATATGATCCTACGATCCTTTGAAGCGAGCTTTATGTAGTCTGTAACAGATTGGCCTCCGCCCACAAGCAGAAGGCGAAGCCTCCTGCCCTTGAGGCGCATGAATGCTTTTATCAGCGTGCTCACATTCTTCTGCCTCTCAAACATCCTTCCAAGGTAGAGTATGATGAAATTGGAGCTGCCCAGCCCGTAACGCTCCCTCAGCCTTTCCTCTGCTTTCCTATCGTGTTTTGTATTAATGTCAAGGCCATTCGGGATATAGTAGACTTTATCTGTGAATTTTGAGATCTCCTTAAGCTGGACCTTGCTTAGGGCTACGCACGCATCAAAATACCTGAAGAACTTGGACTTAATTGAGCCTATGCTGCTGCCAAAAATCCCAGTGCCCAGCGTCAAAGGCATGTTCGTCTTGCTTAAATATCCTGGGGCATTGCTGTTTGAAATGCATGCATGGTCTATAAAGATTGTTTTGAAGTCTACATAGCCTTTTATGTATCTGAGCGTTGAGAAGTCCCAGACAGAATTTGAAATTACTATATCTGGGGAGAGAAGCTTGACCTTTTTTGCAAGCTTTTCCCTTTCGATGCCCATATCAAGCATGTTCCTGCCCATCAGGAAGAAATACCCAAAGCGCATAAACCAGTTTTCTGATAAACCCCTCTTCTTTACTGCAGGCCCCTGCCAGGACTTTGCCCCTCTGCTCAGCATGATTGTATCTTTCCCAGCCTTTATGTACTCAGTCTCATAGCCAAGGTAGCTCGTCTCGAAATACTCTTTCAGGCCTCTGTAGAGGATGCTTGCTATCCGGGCTTCGCCGCCGAATATGTTTGTGCGCGAACCCAGGTCCATTACTAATACTCTTGGTTTTATCAAATAAACCTCCTCACGCGTTTCGTCTCGAATCTTTTTACCTTGCTTGCGTCTATCCCAGGGGCAAAGCTTATGTTTGCAGGTATGCCAAAACTCTGTGAATAGACTCTCCTTGAGTAAAGTCTGGCAGCGGCATTCTCATCGCCATCCAAATAGCTGAATATGAACTTTCTTGTATTGGCAAGCGAGCAGTATCTGCCTTGGCTGCCCTTCGTGCCGATGCGATTTGGCGAGACCGCCGCAAACGGTACCCTTACAATTTCGTCGTAGAGCACTGTGCCATGACCCACAAAGCCATGCTCATCCAATGCCTGGCCATGGTCGCTGGTAAATATTATAAGCTGGTTGTCGCCGTACCTCTCGAGCAGGCTCTTCGCTATCTCGGCTGCATACTTGTAGCCCCTCAGTGCTGCCTTTGAATACAGTTTCCTCCATGTGGCGATTTTGCTTTGGCTCGGCTTCTCTTTCTGGAAAGGCGTTGCCCAGTTGAAATCTGCATTCTTCTTGCCCACATAAGGATCATGAGCCTCCATCAGGTTTATGAAAATAAAGTAAGGGGCAATGAAGCGCGTCTCTCTCACTCTCTTGAGTATGCGAGAACCACCCTTTTCTATAGGCCATCCCTCGAAGACCTTGGCTTTGACCTTCTTTAGCATTGCTACTGGCGTGTGCACTGATGCGCTTGCAAGAACTTCAAGCAGCAGCTCGGGCTCCTCGCTAAGGATGCTGCCCGATATTTTCAGCATATTGTTGCCGTAAAGATTCCTGTATTTGGCTATGATCGGCTTGAGCTTATTGGAGACTTCAACCACACTGCCAAATATGTCAGTAAAATAGGGCTCTTCCGTGAATGAGCCAAAATCAGTAAAGCCATATACAGGGTGGACGTATGGGTTTGCAGAAATGGCATATGTATGGAAGCCCAATTCATTCAGCTCTGAGACAAAGGTCGGCATCTTGAGCTTTATGCTTTCTATGTCAAGGGATTTTATTCTGCTTGTTTCATGCGCTCCATGCTCGCTTGGATAAAGGCCTGTGAAGATCGATGCATGCGATGGCAGGGTCCACGGCGACGGGGCTATGCAGTTCTTCATGAATGTTGCATTGCCAAGAGCGCCTATCATGCCATATCTCTTTTCCAGCTTTTCGAATTCGTCTAGCCTCAGTGTATCAATGACTATTAGGGCTATGCTGCCCGCTTTCATCAAATCACTTTCTCTACAAAGTAATTGCCTATCGCCATATACTTTGCGCCTGTATTAAGGAGGGTCCATATGGCATCTTCTGGGCTCATTACTATCGGCTTCCCATGCTTGTTGAAGCTTGTATTAAGTATCGCCCCAATTCCTATCTCGCGCTTTATGTTTTCTATTAGCCTTCTGTAGATCCTGTTCTCTGCGCCAAGCACCTGCGGCCTTGTCGTGCCGTCTATGTGCGACGCAGCGACAAGATCCTCCCTGTGGTCTTCATCCACATTGTAGGCGATTGTCATGAATTTAGTGCCCCGAGGGTATGGATTTAGAAGCTCGCTCGCATCCTCCTCTAGTATGGTGCTTGCGAAAGGCTGGTAGTATGGTCTGCGTTTGATTATTAAGTTGGCTTCGTTCCTGTTTTTGGGATCATTTGCAAGAGCCAGAACGCTCCTGTTGCCCAGGGCCCTCGGCCCGTATTCCATCCTGCCTTGGAACCATAGCAGGATCTTATTCTCCTTTGCTATCCTTTCTGCGGCATATCTCTCTATATCCTTCACCTCTTCGTATCTGATCTTTTTGCCAGCCTTCTTCAATTCCTTCTCAATCTCCTCATTTGTATAGGAAGGGCCAAAATAGACATTCTCAATCTGCCTCCTGTTGAATTTTCCGTTTTCGATGAAATCGACATAATATGCGGCGCCAAGCGCAAGTCCGCCATCACCCATATGGGGGAATACAAAGAAATTCTTGACTTCTGGCAGCTGGTTTATCAGCATATTTACTATCACATTTGAGAAGAAGCCACCAGCAACGGCTATGTTTGCGATCTTTGTTTCCTTTATGTACTGCTTGACTATCTTCAAAACCTGGTTTTCTACGTGCCTCTGCACAGCATAGGCTAAAGCTTCCCTGTTATATCTCCAAAGGAGCTCATTCTTCATGTACTCAGCAAGCAAATACTCATACTTTCTGCCTGTGCCGCTTACCAGCTGCCTTTTCTTCTCATCATATCTTACAATTCCTTCAAGCTCCTTTATTTCAGCTGGATATGAATATGCTGCAAGGCTCATCAGCTTGCCCTCGTCTTCGCTGTACCTTAGGTCGCAGGCTATTGTAGCTGCACCATATAGTATGCCTATGCTTGAGCTTGCGTCGAACTGGTTGATGCGCTTCAAGCTCCCGTTGTCACCTATGGATATGCTCCCTGAAAGGCCGTCGCCTGCGCCATCGAGGGTTATGACAAGCGCCTCCTTGAAGCCTGATGCATAGTATGCGGAAGCGGCGTGGGCCGTATGGTGGTCCACAAAAACTATTTTCCTGTTTAAGCCTATAGACTCTAGCCTCTTCCTCATCACATAGCCGCCGATGCCTTCGCCGAGGTAATGCCACATGCTCTTAGGATTCTGGTTCTGCAAAAGCCTGAAGGCAATGTTAGTCAGGTGCATGCGGAAGAGAGAGGGCTTCTTTATCTCTTTCCTCCACAGCTTCCTTCTTTTTACCTCCAAGCTGGGCATGATGCGCGCAAAAAGCGCGCTGCCGCCTATCCAAGGTATGGCAACTTTCTCAATTTCCTCATTTTCTAGCTCGCTGAGCAGGTAACGTATCGAATTCCTAGGGAAACCAACATCATTTTTAAGTTTTGTAAAGCGCTCCTCATTCACGGCGCCTATCACCTTGCCATCTTTTACGATTCCAGCACCTGCATCATGCGCATCATGTATCCCTATTATAGCCATATACCGCACCAATTCCTCATATCGGCATTTGAGTATAATGTATTTTGAAAGAGTATTTAATAAATTATTCTTCCTTATTGGATTTGGAGTGTATGGAAAGTTCACTTGAAAAGTTCTACTCAGTGATTAGTATAAACTATGACAAGGTATATAACATCCTGACATTCGGACTGGGCAGAGTGTGGAGGAGAAAAATGCTCAAGAAGCTTGGCGCAAGCAGAAGTGCAACAGTGCTCGACTTGGCCACTGGGACCGGCGAAACTGCAATAGCGATAGCAAAACATTACAAGAACTATAAGGTCATAGGCCTGGATTTCAATGCCAAAATGCTGAAAATAGCAAAGGAAAAAAGCAGCGGACTGAAAAATGTAAGATATATAGAAGGTAACGCTGAGAAGTATAAGGGGTTCAGTACAAAATTTGACTACGTGACGTCGACTTTTTCGCTCGGCGAATTCGAAGACCTCAGGAGCGTGATTGGGAATATCTTCGATATGTTGAAGCCAGGGGGCAAAGTCCTGCTAATGGACCTAAACGCCCACAGAAGCACTTTTATAAGGAGGCTCATAAACACCTATTACTACTTTAGGATAATGCCTATCTCACAGTCTGAAATAAAGAACGAGATTGAGAGATATGTGCACAGTAGCTACTTCGAGGTAAACATGGAGAATGTGGTCGCCCTTCTGAAACAGGCTGGTTTTTCGAATATAGAGAAGGAGAGCCTAGGTTTTGGCCTTGGCTTCATGATAGCTGCAGAGAAGCCCCTCATGCGGTAAAGATTATGCTGGCATAGGCGACGACAGAAGAATAGTCTTTAGTTTCATCTCCTGAATTGCCGTACTTGAGCAGGATCCCCTTCTTTGCCTTCCTTTCTATTGCGGTAATCGCCGCAACGGTTATAGGGCCATAGCCACACGCTGTATCACCTGATCTAGATATCTCGGAATTGAAGCTTATGTAGTCGAGCTTCGTCAAGTATTCTATGGCGGGCAGGTCTTTCTTTTCGGCAGTCTTCGCTGACTCATAATGGTTGAAGTCAGAACTCGCTATGACAGCTATGCTCCGCCCGAGCGCATTGCTTGCATCCACGATGGCGCTGCTCAGTGCCCTGCTCGCTTCGAGAGACTGATCACCCATGCATATGAAGGTGCATTTCGGCTCTTTTGCGACCATCTGCAGGAAAGGCAGCTGAACCTCTACCGAATGCTCGTATTCATGTGCATCGTCATCAATTGTTACAAATCTGTGCTCGGCTATTTTGTTCGAGAGTTCTATATCATTCTTAACAACACCAAGAGGTGTTTCCCAGTCCTTGCCTGAAATGGCTACTGGAGCGCCATATCCTGTATGGTTTGGGCCTATTATTACAAATGTGTCTATTTTCCTGCGCGAAAGCATATCTCTAACGGCCTTGTAGGTATATGCGGCTATCCTTCCAGAGTAGATATAGCCAGCATGGGGAGCCACAAATGAGAGCGCATTGCTTGCATCCACATTTAAATTGGCTTCTTCGATTGCATTGCTGATGAACTTCCTTATCGATGCTGGATCATTAGGGTAGAATGTACCAGCAACTGCGGGATGCCTAAGCATGGTATCAATTTATAATTAGCAGTCAAAATTATTAATCTATGCAAAATTACGAAACCAAAATCATAAGGAGGCTGGCAAAGAGGTATGGCGTGAAGCAAACAGCACTCAAGCACGCAAACATAACTGAACTTTTTGTAGCTGCAATGCTGTCGCCGCAATGCACGGATAAGCAGGTCAACAGTGTGACAAGTGTGCTGTTCAAGGAGTTTGATGGCTTCGATGCCTATGCAAATGCAAATCTTGCGACATTGGAAAAGAAGCTGAAGGGCCTCAATTATTACAGGACTAAGGCGAGGAACCTCAGAAATGCAGCCAGGATTATCTTGAAGGATTTTGGGGGCGAAGTGCCAAGGACTATTTCTGAACTGATAACCCTGCCAGGCATAGGGAGAAAGGTGGCCAATGTCATATTGAATGAAGGATATGGTATAACAGAGGGCATTGCTGTGGATACACACTGCATAACAGTCTCAAACAGGCTTGGGCTTACCAGAAGCAAGGATCCCAAAATCATCGAGAAGGACCTGATGAAGAGGATACCAGCAAGATATTGGCCGATAACATCAAACCTTTTCATAGCGCTTGGCAGGGATACATGCACAGCGCGCAAAAAGGAATGCTACAGGTGCGTGCTGAAAGACATATGCAAGTCCAGCAATGCAAAGGGTAAAAAAAGCAAACTGAGATAAGGATTATATGATAAATGCTGCACTTTTTAGTGGAGGAAAAGACTCGACGCTTGCAATCCACAAGGCATTTTCATTAGGCATAAAAGTAGACCTGCTGATAACGATGGTACCTCAGAATCCTGAGAGCTACATGTTCCATTTCCCGAATCTCGAATTCACAAAGCTGCAGGCCGAGGCGATGGGGATAAAGCAGTTCTTCGCAAGCACAAGCGGCAACAAGGAGGAGGAGCTAGATGATCTTGAGAGGGCGCTGCGGGAGAGCGGCGCGAGCAGCATAATTACTGGGGCGATAGCCAGCGAGTACCAGGCAAGCAGGGTAAATGCGATAGCCAAAAAACTTGGTATAGAGCACATTGCGCCGCTCTGGCATATGGACCAGATGGAGGAGTTGGAGGAGGTTGCAAGGAATTTTGATGCCATAATAACTGCGGTATCAGCTGAAGGCTTTACCGAATCCTTCCTTGGAAAGAAAATAGATAATGAAATGGTCGCGAAGATAAAGGCATTGGGCAGGAGATATGGGGTGAATGCCGCATTTGAAGGCGGAGAGGCTGAAACGTTTGTACTTGATGCGCCGCTCTTCAAGAGGAGGATAATAGTAAAGAAGGCTGAAATAAAATGGCATGCGAATTCTGGCATATACATAATAAAAGAAGCTGAGCTTGCAGATAAAGATAAATAGATGCTCGCAATTATTTATTTGTGGTTCTGTGTTGTTTTCGAAGAGAAGCAATTTTGCTACAAATGCACTTGAAGAAGATGATGCGTTAGCGCTTGATTTGGAAAGGAAGGGAGCAGAGGTAATACACCTCAATAGGGGCGATCCGGCTGAATATTTCGAAACGCCGGCATACATAAAAGAGGCCTACATAAAGGCAATAAGGGAAAACAAGACGCATTATACGCAGGCAACAGGCATACCTGAATTGAAAGAGGCAATTGAGAAGAGGTATAAAAGGAAGTTCGGAATTGATACTGGCAATGAAGGTATAATAGTAACGTATGGCGTGTCAGAAGCTCTATATATATTGAATGCAGCCCTCATAGATCCCGGCGATTCAGCAGTTCTTTTCAGGCCCTTTTATCCGTTGTATGTGCCCTTCCTTGAGCTTTCCGAAGGAGTGGCATACATGCATGATTACGACGAGAAATCTGGATGGAGCATCGATACCGATGCATTTTCCAGGCATGTTAAGGAGGCATTCAAAAGGCTGAAGAGGAAGCCCAAGTACATGCTTGTAACAAATCCAAACAACCCTACTGGCACAGTGCTGAGCAGGAAAGTTCTGAAAGATCTCGTTGACATAGCGAACGACAATGGCATGTTAATAGTAAGCGACGAGATATATGACGAAATAATATTCGATGGGGCAAAATTCACAAGTGTGTCTGAGGTAGCAAATGGTGTACCTTATGTTATACTCAATGGCGCCTCGAAGGATTATGTTTCAACAGGCTTCAGGATTGGCTTCATGATTGTGCCTGGCGATGACCGTGTGTCTAATGCGCTCAAGAATAAGTTTGCTGGCTTTGCCTCTGTTAGGATCTCTGTAAATGCGCCGGCGCAGTACGCTGTGGCTGAGGCAATCAACAATATTGCAGAGCATGAGAGATCAGTCAAAGAACTGGTAAGCAGCATAGAGGATAGAGTAAATTTTAGCATGGACTTATTAAATGAAAACCCATATCTCGAAACTGTGAAGCCAAATGGCACCTTCTACATATTCCCGAAAGTAGACCTTAAATCGCTAGGCTTCAATAAAGACAAAGATTTTACAGATGCATTCCTCAAGGAAAAATACGTGCAGATAGCTAGGGGCTCTGGATTTGGATCGCCAAACCACATAAGGATTGTGGCGCTACCTAAAAAAGAGGTATTGGGGGAGGCAATATCAAGGCTCAATGATTTCTGTGCGGCGAAATCAAAGCAGCACAAATAATAAAAATCAGTCAAATGTAACTATAATGAGGAGGTATCGTCTAATGGCAGGACGGCACCTTTACAAGGTGCAGATCTGGGTTCGATTCCCTGTACCTCCATATTTAACTTTGTAATGTGGATGCAGGAACTCCATTCTGATCTTGAGCTCATGAAAAAGAATATAAAGGAAGAAGTAAAAATAATTTTATGGAAGGCGGAAGTCAGCTTGTTGTACTAGTGGACGAGAATGATAGGGAATTAGGCACTGAAGAGAAGATTAAGGCACATATGAACGGCGGCAAACTCCACAGGGCCATCTCCATCTTCGTGATTAACAGCAATGGCGAAACCATGCTCCAGCAGAGGGCATTGTCAAAATATCATACGCCTGGCCTATGGAGCAATACATGCTGCTCGCACCCATTTCCCAATGAATCTGTTCTTGATGCGGCTCACCGCAGGCTTAAGGAGGAGATGGGCTTTGATTGCGAAATGAAAGAGGCCTTTAGCTTCATATACAAGACACCAGTTGGAAATGGCCTGACAGAATGGGAATATGATCACGTCATATTCGGTTCATATGAAGGCGTTGCATCTCCGAATCCAGAGGAAGTGGCCGATTGGAGATGGATTTCATTTGCAGACTTAAAGAGAGAGGTTGCGAATGATGGGAGCAAATTCACACCATGGCTTAAAATAGTACTCGATAGGGTGATAGAGTACTACAACTCAGCAAAGCGCTGAGTTGTTGTTTCCAATAGAGTCCCAGTGCGTTGGAAAGCATTGAATTGGTTCTATGGAAGAGAGGTATTTCAAATATGGCCGCTTTGAAATGCTCTATTATTATGCGCCTTGCAGCTGTGGGAAATTCGCCGTGATTTTTCATGGGTATAGCTTCGAATCTAGAATCTGGGAGCAGGTAGGCTTAGTAAAAACGATGAATTCTGCTGGGTACAACGTTCTTGCTGTGGACGTTCCTGGATTTCCGAAAAGCAGGAACAGGTTCGAAATTAAGGGCAACGAATTCTCAAGACTTCTCTATAGTTTCATAAGTAAAAAAACTAACGGCAGTGTTGTTATGCTGGGTTCAAGCGCGAGCTCAAGAGTTGTTATAGATTTCGCGAAACTGTATAGCAATGTTGTCAAGGCCATGATACTTGTTGGCCCTGTCTATCTGCCTGCAGATGCACTCAGGGGATTTGATTTTAGGGTTCTTGGAATCTGGGGCAGCAAGGATGACATTTCTCCACCAGAGGCGGGGGCGATGCTGCTGAAAAATGCAAGGAATTCTGAATATAAAGTGATTGAAGGGGCCACCCACGCATGCTATCTTTCTGATCCCTCAAAGTTCAACGGCATAATAATGGAATTCCTCGCTTCTGTGGAATAGTTTATTATTTTTATTTCAAAAATTGCTGCATAGCATGCCGGTGCATTCTGTGTCGGAGATGAAAAATGTAATTAGGGCTATAAGAGTAAAGAAATGGATAGAGGCACTTGCTTATGGCTCGCTTGCCCTGGATTACCTAATAACAATAGCGACCCTAATCGCAGTCAGGCATTATTGGGATGAGATATCCATATTTCTCTTTTACTTAGATGAGGCGCTTACCGCAGAAGTGATACTTGTGACTATTTTGCTTATAATGCTTTTTTCTCTGCACCATTACGATAGCATAATAGACAGGTTCGCAGTTATAAGGAGAGGGGCAAGAAGTAAAAGAATGGAAGCATGGCAAAAAAGATAAAACTTATATCCTTAATCCATCATAATCTATTGTGAAATTTATGACTGCCGCTAGTTTTGCAGAATTTGAAGATGCTGTTTTTGAAGAGCTGGGCGAGAAGCTGAACAGGTACCCGGAAAAAGAAGATAGGGAAAACTACATTAAGGAAGTGGCCAAATCCATAATGCCTGATGCACCAAGCGATTATATAGAAAAGGTTGTAAGCGATTGCGAAACCTTCGGTCCGATTGACAAATATCTGAAAGACCCAAACGTAGAAGATATAATGATAAACAACACAGCAAACATATTCGTATACTACTCTTCTATTGGGCAGACTAAGACGCCTGACAAGATAGCAAGCAGGGAAGAGCTTGACAGGCTTGTGCGCAAGCTCAAGATGTATGCCACGACTTCTGCTGTCAACAAGAAAATATTTGACGTACACCTACCAAACGGCTCCCGCGTTAACATAGTCGATTCGCCTATTGGTGCAGACATAACAATAAGAAACTTCAGGGGCACTGCCATGAGCATAATCGACCTGATAAATGCTGGCGAAATGAGCTACAACATGGCTGCAAGGCTCTGGCTCTATACTGAGGGCCTGAGAGTGAGGCCAGCCAACATCCTGATAGGCGGCATGCCGGCAAGCGGCAAAACCACTCTGCTTAATGCAATGTTCAGCTTTTTCAGGCCCGAAGCAAGGGTTGTTGTAATTGAGGAGACTTATGAGCTTCACACCGAGACGCAGGAAAACTGCGTGAGACTCGAGACGAGCCCTGACATGGGCATGGAAGACCTTGTAAAGAATGCACTGAGGATGAGGCCTGATATGATAATTATAGGCGAGGTAAGGGGCGCTGAGGCCAAAGACATGATGACAGCCATGAACATAGGCAAAATCTCTATGGGCACGATACACGCAAGCACGAGTAGGGATGTGATAACCAGGCTGCAGCATACGCCCATGAATGTGGAGATGGATATAATACCGCTGATTGACGCAATAATAATAGTCTCGCAGGTTCCCGAGAAAGGCAAGCTTATAAGGAAGATAACAAATGTTGCTGAGATATCTGGGGTTGAGACCCAGGTTCTGCTTTCAGACCTCTATACATATGACTACAAGCAGCACAAAGGATCAGACGTGCTGCCAAGTGTAACATACAGAGATACGCTCGCAAAGCTCACAGGCTATCCGCCTGCCGAGATCATAAACGAGGAAAACAGGCGCGCAGCGATCCTTGAGAAGCTCAACAACATGGGCGTGAGGAGCATGCAGGAGATAAACGCCTTCTGCAAGGAGTACTATGACGACCAGGGCAAGGCGCTTGCAAAGATAGGGCTCGAGGACCTTGGCACTCTCCCATGGTAGCTAAGGCATGAATTCCTTATTCTTTATCTTCTCCCTTATGTAATCGTCGACGAAAGTCAGTCTCGGCGCCTGCAACGCATCCTGCTCAAGCTTTACCTTGGTCTTTATCATCGTCTGAAGCTCTGAACGCCACTCCTCATGCTGCTTTATCCATTCGTAATTGAGCATCTCCTGCGCCCTCCTTGTGTCCATCTCGGTCGCCCTTATGGTAAGCTTCTTCAAGAAGTCGTATCTCTGCAGGTCTGATATGGTAACGCCTATGAATCTTGCTTCAGGAGTCGCTATGTTCTTGGCTATATATGCAAGGTTTATGCTGCCTGTCTTTATAGTCCAGTATATATACCAGCCCCATGAATCAGAATCTGTGAACACATATATGGGCAGACCCATGTCTGCCAGCTTCCTTATGAGGCGCCTTGCACCCCTTGAGGCCTGGCCCTGCGGCGTGATAAGTATGGCATTTTCCTTCTTCCAGAAGCCATCCTCATTCAGCCTCTGCCACAGAGCGTCTTTCTCCACAACAAGCACGTACTTTGCCTTCATGTCGACAAACTCTATCTCGTTGTCGACGTCGCTTGGTATGGCCCAGCCGCTCCTGCCTTGCTTGCTGCAGTCTATCTCGACCTGGCCTTCGCCGAATCTGTCTATCACTTTTATGTTTCCTGCAAGGACTCCCTTCCTATTGGCGTTTAGATTGAGGTCCTCCCTTTTCACGTCAAGCGACGCTTCTAAGTCCTCGATAAGCGGATTGGATTCGCTCTGCTCATTGAACATGTTTTCTTCTATGTCCTCGCCAAGCGAGAACTTGAGCTGGTAGAAGAGGCCTCTTATAGTTGTGTGTAGATTCTCGTTTATGAACTTGTGGCACCTTGACGCTACAGCCATTGTCTGCATGAACTTCTTGGCCTGGGCGACATTGACGAAGGTTCTTTCCTCCTTTCCGCCCTTGAGCCGCAGGTAGCCGTCCTTCCTGTCATATATTATGTTGGACCTTGTCCTAGCAAGGGTCACGAAGCTCGGGTTCCTACCGGATTTTATGTCTGCAAGTATCTTATTGCCAAGCGCCTCAAGCTTGGCCTTCGGAGTGCTACTGCTTTCCATTTTTGTCACTGCTTACTATGAGCGGCGCCCTTTCAGCATAGTCTGTGGTTATGTACCTCCTAAGCTCCTTTATCATTGCATCCCTTCTCGGACTCTTCTTTATCGAGTTTTCTATCACGTCTGCTATGTTCTTCACAGCGACTACTTTGATCCTCTTCAGCTTGTCCTTTGAGATATAGATATCAGCAACATTGCTCTTGGGCACTATCACTGTCTTGAGTCCTGCATCTATTGCAGCCTCGACCTTGCTCGTTATGCCGCCAACTGGCAGCACGTCGCCGCGCACTGAAAGCGAGCCTGTCATTGCCACAGACTGGTCAACAGGCATGCCCTCCATTGCTGAAATGACGCTTACCGCAACTGAAACGCTTGCGCTGTCACCTTCTACACCCTCGTAAGTTTGGATGAACTGCACGTGTATGTCATAGCTTGCTATATCTCTGTCCATGTGGCGCTTTATAACTGCGCTTATATTCTTTACAGCTTCCTGCGCTATCTTGCCGAGCTTGCCTGTTGCTATGAGCTTACCCTCTGCCCTTGAGCTGGCCTGCGTCACCTCTGATACAATTGGAACTATCACTCCTGCTGAGAGCTGGGACGAGCCTATTATGGCAAGGCCATTGACTCTGCCTATCGAAAAGCCCTTTGTCGAAAACACGTTGTAGCTCTTCCTATACTCGAGTGCTTGGTCTACGAACTGCGCCTCTATTGGCCTTGCGAACTTCTTAGCTTCTATAACATCTTCTTTTGTTACAATCTTCCTGCCCTTGTTCAGAGCTATGTCGCCGGATGCCCTTATCAAGCCTCCGAGGTCCCTTAGCACAAGGGTCAGCCTGCCCTTCCTGTCGCTCCTCCTCCTTGCCTCGTTTACTACTTCCATGCATGCGTCATAGTCAAATGGCGGTATCTTGCCATCCTTTTTTATTTCCTGCGCTATGAACTGCACTAGGAGCTCGCGGTTTCTCTCGGTATCGGGCATCGATGAATCCATGTATACTTCATAACCGTAGCCGCGTATCCTGGACCTTAGGGCAGGGTGCATCTTTTGAATGTCTTGAAGGTTGCCCGCAGCGACAAGTATGAAATCTGAAGGCACAGGATCAGTCCTGACCATGGAGCCTGAGCTGAGCTCACTCTGCCCAGTTATAGGATACTTTTTCTCTTGCATTGCTGTAAGCAGCTCCTGCTGCCACTTGAGGTCAAGGCTTGCAATCTCATCTATGAAGAGCACGCCGTGGTTAGCCCTGTGGATAGCGCCGGCTTCGACACGAAGATGAGCTGGAGTTCCAAGGCCACCTGACTGCAAAGGATCGTGCTTGACATCGCCAAATATAGCACCTGCCCTGGAACCTGTCGCATCTATGAATGGCGCGTGGGTAAGACCGGTGTTGTCTACTATAAGCTTTGGTATATTGGATTCGAATGCGCCAGGGAAAAGGCCCATTCCATGTCTTGTCACGCCACTCGTGAAAATTAGTATTGCTCCAAGGAAGAGTATGCCGAGTATCAGTGCCGCAATTACCACTATCTCATAGCCGTGGAATAAGCCAAGAAGAGAGAGTCCGAAAAGTATTATTACAAGTAGGATTATTATTGAAAGCACAGGAGAGCTGCCATGGTCGAGGTCTGTCCTGTTCCTAAGCCTTTCCTTCTGAATTATCTGCCTGCCCTGGCCGTCACCGAGCGGCTTTCCCGGTTCTATCGGATTCGGGTAGGTCTTTACGGCTTTTATTATGGGCCTATTTTCGTCGTTCGGATTCTTATATGCAAGGACGTCTTCGAGGTCAGTCGCAGAAAGCAGGTCAGCCATTGCCTGCGCAAGCATCGTCTTGCCTATTCCTGGTTCGCCTATGAGGAGGACATGCCTGTGCTGCTTGGCCGCCTTTTTCACTATGTCTACGGCATTGTCCTGCCCTATCACCTGGTCGATAAGCCTCTCGGGTATTTTTATATCATTGGTAGTCTTGAACTTTTTCATTTAGATCATGAATTGCTTTTCATTATTATTTTGCGGCAACATCTTAAAAAGCATTGCGCTCTTCACTTGAGCCAGAGCCATGGCAGCACATTTGCGAGGAGGGCCAAGACTATTATTATGGCAAGCACATTCAGGGCGCGCTTGCTTATGTTTAGCTGGTATATGCGCCATCCATCGAATCCTGGTATGGGCAGAAGGTTCACAACTGCAACAAGGAAATTCAGGAGGAATGAAAGCGCGAAGACCATGTATAGGAAGTTTGCACTGCCAGATAGTATGCCTGCTTTGGGAGTGCTGACCTGCTCTACATAAACGCCTATTTTGCCGGTTTCGTTTGTGGTAAACCTGTATGAGCCCTTGTCTGTTAATACGCTAATTGATGAATAGGGTTTGTCATTCTTAGCGGCAACAGTAAAGCTTGTTATGTTCTTTATGGCATAACCATTCCATTCCAATATGGTTGAGCCTGGCGCTATGATGCCATTTGCGGGATAGCCAGGCAATGTTCCTTCAACAATTACATGGTAGGTCATGATACCGGGAAGCACATAAACAACGAAGAGCATCATCAGCGCAAAGAAGGCTATTGAGGCAAGCAGGTTTGAGGAAACCCCCGCAATGAGTATCCTTATCTGCTTCATCTTTGGCAGCTTCCTTATCTCTTTTTCGTCAGGCTCGACGAATGCACCAACAGGTATTATGCCGAATATGGCTATGCCTATGGATTTGAGCTTCACTTTGGCCTGCCTTGCGAGTATTCCATGGGAAAACTCATGTAGAAAGAGGAGTATGAACAATGATATTATACCTGCAAAAAGGGGTATTGTTATGCCTGGTATTACAGGGGCTACGCCCGGTATTTGGGAGCTCAGTGCACCAGGATTCGGATGCGAGGCCGCAACAGAGGCGAGAAAGATGGCAATGCCGTAGAGTATGCTTGCAGCATTCTCAAGTATAACAAGTAATGTGAATGTTGCAAATCCTCCAATGAGCGTTACTATGTATATCGCATATGAGAGGTAGTTTAAGCCTGTGGCCTGCGCAGAGGCTACCGCCTCGCTCGCTATCCTGCTGCTTATTTGGGGCAGGTTGATGAACTGCATAGAGTAAGATAGATTTGGCATCACGAGCAAAAGCAGCGCGAGCAGTGTTGCTATGCCGAAAATGAGCATACGCTTGGGATGCTGCCCTTTTCTCAGAAGGGGATATGCAAAAAAACCTAGGCTTACAACAAGGCCCCAGTCTGCAAGCGCGCTCCAGAATGCCTTGTGATTCTTTGAGAGATTGTCTATGAAAGCTATGCCGCGCCTGCTGCCAATCATGTATATGCCATAGATGCCTTTGAAGCCGTTGAGGAGCATTATTATCTCGCCGCAGAGAAGGAGAACTAAGAGCGAGGCAACCCACCTTGCAAGGATGCCAGCGCTGCTGAGATACATGGCATAGACGAACAGCACTGCCAAAAACGCGGCGGCAATGCTCAGCGGCAGCGAGTATTTTTTAATGTGCGCAAGGCGCTGAGTACTTTGCATAGCATGCTAATTGCAACGAAAAAATATATAAGATTAAGAGTAAAGTTAGAATAATGGTTGGTTTTATGGAAAGCTGCGAGATATGCGGTGCGGAGACCGAGAAGATTTATGTAATAGAGATAGAGGGTGCGGAGATGCGCGTCTGCAGCGAGTGCGCGAAAGGCAAAAAGATTATCTCTGCCCCTGAAAATGGCGCAGCAAAGCACCATGGTCCTGCTAAAGCTGCCAGCGACCAGCCAAGCGAAATGATAGAGCATTATGGTGAAGCAATACGCAAAGCCAGGAATGGCCTTGGCATACCGCTCAATGTGCTTGCCGAAAAGATAAACGAGAAGGAGAGCACCTTGCTCAGGGTTGAGGAGGAGAAGATGCTACCGAGCGTGGGCCTCACAAAGAAGCTTGAGAGGGAGCTTGGAATCAAGCTCACTGTGGCAAGCGAGGAGGGCAGCGAGCACATAAGCGGCTGGCGCAGCCAGCCCATAACGCTTGGCGATGCTGCAATAAAGAAGGAGAAGCATGAGAAGGGCAATTGAATGGCTGTAGCTCTCGGACCTCTTGTTGCTGAGGTCAAAGAAAATATAGAGCTATCAGAGCTCGGCGGCAAGAGGCTAGCGATAGATGCATATAACACAATCTACCAATTCCTTTCAATAATAAGGCAGCCTGACGGCACGCCCCTCCTCGATTCAAAAGGTATGGTGACAAGCCACCTGAGCGGGCTCTTCTATAGGACAATAAACCTGATAGAGCAGGGCATAACCCCCATATTTGTTTTTGATGGGATACCTCCAGCGCTCAAGAAAAAGACCATAGAAGCAAGGATGGAGAGGCGGGAGAAAGCATATGAGGAATGGCAGGAGGCAAAGGAGAAGGGCCTTGCGGAAGAGGCGAGGATGCACGCCATGGCCAGCAGCAGGATAAACAAGCAGATAGTTGAGAGCGCGAAGGAGCTGCTGAAGGATATGGGCATTGCATATATACAGGCTCCGGCTGAGGGAGAAGCCCAGGCGGCATACATGGTTAAAAATGGAATGGCATACGCGGTTGCAAGCCAGGATTATGACACGCTCCTCTTTGATTCCAGGTATGTGATTAGGAATATAGCAATAACCGGAAGGAGGAAGCTGCCGAAGAAGAATGTGTATGTGGAAGTGGCGCCAGAATTCATAGAGCTTGAGAAGCTTCTAAGGCATTTTTCAATAAACCTTGACAAACTGATATGGCTGGGGGTGCTTGTCGGGACAGACTTCAACGACGGCGTCAAGGGCATAGGCCCAAAGACCGCGCTTAGGATAGTGAGGGAGCATGAGAGCATTGAGAGCGTTGTCAAGTATGTAGACAGCAAATATGGCACAAACCTGGCTGGGGGCGTAGAGGATGTTGTTAGGATCTTCAAAGAGCCTGAAGTCGCGGAGATGAGCGTTGAAGAGCTCAACAGACGCATTAGGGAGGGCCAGCCTGACAAGGAGGCAATACTGAGGTTCATGTGCGACCTCCATGGGTTCTCAGCAGAAAGGATTTCGAAATTTGCAGACAAACTCGTCACAATAAGGATGAATGAGAGGCAGAAAGGGATCTCAGACTGGCTCGACTAGCTACCTAAGTTCTTGAGAATGGTCTTTAGGATTATGTAGCCATCCCTGAATGTCCTTAGGTTACCGCTTCCGGATGCACGCTTCTTCTCGAAGCTCGGTATCTCTATGACATTGAGCCCTTTCTTCATCGCTTTTATGTTTATCTCAGTTTCTATCCCGAAGCCGAGTTCATTTAGGTTGAGCTTTTGTAGCACCCCCCTTCTAAAGCTTCTATAGCCGTAGCACATGTCTGTGTAGTTTGCATGGAAGAGAAGATTGACAAGGCCCACGAAGAACTTGTTTCCTATCTTCCTTATCAGCGGCATGTCCTCAGTGCCGCCGCCCATTATGAACCTTGAGCCCATAGCTATGTCATAGCCAGCCTCTATCGCAGTTATGAGCAGCTTGAGTTCGTTAGCCCTGTGCGAAAGGTCAGCATCCATTGAGATTATTATCGAGCCCTTGCTTGCAGTCATGCCTTTTATCAGTGCGGATCCCTTTCCAATATCGTCGTATAAGACCCTCGCGCCAAGGCGCCTTGCTATGCCCGCGGTGTTGTCCTTCGAGTGCTTGTCCACGACAATTATCTCGTAGCTGTAGCCATCAAGCGCCTTTTTTACATTGCTTATAACAATGCCTATGTTCTTGGCCTCATTTAACGTTGGTATCACAATCGATATATAGGGTCTTTTTGCTTGCATGGACTGACCTTAGACGGAGCAATATTTATATATTAAGAAAGCTTAATTAAGTTATTGAGGGGGCATTGTGAGTTTTAAGAAGTTTATTGGACTTGGAATGACAGCGCTGAGGAGCAATTTTTCCCAGCTCAAGCAGCCTTACAAGCTCACCTTCGCGATATCGTATTTGTGCAATTCCAGGTGCAAGACGTGCAACATATGGCAGCTTAAGCCAAAGGGCGAGCTCAGCATAGATGAGATAAGGGAGTTTGCAAGGAAAAACAGGTCGTTCAGGTGGATAGAGATAACCGGTGGCGAGCCCTTCCTGAGAAGCGATATAGTAGAGATTGTCAGGGCCTTCTACGAGAATTCAAAGGGCCTTTATATAGTTACCATACCAACCAATTCGCTAACAAACCATGATATGGTAATATCAAAGATAGAGCAGATGCTTGATCTTGGGCTTCCAAGGCTCTCTATCACAGTTAGCCTGGACGGCTATAGGGAGCTCCATGATGAGATAAGAGGAGTTAAGGGCAACTACGACAAAGCGATAGAGATGTTCAGGAGGCTAAAGGCGCTCAAGGAAAAGCGCAAGAATCTATTCGTCGTTTTTGGCTATACCATGAGCAGCATGAACCAAGGAATGCTTGAGAAGACATATGAGGAGGTAAAGAAGGATATACCTGAAGTGACCTATAATGACTTCCACATAAATGCGGCGCAGCTCTCAGAGATCTATTACAACAACACTGATGCAAGCATACTGCCAAACGCAGCCGCAATGGCTGATGAGGTTGAGGCATACATTAAGAAGAGGCGCTTCGAGTTTGGATCAATACCAGCAATAGAAGGGACTTTCCTGAGGCTGCTTGTCAAGTACCTTAGAACCGGGAAAAGCCCGATAAAGAGCAGGAGCCTCGATGCATCGCTCTTCCTCGACAGCTACGGCAATGTCTATCCGTCAATAATGTGGAGCAGGAAGATAGGCAACATAAGGGATTTTGGATATAGCCTTGAGGGGATGTGGCACAATGATGAAGCAAACATGGTAAGGAAGATCATAAAAGAGGGCAAGGAGCCTCAGAGCTGGACAGCTTGCGAGGCATACCAGGCGATTGTCGGGGACATCAAAACAATGATCAAATAGATAGACGCTGGCCACGCCTTGAAAGATTTATAAAAGATGAATCCTATTTACTTATGATCTAATGTACGTTTTAGGAATCTGGGACGGTCATGATTCTGGTGCCGCACTACTTGATGGAAACAAGATAGTGTTTGCTGCAAACGAGGAGAGATTTACAAAGAGGAAACTAGAGGTAAATTTCCCTTACAATTCAATAAAGGCAGCACTCGATTTTGCAGGAATAAAACCTAAGGAAGTAGACGTAGTTGCATTTCCCACTACAGAGTTTACAAAAACCATTGAGAGGATAATGCCTTACTCAAAGGAATATTACTACGCATACAGAAGGAGGAAGATGCTCAGGCCGAGCTTTGACAATGCGCGGCATTACCTCAAGTACACTTTGACGCAGGTAGGGGTGCTGCCCCTCTGCAACAGTATAAGCAAGGCCATAGTTTCGCAGAACCTGAGGCATGCAGGATTTGAGAATTTCAAGATCTATGCTATCGACCATCACACTGCGCATGCGGCTACGGCGGCCTTCGCATCAGGCTTCAAGAAAGCGCTTGTTGTGACGCTTGATGGGCTAGGCGATGGACTCAGCGGGTCCATAAGCATACTTGAAAATGGGAGGCTAGAAAGGCAACATGCGCTGCCCGCAAAAAACTCGATAGGCATCTTCTATGAGCAGGTCACAAACATACTCGGCATGAGGGAGCTTGAGGACGAGGGCAAGATAATGGCAATGGCTGATTACTCGTATCCGTTCAAGTTCGAGGATAACAAGCTGAAGGATTTCTTCAGAGTGGAGGGCATAGATATAATAGCGAAATACTCGCATGTGAAGCAATTCAAGATGCTGGATGCGATAAGCTGGGGAACGCCAAGGGAGCAGTTTGCTTATATGGCCCAGCAGCTCCTTGAGAAGGTGCTCCAGAAGTTCTTCGAGAATGTTTTGGATGAGTTTGGCATAGGCGATGTGGCAGTAGCTGGAGGCACAATGTCTAACGTAAAGGCGAACATGAAGATAAGGAAGCTGGAAAAGCTCAAGAGGTGGTTCGTCTTCCCGCACATGGGCGATGGGGGAATGGCTATGGGGGCTGCGATGTACGCAAATTATATGCTTAATGGCATAAGTTCTTATAAATTCGATGATGTCTATTTTGGGCCATCGTATACAGAAAGTGAGATAGAAAGCTCCCTGAAGAAGGCAAAGGATCTGAGTTATGAGTATGATAATGCAAAGAGCTCTCATGCAGCAGAGCTGCTAAATGACGACAACTATATCTTCTGGTTCCAAGGCAGGATGGAATACGGGCCGAGGGCCCTGGGCAACAGGAGCATACTTGCAAAGGCTTCTTCAGAGACTGTAAAGGACAAACTTAACCTTTACGTAAAAAAGAGAGAATGGTTCCAGCCATTCGCGCCATCGATGCTTGTTGAGAATGCGAAGGACCTCCTTGAAGATGTGAAAGGCTATGACAAGTTTATGACTATGGCTTATGAGGTAAAAAAAGACAAGGTTGACCTCATGCGCTCAGTGGTGCATGTTGATATGACAGCAAGGCCGCAGATGGTTGGCAATGAAAACAAGGATTACAGGCTCCTTCTTGAAAACGTTGCGAAAGATGTGGGTTATGGGGTAGTGTTAAACACAAGCTTCAATATACATGGCATGCCTATAGTCATGAGCCCTGATGATGCGATAGAGACCATGAAGAAAACAGGCACGAGGTACATGTTCCTTGGAAATTACTTTGTTGAGAACAAGAAGGCAGTTGCATGATCTTGGGCTATGCTTTTACTTCCGTCTTTGCCGTCTCATTTATAGGTCTTATTGTATCGCTGTTTTTGGCCAGGCGGGAAATCAGGAAGTCAATAGCTGGGGTAAGCAGAGGCGCAATGATTGCGCTGATTGCGACGCTTGTGTTTTTTCTCGTGTTTGCGCTTGTACTTGTCAAGCCCGTGGAGCAACTGTACTTCGACGAGAATATTTACCAGGGCATTGCGCTCAACATTCTCATGCATGGCAATGCGCTGTGGTGCCAATATGGCACGGGCTATCTGCACAGCTGCTTTGAAAATGCCATTTACCATGATCCTGTAGAAATATCTTTCTTCATAGCCATGGCTTTTGCAATCTTCGGCATAGGCACAACAACCGCGTATAACATGCAGCTGCTCATAGGCGCAATTTCGATAGTCGCGGTCTTCGGGCTTGCATATGCTATGTTCAAGAGGAATGACATAGCAGTTGCTTCAACATTTGCATTCGCGCTCACACCTATGCTCTTCATATGGTCTAGGACGCAGGCAGATCCAGACCCGTATTTCATGCTTCTTTCGACTATAGCATTCTTCCTTTTTGTTGTGTTTGCAGAGCATACCAACAGAAAAACGCTGACAGCATTCATGTTCAGCCTTGTCCTGGCTGCGTATGCGAGGTCAGAGGGGGCATTACTGATAGCTCTGTTTGCAATACTAATGCTTGCCTTTGGCAAGGGTGGAATCAAAAAGACCATAAGCATGAGGCTGCCTAAGATAAACTATGCAATAAATTCAGACACTAAAACGCTCGTTGTTTTCCTGGCTTTCATTGTAATGATGATTCCACAGGTTTATTACCTTGCATCTGAACTTCAATCCCCACAGTATGGGCAGCCATCAAATCAGAGCATCATTTCACTCTCAAACTTCGCTGCGAATTTAATGCCTAATGTGGACTTCTTCTCAGGTGCATACAACAACATTTACAGCTACCCTATTGTATTCCCTTGGGAAACAACGCTGCTTGCATTGATTGGCGCAGCCTTCCTTGCTTTCTATGCAAGAGAAAAGAACAGATTCTCTGCAATGCTCCTGCTAGGCCTGTGGATTCTTGCTTACTTCGCCTTTTATACAGCTTTCTATGCAGGTGCTGCAACTTATGGGGTAGATAGCAGATTCATGCTTCAGCTGCTTCCAGGAATTGCAATACTTGCAGGAGTTGGCATTGCCGAACTCAGTGATGCTTCAGGCAAGCTTATCTACATGCTCCGCATCAGGCGCAGGCCCAGCGCTAAAACAGTAGTAGTTTACTTCCCTTCCAGATACGCAAAATACAGATATGCTGTGTTTGCAGCTGTCGTTGTTGCGGCAATATTTGTGCCGTTTGCACTCCTGATGCCGATTACAACCATCGCGCCTGAGAGCATGCCGCAGCAAGGTGTCATACTGCCAGCAATGAATTTCTTCTATGCAAACTACAGCAAAGTGCCTGCGAACTGCCTTGTTTTTTCTTTCACTCCTGATATATGGTATGAAGTGAACAGAAGCTCTGCGCAGATGGGCTATCTTGGCTCTTTGAATGCCAACTTTACAGACACACTGTCAAAATACAACTGTTTTGTGTTCGATTATGGTTACTGGTGCCTGGTGCCGCCATACCACAGCACCGCATGCAAATATACATTGGAGGAATATAAGACGAAGCTGATTGTGCAGGGATCAGAAACGTCGACAGGGAATGCACCAGCGCTTTACATGCTTCTTAACTATACAAGCTAATGTTTGCCTGCGCCTTCTTCATTCTTCACATTCTTTGAAGCGTGCCTCCTTGCTGAGACTGCCGAACGCACAATCAGGAAGGCTATAATTATAATTATGATTATGGCTGCATAATATACAAGGCTTGCTGTGTTAAAAAGTGGATTGCCGCTCTTCTGGGCTATTATTATAGTTGCCAGAGCCGCATAGTTTATGCCATTCAACTTGTAGTTTAGGGCCACGCCGCCGCTGTATGACGCAAAAGTCTGAGGAGCTTTTACAGTGAACGTCACGTTTTTACGAGCATATGGGAGCAGTGTCACAGCATAACTTGAATTTGTCAGATAGTCGAATCCAGGAGGAAGTATGAGCGAGACGTTAGCGACGATGCCCTGCTGGACAGCGCTGAAAATGCTTGCATTTATTGTAGATATGCCTTTTGATGTTGAAGTGGTAACTGTAGCATATATCTGCGAGTTCGCTGATTTATTGACCGTTATAAGGCATGGGAAGACCGCTGTAAATGTGCTGGCACCCTGCTGGTAAGACGCAATAAGATACATCACATAACTTCCAATCAGATGAAGGTTATTAATTGGTATTTCGATTGTGTTGCTTTCCCCTGGATTGAGCAGAGATATGTTGTATGTACCGCTTGGCATAGAAATGCCGACTATCCTAGGGCTTAATACAACTGAATATGCACTTGTGTTGCCGCTATTTGAGAGCGAGAAGTTTATGGCTCCGCCTATTGGGTACTTTCCGCACGTACCAGAGAGCACCACCGTGCTGCTAGCATTGGTGGTTCCGAAGACGAACAACACTGCAAGCACTGCCACAAAAGTTTTTATCAAATCACCTCGCAAGACTCTCATAAACGGCCTCGTACCCTAAGAGGTTGGTTTGCGGAACGTTGCCCAGCACGCCAATCAGCTATGGGATATACATAATCAATATGTGCAGTAAAGAAATAAAAATTAGTTGCTGCGGTCAGCGAAGTACTTTTTATAGGTCTTTGGCTTCAGCACTTCAACGAAGTAAGAGAATGATGCATCTGGATTAGTTTGCGCGCCACATGAGTATATATCAATAGTGGCGTATGAGCTTTCTGGCCATGTGTGCAATGCGATGTGGCTCTCTTCTATTATGGCTATTATTGATACGCCGCCATTGTTTGGCGAACCCTGAATCTTGAACTGCTTCTTCATCAGGCTGACTATGTGCATGTTGCCTATCTCGGCTGCCTTCAGAGTTGCAGCTTCAAGAGCGGCCATGTTTGTCAGGATCCCATGCTCTATCCCGTAAAGGTTGCCATAGACGTGCTTGCCAACCACCTTGTGCTGATTTTCTTGCAGCTGTAGCGATTCTTCTTTAGGCGATCTTTTCATCCAATCACATGTTTTGAGGAATTGCATATTCATGCTTAAGAACATTTTGTTGCCGAATTTTTATTGAATTACATTGCTAATTCTGATTCTGGAAAAAGTGACCTATTGTAAGATATGTAAGCTTCGCAGCCAGGTAATCAGGCGCAATCATGTATGGTATGGGGCTAAGCTCAACAACGTCGAAGCCCATCAGTTTCTTGGATTTGCCTATGTGCTTTATTATCCCCAAAAGCTCACGGAAGGAAAGGCCGTCAGGCTCAGGAGTGCCAACACTCGGCATTTCGCTCGGATCCAGCACGTCCAAGTCTATGCTCAGGTACACATTTTCATTTGTCATACCTATGATTTTTTCCGCGATGCCTTCTGCGCTGGTGCTGTGGACTTCATCGGCAAATATCACGCGCTCTTTGTCTATGCGCTCTGCAGATTCCTCGTCTATGCTCCTTATGCCAACCTGCACTGGACTGCTATAGAGCTCCTTGACCCTAGCCATAACGGTAGCATGGGTGTACTTGCTTCCATAGATTTCATCCCTTGAATCTGTATGGGCGTCAAACTGTATGACGCTCATTTCTGTGTTTCTTTCCTTGAAAGCCCTAACTGCGCCGATTGTTATAGTATGTTCGCCGCCAAGCAGGAGCGGGATCTTTTTGTCATCTATTATTATGCCTACTTCCCTGCTGATGCTTGCCACCATCTTTTCTGGCGAGCTCAGATCAGGGGCAAGCTCATCCAATGTGTATATGCCAAGGTTTTCCAAGCTGCGCCCGAGCTCGTAGCTGTAGAGCTCTATATTGCGGCTTGCTTCTATTATGGCTCTAGGGCCTTCTCGCGAGCCCGTCTTATAAGTCAGCGTGGAGTCATAAGGCACTGGAAGCACGACAACCTTGGCAGTGTTGTAATCCTGCTTCTCCAAGCCGAAGAGATTGTGCTTTGGCATCTGATTGAGAGGTTCCATAATCTAATTTGACGGAATAAATTTATAAATGCAGTTACAATATAGAAGCCATGAATAAAGTCAGCGCGATACTCAGGCTTACAAGGATAGAGCACAGCATAATGCTTATAGTAGCGGTTGTCGCTGCTGAGCTTATAGCTGCGCACGCCCTTCCCAGCTATTGGATACTGGCGCTGAGCCTGATTACGCCGATATTCATAAGCATGGCTTCCTTCGCAGTAAATGACTATTTCGATATTGAGACAGATAGGCTTAATAAGAAAAACAGGCCGCTTGTCATAGGCGCGCTGAAGCCCAAGGAGGCCATGTATGTTGCTATAACAAGCCTTTTGGTAGGTATCGTAGCAAGCGCGTTCATAAACTGGTACTGCTTTGCAATAGCTCTTGTCTTCGGCGCATTGGCAATGCTCTACAGCTACAGGCTAAAGGAGGTGCTCCTTATTGGCAATGCCTATGTGGCCTTCGCCATGGCTGTGCCTTTCATATTCGGCAATTATGTTATGACTACTGCTTTGAACGGTGCTGACATTTGGCTTTTCGCCATGATCTTCTTCAGTGGCATGGCCAGGGAGATACATGGCACAATAAGGGATTATGAGGGCGATATAAAGGTAAGGAAGGCGACGAACCTGCCTAAGATAATCGGTATCAGGGGTGCGGCAATTGTGGCTTTTGCCTTTTACGCGCTGGCAATAGCAATAAGCGTGTGGATCTTCCTTTATTTTGAGCCGTTCAAGCACAACCTTGCATACCTCCTGCCTATACTTTTGACTGACACGCTGCTTGCATATGTTGGCTTGGGGCATATTTTCATTGCTGGCAAAAGATTTTACGACAAATCAAGGGATATTTCGCTCTTCGCAATGGGGTGGGCCCTTCTGGTCATATTCGTTATAGCTGCTATCTACTAGCATAATGCCTATATCTGAATTCCTTTCGCAGCATGGCCACATCTTTCTCTATTCTTTCCCGCAGGGCACGCCTATTTTTGGTTATGTATGCCCTCCTTGATTTGTCTTCTTTCAACATTTCATAAAGCTTTGAAGTATTGTTGTGGTATTTATCGGTTTTGCTCCGCGGTATCAGGTGGAAATGTAAATGGTTTATTGACATCCCTGAGTTCTTGCCGACCTGCGCGGTCAGAATATATGAATCTGCGCCATACACCCTGAGCAGCACCGGTATTACTTTTCTAAGCACATTGTATATATCAAGCATTTCGGGCGCGCTCATTTCGTTTATGCTTTCCACATGCCTTTTTGGTATTACAAGCGAATGGCCCGGCAAGGATGGCATTATGTCATATGCGACCATCGTGCGTTTAGTCTCATAGTATACCTGCTCGTAGATCTCCTTTCTGCAGAAAGCGTCGTTATGCATCATTTTCGCCTTTGTTTTGTGCCTCTTGTGCTAGCTTGCGCCTCTGCACCTTTTTCATTCGCCCTTTCATGCGTTCGCAACATATAAACAATCAATAGCACAAAGATGCCGAAAAGGAGAGCCGTCATTATTACCATAAGGGCATAAAGCTGCCGCACCTGCTGCTCTATCTCATTGAGCTGGCTTGTTGGAAGCGAATATGATGGCGCGCTGACGAACGACGCAGATATGATTTTGTTATCAGCAGCAAGCGACTTCCCAAGAAGGGATGTAGTATAGGCATCCTGCAGGAAGCTATACGCGATGCTGGCATTGCTTTGCAGCTTTGCTTCATTGATGTAGAACTGAGCCTGCAGCGCATATTGTTGCGGCCATATTCCAAACGTAGAGTTTGCTATGTTTGCTATTGACATGTTGTAAAGCTGTGCAGCAGTGAAGCTGTTTACTGTATTGCCAAGGACGCTTGCATAGGTTGCAGCATAGATTGCGGCAGCATAGTTCCCTTTCTTGTATTCTTCTTCTGCTGACTGCAGGTATATGTTGCTGCCATATCTGCTTGCAGATTGCAGGGCTTGCGCTGCATAATTTTGGAGGCTTGGAGATAACGCAACCGGAGTGCCATTCATGCTAGACGCAAGCGAATAAAGCTCGTTTGCTGCCTTGCACCATCCATAGGCATTTGCATCGCTGCTCAGAGCTTCTATTATGGTGTCTGTAGTCTCAACATTGCTAAGTGCGCTTTCTGCTGAGCTCAGAGTTGTGTTGGCCCAGTCAGACCTGAGCTCGCCACCAATGACATACTGGTAGTTGTTTGTGTTGAGCTGCGGAGGAACTGCAGAGGCGCAGTAATTGGATATCTCGGAAGTTATATTTACGGCCTTGGCAGTTGTGAAGTTGTTAGCATTGTCAAGAACAAACGCATCGCTATAAAGGAGGAATGAAAAATCTGCAGCCGTATAATAATAGCCTTTGCTTGCCATCAGGTAGTATTGGTCCATCAGCTTCTGCATCTGCGTTTTGGCTGATGCGAACTTCGGGCTTATGCTGCTGACAGCATTGCTGGTGAAGTTGAGCGTGAATTGCGTAAGGGCATTGAATGCTGTTACATTGCAGCTTGTGCATGTTAGATTTGCGCCAGGCATCATGCTTACATTGTAATCTGTGTATATGCTGAAGTTAAGCGGATATGGTTTGTTTATTCCATACGCATAGCCGAGCGCCTGCGAGACGTTGGCAACCTCTACTATTGGTATTGAATATTCCTGCTGCGCCACATAGTATATGAGGTTTTCGAAACTGCCATTCTGCGCAGCGGGCATTAGAACGAAGCTTAGGTTCTTTGCCTTTGCTGCGCCAACCTTGTCGTAAACCCCTCCTATCTGGCCTATAGAGCCATTGGGCGATATGGTGCCGCTGAGCGTGAACGTGTGAATAAGCGGCCTTCCGGTAAGGGCTGAGATTGCAAGAAGAGTGAAGGCCAAGCCAGCGCTCGGCCCTGAGACGCTTATGTTTTGATCCTCAATCTTATATGTGAAATTGTAGTCCTGTTCATTGACGCCAAGAAATGCTGCCGCGTATGCCACAGCAGTCCTGGCAGATGATAGAGTGCTGAATCCGACGGACGATGGCCCAACCACAGAGACGGAGCCGTTGCCACCAGTAACATTCAAGTATATCGTGGTCAGCGTACCCCGATTTGTGCTTGTTACCACAGCTGGAGCGAATATGTATGCGCTACCGAATGCTGCTTGAGCTATGGCTGGGAGTATCATAGGCAGCAGAAATAAAACCATTTTGGATTCCACATAGGTTATTCTGGAGTGAAGCTATAAATTCCTTTTTGTTTGTTTAGGCAAGTTGGCCTTTGGCTTCTGTAAGCTTACTCAACAAAATCAGAGAGGCTGTTCTGCATGCCATGTTTTGGCCTCTCCATTCTGCCCATTATATCAACAATCCCGAAAACGCCATCATAGCCTGGTATAAGGTTGACGCGCTCTGCCCTTACATTCTCAATGGCCTTTGCCACCTCCGGATCCACTTTTGCAATTTCATCTATCTCAGCCTTTAACAGGGCACCAAACTCGCTGCCAAATTTTTCTACCATCTTTTCATATATTTTCTCAACGCCCAGAGAGGCCTTGCCTTTTTTCAGTACATATGCTATTACCTCTTTCAAAGGCACAGCATGCACATATGGGATTGCGCCATCAGGGACGTAGCCTGCAGGCCTGTCTGCAAGATCCTCCACTCTGTGCATCACCCCTATGACAAGCTTTTTGCCGCATACTGGGCAGATGTTGTTGTACTTCAGCGATTCTTCAGGGCTCAGCGAAACATTGCAGTTCCTATGCCCGTCGAAATGGTACTTGCCCTCTTCAGGATAAAACTCTATAGTCATTTTGAATCTTTTGCTATCCTTGCTTTCTATAGCGCTTATTATTTCGCTGTAAGAGAGCCTTTCGGCGTCTATCTCAAGCACATTTGCTTCCCTGCCAATATTAGCTAGGGAATGGGCATCGCTGTTCGAGACAAGCGAGTATTTGTCGAGCTTCGAGAGGCGCCAGTTCATCGGCGGATCTGAGCTGAGGCCTGTCTCAAGGGCATGGACGTGCATCGCCTCGTCGCCGTAAGCATCCTCTATAGAATCGAAGCCTGAGATAGAGCCAAGCGCACCGTAGAATGGAGTCCAAGCATGCGCCGGAAATATGAATATCTTGCCACTGATGCTGTGCAGGACTTCAACAAGCTCAGCCGCACTCATGTTCAGCGTAGGCCTACCATCAACGCCAAGATTGCCGAACTTTGAGAGGGCCTCATTTACCTGCTCGACAACGTCTATGCTCTCCGCAAGGATGCAGCTGTGGATCTTCCTCGTTCTGCCATCGACATCAAATACATTTGATACCTCTACGCTAAGCACAAACCTTGTCTTTGCGCCCCCATGCTTATATGAGTAGAGCCCATCTTCCTCCTCCACTAGGTTGCTTTTTATCTCTCTGAGCCATAGCGGATGTGTGAAGTCCCCAGTGCCTAATATTGAAACGCCCTTCTGCGCAGCGGCGCTTGCCATGCTTTGCAAGTCTATGTCTTGGCTGCATGCCTGCGAATACCTTGAATGCACATGTAAGTCAGCTATAAATTCCAATTTATTACCCGTGACCCTTTACTCCGTTCTTGGGGCATATGGCATTGATTACGCATTTGCTGCAGAGGGGCGCCTGCGAATGGCATATCTGGTGGCCGTGTCTCTTAAGCACATACGCTATATTGTGCCAGTATTTCTTGTCGAGAACACGCATTAGTTTTTCCTCTATCTTCTCTGGATCCCTATCTTCTGTTATGCCTATCCTATATGAGAGCTTTATCACCCACGTATCGACAGGTATGCCTTCGACTATTCCATAAGCGTTTATGAGTATGGTATTTGCGGTCTTGCGCCCTATCCCTGGAAGCTCAACCAATTCTGACATCTTGTTTGGGACTTTGCCGCCATACTTCTCCGCTATTATCTTGCATGCCTCTATTATGCTTATGGCCTTTTTGCCCGCAAAGCTAACCTTGCCTATGTATTTTAGAAGCTCCTCCGGTCTAGCATTAGAATAATCCCTGGCGGTCTTGAAGTGCTTGAAGAGTTCAGCGGTAGCTGCATTGACCACCTCATCGTGCGTCTGCGCGGACAATATGGCTGCAACAAGCAAGTCTATTGGAGTGGAAAAATTGAGATAGTATTTTGCATCGGGATATGCCCTTTCCAAGGTAGCCAGAGCCTCATTTATCTTTTCATCGCTTAGCTGCTTGAAAGCCATTGCATCAACCTAGCTTGTAGCCTATATCGCGGAGAAGCTTTCTTCTCTTTGACTTGTCTGCAGGGCCCTCTATGCCTTTTGCCTTGTGGCCATCGACTACGCCCAATACCGCGGCGCCATCGCCAAGGTCAGCGACAAGCACCTTTACTGGATTTGATGTGGCGCAGTAGATGGATGAAACCTCGCTGACAGACTTGATGCTGTTCAGCACGTTTATAGGATACGCATTCTTGAACAGTATTACGAAGGTGTGGCCTGCACCTATGGCCTTTGCGTTCTTCTCAGCTGACGACACAAGTTCATTGTCGTTTCCCTCGCTTCTCACCAGGCAGGGGCCACTGGCTTCTACGAATGCTAAGCCAAACTTCACACCAGGCACCGCTCCAGACATTGCTTCGTATAGGTCCTCTGCTGTCTTTATGAATCCTGCATGGCCTATTATAACCTGCGTCTCCTTATCCTTCCTTATCTCTATGGCCTTTATTTTCATCCCTCCGCCTCCAATAGGAATTGAGCAGATACAAATAAGAATTTTAGCGTTTCAATAAATTCATGCCATCGGTAGCAACAATCATGCACAAGCATATTGTGGGGGTAGCCCCAGAGACAAAGCTCTACACCGCGCTAAGGCTAACCAAAAACAGCGCTGTCGCTGTTCTGCCTGTGCTTAAGAATGGCAGGCTTGTTGGAATCCTGACAAAGAAGGATATAGAGAATGCGCTGGCAAATGGGATCAGCGATGACACTGCTGTTGGCACAGTGATGAAAAAGCCCATTTTTGTCGAGCTCAGCTCTAGCATAGAAGAGGCAGCGAAGATGATGATCAGGTACAGGATAACGAGGTTGCCTGTCGTAGACAACAAAAAAGATATGATCTGCAGCGGCGTGGTAAGCACTTCTGACGTCGTGGCAGCTAAAGCTTGAGAAAAAGGAAAAGAAAAATAGAAATTTACCTGGTTAGGGTTATCTGTATAGAGCTTACCTTCGACTTTGTGCCATCCTCGTTGGCTAGCTCTTCGGTGCCTATGGTTATGTTGCCGACCTTTGCATCTGATATGAATCTGTTCCTGGTTATCTCAGCAACATCGACGGCCCTTGAGATGGTGTTACCCCTCGCCTTTATCGACACGCTCTTTGCGCCGTTGTTGAACTGGGTCACAACAGCCAGCACGTAGTTCATTGCAGATTTCTTTCCCACGTATACCACATTCTCTGGTATATGCTCAGAGTTCGCTTCTGCGTTTTCTATTTTGTCAGACATATTTCCACCTGTTTGTTACTAGCATTGCTGAATAACTATCACAATTTTGCTATTGACATCCCCCACAAATAAATTTGTGGGCTTCCCAAATGGACATAGTATGATGATTGGTATACGGAAAAAAGTATATATATGTTTGCATCGAGGCCATATTTAGGAAATTGGCAAATCGTTTTGTGCCGAGGCAGTCGGTAGGCTCTCCCGCCATGGCTGGATTTCCCGCTCAGTTTGATAAACTTGCTATGGCGTAGTTTACCTCCTGCCGTGGCCCAAGCCGGCTATGGCCTCACTTATCGATGATCTTCTTATCACGCGTGCTTTTACCGTTTCAGCTTCAGAGTTCTTTTCAGCTGCTATGCGCCCGGCCTGCCTGAGCTTGTTTGCATAGACGTTGTATGCTGCCTTCGCCGCAGCCAGCGCATCCCTCTCATGGGGGTTTTCTATGCTCATCCCTTCAGATGCCTTCTTCTTTTTCTCGACGCTTATGTCCCTTTCTGGCGTATAGAGCAGAGCGCCGAAGATCGCTGAGAGCTTGCTTATGGTCTTGCCAGCCCTCTTCTTATCAGAAGCTATAACAAGGGGTGTGCCCGCACCCTTTATTCGCTCTATGAACCATCCAATCCCAACAGATATTCCATAATCGATGTATACAAGACTGCCGTCAAGGCCTATGCAGGCTATTGCAGCCGTCTTCCCTGGGTCTATACCCACTATTATATACCGCATCGAATCTCAGCATATTGTGCTATTCACATAGCATATTCCATTTACAACAGTCTGCGGGAGAGTCATGTACTTGCAGTTGACTATTGCTACAGGCGTTGAAGTTATGTTGTAATATTCGGCAAGCAGCGCCTGCCTGTTCATTATGGTTGTGGAATTGGCCAGGCAGCTGTCAAGCTGCGCAATATTCAATGATGAATCTTTAGCTATTGCAAGGAGCGTCTGATTTGACATATAAGATCCAGAATACGCAGAATACAGATTTGTTGCAAATCTGGAGAAGTTGCTTTGCGTTGACGCACATAGCACATATTTTGAGAGTGCCTCGGCATTAATCTGACCGGACCTTGAACCAACAAGGGCTGAATAGCTCCCGTAAAGCACCTTGACTGAAACGTTGACTTTGTTACCGAATCTGCTCTCTATGCTTGTCGCATTGAGCAGGCTGGCTATGCTTCCTGGAGCGTATGGATCGATAAACCAGAAGACCTGC
Source organism: Candidatus Micrarchaeaceae archaeon (assembly GCA_038873795.1). Classification (GTDB taxonomy): domain Archaea; phylum Micrarchaeota; class Micrarchaeia; order Micrarchaeales; family CABMGC01; genus JAVZDR01. The sequence goes on along the minus strand of JAVZDR010000001.1, from coordinate 4,426 downwards.
ACAGGATACTGGCTCTGGCATGCGAATTTGCCATTTACCGATATGACACCCTGCGAGACAACCCTGTTTGCCGTTATCTCAGATGGCATGATTGTCTGCAGGTATGGGATGGCACTGAGCGTTGTGCCGTTTATGAGAAGGTAAAACATGAAGTGTGTGCCTGTCGATGGATTTATAGCTGGTATTGCTGTAAGCCAGCTCCCTTCGCTTGGCAGGTATGCATAGCTTGCATTCTTTATGTCGGAGAAGTATGCGAGCAAGGATAAGGAACTGTTTATGTAGGCGTAGCTCGCAAGCACCCTTTCGACCTGGGCGCTTACTTCAGAGACGTTGTGCAGGGGAACAACGCATCTGCCGCTCTGCAGGCCATAGGTGCAGTTGAGTGGCTGAGTTGAATTTGTCACGTTCCTTATCAGAATAGCAGGCTTCGAGAAGGAAATTACAAGAAGCAGCGCCACCAGTATTGCGACAAGCACTATCAGCGAGACATGTATCGTGTCAAGATAGCCGAACCTGCCAAGCTTTTTAACTACAAGCTCAGGCTCTGCATTTCCATGCTTCCGCTTTTCCATTGATTTAGCTCTTGCCATTGTAAGCGCCTCGGGCCCGACGGGAGTTCCACATTTTCTTTGCGTGAATGTTTTGAACCCGCGACCATCACCTTAGGACGGTGCTGCTCTGTCCAAGCTGAGCTACGGGCCCTTGAGATATATGCAAATAAAAATATAATAAAACTTTCTGTCTCGAAGCGCAAAGATTTATCATTCTTTATGCGGCCAGTTATATGTAGCAAAAGTAAACTACCCCAGCTAAAGGAATGGGCTTTCCATCAGCTGGTTGGCATGTTGCAAAGCAACATTGAGCAAGCCATTCACGGGCATAACAATGCTGTCTACAAAGCCTTCCCACAACGCCCATGCATGTGGCCTTGCAAGGCGATTTGGTGAAAGAGATAAACTTCGTTACCAGCAACAAAAACAAGTTTGAAGAGATCCGGGCTCTTGGTGAAAAACGCGGCATAAAAGTCAATTGGCTTAATTACCCAAAATATGAAATACAGTCCAACAGCATTGAGAGTATAGCCCAACTTGGGGCAGTAGCTGCTTTCTCGGCGCTGCTGGTTCCATTGATAGTCGAGGACACAGGTCTCTTCATAGATTCGCTGAATGGCTTTCCTGGCCCATACGCCGCGGAGGTCTACAAAGCCATCGGGCTGAAGGGCATCTTGAAGCTTCTCGAAGGCGCAGAGGTGAGGCGCGCCAGGTTCGAGACGGTGATATGCTATGCGAGCGAGAGCGAGCTGAAGCTTTTCAAAGGGGTTGCAGAAGGCACAATAGCAGAGAGGATAAGCAAGGGCAGGGCCTTCGGCTATGATCCAATATTCATACCAGATGGCAGCAAAAAGACGCTGGCGGAGCTGGGCATCGACAAGAAGAATGAGCTGTCCCACAGGGCGAAAGCATTCAATGCATTCGCTGATTACTTTATTGAGAAGGAGCACTACTAACTTCAAAGACCTCTATGAGCCTGCGCATCTGCTCGCTCTCGAAATGCCTCCTGATAGGGTCTATTATCCTGCCCAACTCTTCAGCTACAGCGCTCTTGAGGTCCTGCGGGTGTATCTTGCCTTTTATGTATTCAGACTCGAGCTCTGCATACGAAGCAAAAGTCACGCTGCCGCCATACCTGCTCTCGCGCTCTATAGTGAATTCCTTGCGCTCGTGGAATATTATGTACTTTGCAATTTCAAGCACGGGATTCATCTCTGCCTCTTTCTCAGGGCACCATGCCTTGGCGAGCTTCTCCCTTATCTGCTCATTTGAATCGTGTATGAATATTGCAGTCCAAGGCTTGCTCTTACTCATCTTAGCCGCAATAACTCTGTCAAGCTTCTCTCCTGAAGTTACCTCACCGGGCTTTGCGAGGCCGGCCAGCAGGTGGTGATGCAGGGCAACGGGCTTATTCCAGCCGAGCTTTGGGAATATCTCCCTGGCAAGCATGTGCACTTTCCGCTGATCCATGCCACCATGCGGAAAATCCTCGCCCAAGTATTTCACATCCACGGCCTGCATCGGCGGATATAGATACTGCGCCATGTCCAAAGATTCGCTCTCGCTCCTCCCCATTATTGTGACGCACCGTTTTGCCCTTGAGAAGGTTATCTTTGAAGAGAACCTCACTACGTCCTTCCAATACTCATCGTTGTTGTGGTATAGATCTGAGCCGAGGACTATCTTCGCCTTTGGCGCAAAGAACTTGAATGCCTCCCTGAAGTATTTCGATGCCTTTATTATGCGGTCCCAGTCTCCCCCAAGCTTCTTATTTATGAAGCTGTGCCAATCGGCCAAATACACTGTCGTTTCAAGGCCAGCATCTGCGAAATCATTGAGCTTGTAGCCGCCCATAAAGAGGGAGCCAAGATGGAGCAGACCTGAGATTTCATAGCCTATGTAATGCTTTGGCCTGGCATTCGTTTCGAGGACCGACTTTAGCTCCTCCTCAGTCACAACTTCTTCAAGCGGAGGAGCCTTTATTAGATTTATCTTTGTATATACATCCATAGCAACTAAGATAATTCAAGATTAAGATTTATAGCAATTGTGTATGGGTCAGCATTGAATACTGCATGGTGTTTGGCTATATGCGATGTTCTGGTAAGGTTATATGGAGTGGAATGAGCTTTGGAAGATTATAAACGATGAGGAAAAAAAGTTGCTTCCGGTGCGGTTAGCCAGATGGCTCAGAGATAGTATCAAGGGTGCAAAAAGAGATTAGGCATTTGCTCAGCATTGGTAATCGGCAGAAGGATTTTGCTATTGGCAAAGGATGGGCCCGCGGAGAATCGAACTCCGGATCTTCTCTCTGTGAAAGAGACGTCTTGCCACTCGACTACGAGCCCTCAGATAAATTAGCACGCAAAATCTTATATTTGTGCGGGTATACAGTAATGTTTCTGTGGAAAGCAAAACGCCTGCATTAGGTATTGGCCTGATACTCCTAGGGATAGCCGTATCTATTGTCTGGTTTTTGCTGCAGGAGAGTGTAGAATAGGCGCTGCTTACAAAAAAACAAAAAGGTAAACTTTATGCAGAGCATCATATACTCGATTTTGATCTATCCCATAATCTACATACTCCCTGCGTATGTGGCAAATGGCGCGCCGGTCTTATTCGGCGGCGGCAGGCCGATAGATGGCAACAGGAAGCTCTTCGGCAAGCCTATTTTCGGGGAGCACAAAACGGTAAGGGGGTTAATTGCAGGCCTGCTTGCGGGCTTTGTTTTCGCTGCACTCGAGGGCCTTTTCCTGCCTTACATGCTTGTCATAGGCATATTTGAAAGTGTAGGCACGCACGTGGGAGACCTGCTCGGCAGCTTCATAAAAAGGCGCCTTGGCATCAAACCAGGCATGGGCATAGCGATCCTTGATCAGTATATGTTCCTTCTCTTTGCTGTGCTTCTGGCGCTGCCCTTTGGACGCCTGCCTGGCATTTACGGCCTCATCTTTATAGTGGTATTGACAGGCGTATTGCACAAGCTTACTAACGTGGGCGCATATCTTCTGAAGCTCAAGAAAGTGCCATGGTAGATTAGTGGAAGTTTCAGCGAAAAAGCAGAAGAAGCGTTTAGAGGGTGGGGAAGATTTATTAGAATATGCTCTAAACGCCAAGCTAAATATTGGAAGAATAAGCTTATAAACCTTTCTCGCCTATTATGCCGTTTTTTAAGCCTTATGCCATGGCATCATTCGGCTTAGGCGCTGATGCTGTTTGGAAAAGGCTAAGCGCTTGTGTTTGCTGCGCTGCTGTTTGCAAAGCCTGTTATCTTGTAAAGGAGAATGTGATGTTACATGGGCTGGTTGTGGGACCTGATATCGGAAATGAGACGTAGGAAATGCAGATATAAGGTGCGCCGGAGGTAGACTTGAAGAATTCAATCACCGAGATTGTTGCTGTATGCTGAGTCTGGTTTAAGAAGCAGGAAAGAGAAATCAGGTGGCACCCTGAATGTTTAAGAGCATCTTTTGGGCAAGGTATATAGCTGCTGCCGGAGACGTCGAGTTGATGTGCTCGTATACGCCGATCCTGACTGCGATATTTTTGTAGGCGAAGTTTATTATAAAGACCTTTAGGCCGATGCCCCCGGGCTGAAAGCGCTCGGGCCACAGCACTGCGCCTGAGGTCGCATTTCCTATCTTCGGCGTCGTGAAATTGGAAAGGTTCAGTCCGAATTGCACGTGCTGCTGGATGTTTATGGAATTCAGATGATTATACTGCGCCATTGCAGAGGCGGAGTTGTTGAACACCCAGACCATAGAGAAAGCCCGCACAGGCGTATTGTTACCATTTATCACTGTGGTGTTGCTAATTATCGTACCGTAGCTCTTTACAAAGCCGCTTATGCCGCTCGGCGGCATCGGTCCTTCGGA